>JAZRIS010000001.1:0-143710 GCA_045645425.1 Barnesiella sp.
ACCACATTGCGGACATCTTTTTCTTCTTGTTTTTTGCATAAAAAATACCTTTGATGAAATGCGTTTCATCAAAGGTATTATAATTGACTGATGTTTAATAATTTACAGGCGGTTTTACCAACCACTTTTGTCCATTATACCAAAAAAAGCCACCTTCGAGGGTGGCTTTTGTGCTTTCATCAGACCTATTATCCTAAATATGACTTCAATAATTGGCTCTGTGCCTTTTGACGCAAATGTCTGATAGCTTTTTCTTTAATCTGGCGCACACGTTCGCGGGTTAGGCCAAACTTGTCGCCAATCTCTTCGAGTGTCATCTCTTGACAACCTATACCGAAGACCATTTTGATAATCTCACGCTCGCGAGGTTGCAACAACTGCAAGGCACGTTCTATCTCCTTCGACAACGACTCGTCAATCAACGAGCGGTCGGCAATAGGAGAGTCGTCGTTTACCAACACATCAAGGAGGCTGTTATCTTCACCTTCAACAAAGGGAGCATCTACCGATATGTGGCGACCCGATACTTTCAGCGTGTCCGAAATCTTATCTACGGGTATATCCAACTCTTCGGCAAGCTCCTCGGGCGAGGGTTTACGCTCGTTCTCTTGCTCAAACTTCGAGAGGGCTTTGCCTATTTTATTGAGCGAGCCCACTTGATTGAGAGGAAGACGAACAATACGCGACTGCTCGGCCAATGCTTGCAGGATCGATTGTCGTATCCACCACACAGCATACGAGATAAACTTAAATCCGCGTGTTTCGTCAAATTTCTCTGCCGCTTTTATCAAGCCCAAGTTGCCTTCATTGATAAGGTCGGGAAGGCTCAAACCTTGATTTTGATACTGCTTGGCAACAGAAACGACAAAACGAAGATTGGCGCGGGTGAGTTTCTCCAACGCTGCATGATC
Source organism: Barnesiella sp. (assembly GCA_045645425.1). Lineage (GTDB taxonomy): Bacteria > Bacteroidota > Bacteroidia > Bacteroidales > Barnesiellaceae_A > Barnesiella_A. Next base: position 912 of record JAZRIS010000001.1, read on the forward strand.
GCCTTGCTTGATACGTTGTGCGAGTTCTACCTCTTCTTCGACAGTAATGAGGTCTTCACGACCTATTTCTTGCAAATACTTGTCGAGAGATGCACTCTCACGATTAGTGATTGATTTGGTAATTTTTAATTGTCTCATCTTACAATATGATGTGAATTGCAAAGTTACGACTTATTTGCTTATAACACATACAAAATAATGTTAAATTGCAGTATGCAAATAAACTTTTTTATTCTTTCGCATTATCAGTACATTTATCCAACGTCGATATACGCTTCTTTATTGTGAACAATACAAGAATATTGCAAGTTGAAGATATAAGTTTGTTTGATAAATTTTCATTTCTATTGGGGAGTTTACATAGCAACTCTTTCTATCATAATGTGGTGCAAGCCGCATGAGTTTTCCCCTCTACGGCTTGCTTGCACTACATCATTCCGAGAGATCTACCGCATAGTACATGAGCTTGCCATTGGGGTAAACTCCGGTTATAAACATCACTTTGCGCTCATTGTTCGAGCGTGTGATATTATCAAAGAGTTTTTCTATATCTTCAACCGATGCAACGGGTGTGTTGTTTATATCGAGTATAACAAAACCCTCTCTTATACCGGCCGACTTAAATTTTCCATCTTTGACAGCTACAACTTCAACACCATTGCGTATATTCAAACTTCGTTTTTGAGCATCCGACAGTTCTTTAAACGCTGTGCCCAACGATGAGAAATCGACCGACTGTGTTACTGCAGTATTACCTTGGGCATTTTTCAACACCATTTCCACCTCTTTGTCTTTACCATTTCTTCTTATGACAACACGCACTTTATCGCCGGGAGTAAAGCGACCTATCTGCTCCTGCAACGAAGCACCATTGACTATCTTCACACCATTAATGGCCGTTATCACATCACCAACCTCTACACCGGCTTCCATGGCTGCACTTCGCTCATGTACCTCTGCCACATACACACCTTCCAGCACATCTATTCCTTTGGCCTTGGCAAGCTCCGAGGTGATTTCTTGGAAGGAGATACCCATGACAGCACGCTGAACAGTGCCATACTGACGCAAGTCGGTTATTACCTTGCTTACGATGCTCGATGGAATAGCAAACGAATATCCTGCATAATTGCCGGTTTGCGAGAATATAGCCGTATTGATACCCACAAGCTCACCCGCCGTATTTACCAGCGCTCCGCCACTGTTACCGGGATTGACCGCAGCATCGGTCTGTATAAACGACTCAATATCCAATCGACCCTTGGAGTTATCGCCTCCTATACGTCGCGCCTTGGCACTTACAATACCGGCTGTTACGGTCGATGTAAGACCAAAGGGATTGCCTACTGCAAGTACCCACTCACCAATGCGCAAGTCATCGGAATTGCCAAACTTCACCACAGGCAGATTATCGGCCTCTATCTTCACCAACGCCAAGTCGGTTGTGGGGTCTGTACCCACAATCCTACCATTAAATGTTCGCTTGTCATTGAGCGTAACCTCAAGTTTATCGGCACCATTTATCACATGATTGTTGGTAACAATATAGCCATCTTGCGATATAATCACACCCGAGCCCAATCCGCTTTGTCGGCGCGGCTCACGCTGTCCGCCATAGCCGGGGCCAAAGAAAAACTCAAAGAGCGGGTCATTATAGCCACCACCCTTGGCAATAGTCGTTGTACTTATACTCACCACTGCATTCACCGTGCTTTCGGCAGCCTTGGTAAAATCAAGTCCCGTAGAGCGATAAGATGTAGGAGTATATTCGGCTGTTATGCTCTTTTCCTGTACTTCGGCATCTTCATGCTTGACAGCCGAGCCACAAGACACTACACTTGTACAAACCAATAATACAGATGCAATTACACTTACTTTTACCGTCTTCATAAATATTCGTTTTAAATGTTAAATATTCGTGGTTTTAATATTTTGGTGTGTTAAAATTAATACTTTCCAAAATTCCTTGTATCATTCTTGGCAAAGATTTAAATACTTTTAATACCAACGACATGCGCTTAACTGTACTTAACGCATCATCGACAATAGCTACCACGCGAGCACACCATCGACGAGGGCCTTTCAATTATATAAGGTAAGAAAAGGGCATAATTGTTCCATCGGAGAGGCGAAATATCAAATTATTCCTCTATTTTTTGTTCGATAATAGAATAGCAACGACAAAAAATCATTACCTTTGCACATTACAGTAGGTCGGTCTGTCGCGCAGGCAACAGCTTGTGAGGAAAGTCCGGGCAACACAGAGCACCATACTTCTTAACGGGAAGCCATTCGTGAGGGTGGAGTAGCGTAACAGAGAATAACCGCCATCGCAAGGTGGTAAGGGTGAAAAGGTGGGGTAAGAGCCCACCGGGCGGTGTGGCAACACATCGTGCCGTACGTCTTATGGGTTGTAAGGTTATGTATACCGGCGCAGTAGGGCTGCTCGTCCGATGCCGGGGGGTAAACCGCGAGGAGCTTTATGGCGACATAAAGTCAAGATAAATGACAGACACCTCTTTCGAGAGGCACATAACCCGGCTTATAGACTTACTGTTTTTTTTGTAGATATATATAGACAACTATGAGCACACCCAAATTTATCGACCATTGGAACAAGATGACACTTGCCATACGCAAGAGTTGGGCTTTTGTCAGCGAGGATGTTTGGAAGTGTCGCAGCAACAACGTCTTTATACATATAATCAAGACCCTCAACCTCACCATCCGTTGTTTCCTCAACGAGCAGTTGCAACAACGTTCATCGGCACTTACATTTCGCACTTTGCTTGCTATTGTCCCTGCATTGGTCGTTATATTGGCCATAGGCAAGGGGTTTGGGTTCTATTCTATCATCGAGGAGCAGCTTTATATAGCATTTCCCGCTCATCACAATGCGTTGCAATATGCCTTTTCGTTTGTCGATAGCTATATCGAGCAGATGCACACCGGTGTATTTATAGGTGTAGGTATCATATTGTTATTGTGGACATTAATCACACTGATGAGCGATATTGAAAACACGTTCAACGACCTGTGGAATGTGCCCAATCGCAAGTTGGCACGTCGCATCACCGACTATATGGCTACATTCATCCTACTGCCCATATTATTGTTGTTGAGCAATGGTATGTCAATATTCGCCTCGACACTGCTCGACAAGATACCCTATATATCGTCATTGGGACAATACATTATGCAATTTTCGTCATACGTATTGTCATGGATATTCTTCACGTTGGCCTATATGTTGTTGCCCAACGTCAAGGTAAAATTCAAACACGCCATCTTTTCGGGCATTATATGCGGTACGGCATTCAACGTCTTTCAATGGATATACCTCTCGGGACAGATATGGGTATCGAAATACAACGCCATTTATGGTAGCTTTGCATTCCTCCCGTTGCTATTACTATGGTTGCAACTATCGTGGCTCATATGCCTCATAGGCATTGTATTGTCATACTCATCACAAAATGTATTCAATTTTGACTACGAAAAAGATATAAAAAACATCTCTCGCAACTACTACGAGCAAGTATTGCTCACCATCATGGCCATCATCCTCACACGTCGTCGCGACAACAAGGAGGCTCTCACTTGCTACGAATTGTCGCAAGCCTACATGATACCCATACCGCTTGTATCGCGAGCCATCAATGACCTCTTGCATATCGAACTCATTGCGCCCACACCCATCAACAACGACTACGCCTATATATCTACCATCGACAGCCACCAACTCACCATAGGTCACCTATTGAGGCTCATCGACGAGAAAGGCTCCAAAGACTTTGTAGAGTCTATCAGCAACAACTCGGCATCAAACAGCATCTTGCAACAAATCAACCAATATTGCTACGACAATGCCAACAAGACACTTGTTGCCGACATTCCCATTCCCGACGAAATACAACAAACTTCATATTAACACATTAAGTATTATAACATTATGAAAAAAGTAATTGCAACAACCAACGCTCCCGCAGCTATCGGTCCTTACAGCCAAGCCATCCAAACAGGCAACATGCTCTTTATCTCTGGTCAAATTCCCGTAAACCCCGCTACCGGTGAAGTACCCGAAGGTATCGTTGCTCAAACAACTCAAGTATTTGCCAACATCAAGGCTATCCTCACCGAGGCCGGTTACACAATGGAAAACGTTGTAAAAACAACCGTTTTGCTCTCTGACATTGCCAACTTCGTACCCATGAACGAGGTATATGCTCAAGCATTCGAAGGCTGCGAGGCTTATCCCGCTCGTGCCGCTTTCGCCGTTCGTGACCTCCCCAAAGGCGTAATGGTAGAAATCGAAGTGATCGCTGCAAAATAATCGCAGAACAGACACAACACATCATCAGCACCTATTCTCGCAGGAGAATAGGTGCTGAATTTTTTTCATATAACAGTATATTTATTTTTATCGTACAGTAATAATTTATTTCACCATCGCCCGCTGTGGCGGGCGGTGGTGGGTGGAGGGTGGAGGCGACGGACACCCCGCACTGCGCCGTCGCTTACGCTCCGGCTTGTACGGGGCTACTATATTCCGTTCCCTACGGGAACTCCACCGGCCTTTCAGGCCACTGTACGGGACTACTCATTCGCATGCCCAAAAGGGGCATTGCGACACGACTTTTAGTCGAGATTTATTTACCACCTACTTTGCGTAAGTCTTTCAACGCCTGTGGATGTTTTTAACCCCTCAGTCACCATGAGTGACAGCTCCCCTATATGCCTTCGGCACACAGAGGAGCAAAAGGTTACCTCAACACCACGAGGCGCATGCCGTAAGGTAATCTTTTCTGCCCCTGCGAGTGTAACGAGATAGGGGCAGAAATGGTTACCAACTCTTGTACCATACATAGTTGTGCAAATATTTACCTCAACGCCTCGCTTTGCGAGGCGTTTTCTCCCCATGTGTTGGCGCAAGACAATATAGGGGGGGGTAAAAAAACACCCGCCTGTGAGTTAAGGTACTCGTGGCGGGTGTGGTAGGGTATTAATAACCTTTCGTACTGATTATTTCTCGCTTGCGGCCTTGTCTTCCAGCTTCATGAGTTGGCGATCGGCAAGTTCGAGTTGAATAATACCATATTCGCGTTGCGACTGCAAAGAATCTATACGAGTTACAAGTTGCGCCATACGGTAACTGTTAGCAATGGCTTCACGCGACAGCTTGTCGAGCGAAAGGCTGTGCGATTTTCCTCCCGCATAAGTTACACGGCATTTTGCATCGGGATTGGCAGCTATCAAGGCCACCACATCGGCACATTGTTGCAGGTTGTATGTAACCATCTCTACCGTATGACCTCCCGATGCGTAGCGGTAATTCTTGCCACCATCATAGGCAATGGTTGCTGTTTGTGCAGTACTGCCATCGGCCATTTGCACGGTGATACCGGTGTGATTGATAGGAGAGTTGCCACAATAGACGCTGATAAGTTGCAGCTCGCCCTTCTCGGTTACATGTACACGCAACTCACTTTTACGCACCTCGTTTTTGCGATATGTTCCTTGGTAAAAATAGTTGGCATAGGTCTGCTCCTTGCCCTCTTTATGCAACTCAAACTTATTTTTCAGAGAGTTATATTCGTCTGTTGCCGCATTGTACATGCTATCTACCGCAATAAGCTCTTTCTCATATCGTTTCTGGTTGATATGACATTGCAACAACATGCCTTGTCGTATCACATCTACCTCTTGGGGGTAGGTGGCACTTATACTATCTACCCATTGAGTTGCAGCTATATAATCACCGGCTTGATATAATCGTTCGGCCTCATTGTACATTTCTTGAGCCAATTTTTCATTATTTCCGCAAGCCACTACAAGGAGAAGCAGGGGGAGTAGGAAGAGTCTGTTTTTCATAACCTTATCTATTTATCAGTTTTATTTATTCTATCACATAGCACCGCGTTGCACGTCTTTTACGCCCTTGATGGTGCGCAACTTCTTGATGAGTGTATTGAGGCTCGATATATCTTCTATTGCAACAGAGATATGTCCCTGAAAGAGTCCGTCATCCGAGTCGATAGATATACTGCGCAAAAATACATTTTTTTCTTTATTGATTACCGACGATATGTTGGTGACAATACCTATATCGTCTTGTCCCACGACACGCAAAGTCACCACATACTTGCTACCCATCTTACCTGCCCAACGAGCACTGATAACACGGTAGGGATAGCGTTCTTGCATATTGGTAGCGTTGGGACAATCGGTGCGGTGTATCTTTATAGTACCCTCTGACGATACAAACCCAAAGATACTATCGCCAAAAATAGGATTGCAACAGCGTGCCAAACGATAATCGACACCTTTGATATCACCTCCGATAACCAACTCATCCAACTTATTATCGGTGATAGGAGCCGTATCGAGAGTGTATTCGCCGGCCGAGCGTTGCTCTTCATCTTGACTCTCTTTCTCTACCAAAGCAAGATAGTGTTCTATCACGTCATTTACATCTATCTTTTCCTCGCCGAGTTGGAGGTAAAATGCCGTAACCGTCTTGTAGCCCAACTTCTTAATAAGTCGCATCAAAAGAGGCTCATCAACCTCTATCTTGCGATTTTTCATGCGACGCGACAATAGCTCCTTGCCCAGCTCGGCACTCTTATTTTCTATCTCATTGAGTGCTTGCTTAATTTTTATGCGAGCCTTGGCCGAGTGGGCTATGTTGAGCCACTCTTTTTTGGGTCGTTGCGACGAGGAGGTGAGTATCTCTACCGTGTCGCCACTCTTGAGTTGATATTTGATTGTCTGATTTTTACCATTCACATGCGCACCCGTACAGGCACATCCCAACTTGGTGTGTATATGGAAGGCAAAGTCCAATACAGTAGAGCCATCGGGAAACTTGTACAAGTCGCCTTTGGGCGAAAAAACAAATACCTCCTTGTCATAAATGTCCATATGGAAGTCTTTGATTTTCTCCAACGGGTCGTCGTTGTCCGACTCCAATATATCACGCACACTATTCATCAACGTATCAAGGTTACCTTCGCTCTTGATACCCTTGTAACGCCAATGTGCTGCCAAGCCACGCTCGGCTATTTCATCCATACGACGAGTGCGTATTTGCACCTCCACCCATTTCTTTTCGGGGCCTACCACCGTAGCATGAAGCGACTCATAACCATTGCTCTTGGGATTGGAGAGCCAGTCGCGCATGCGACGCGGATTATGAGGATACATATTGGTAACGACCGAAAAAGCCTTCCAACAGTCCGACTTTTCGTCAGCACCCTCTGTTTCAAGTATAATGCGCACAGCAAAAAGGTCGTAGATACCACCAACGCCTATCTGCTGCTTCTTCATCTTGTTCCATATCGAGTATATCGACTTGGTGCGTCCCTTAATTTCAAACTTGAGATTGGCTTTTTCGAGTTCGGCCTTCACGGGCGCTATAAACGAGGCAATATATTCATCGCGATACTGCTTGGTAGCATTGAGTTCGTGCGCAATGAGATTATACGTTTCACGGTCGGAATACTTGAGTGCCAAGTCTTCCAACTCCGACTTGATTTTATACAACCCCAATTTATGAGCCAACGGAGCATAGAGGTTTGAAGCCTCTTGTGTAAGGCGATTGCGGTAGTCGGCATCGGGATGATTATTGACCATGCGCATGACACACAGACAATCGGCTATTATGATAAAAATAACACGAATATCATCGGCAAAAACCAGCAACAGGTTCTTGAAATATTCGCTACCTATTGCCACTTGTTTGTCATCAAGCTCGCCTGTTTTGATAAGTCCTTTGACCAACTTGTATGCACCTCCAGGCACTCTATCTTGCACATCATTGAGCGACATATAGCCACTCTCTACAAGAGGTGACAAGAATATAGCAGCAATCATATCACGCTCGGCACCCACTTTGTCATAGAGTAGGAGAGCCGTGTGCATGCAACGCAACAACGGATGGATGCCATGCTCGTCACGCACGAGTGCTCCCTGACCTACTGCGCTACTTACAAGCGAGCGCAATATCTTTATATCATCATACCATTTCTCGTCACGCACAGCTTCTACCAAGCTACGGTAGGTGCTACGAAAGTCACACCATTCACTATCAGTAAAATATCTATTTGCGCACATTATAGCCAATTATTTTAACATAACAAAAATACATTTTTTTCCGCAATGAGGAGAACACTTGATTGTTTTTTTGTGTTAATAGTATATATATAATCATGTAATATTATGAAAACAAAACAGTTGATGTTAGCAGGAGTGTGCATAACACTTTCGAGTTTGCAAGGCGTAGAGGCTTGTACAGGTATATCGTTTCATGCCGGTGATGGCAGTTTTGTTGTTGCACGCACCATCGAATGGGCAGGAACACCACTCAAAAGCGAGTATAATATAGTGCCACGAGGCAAAGATTTTACCTCATACACGCCCACCGGTCGCAACGGATTGTCGTTTAAGGCCCGATACGGATTTGTAGGAATGAGTGTTGTAGAGCCCGACTTCATAGCCGAAGGAATAAACGAGGCAGGATTATCGGCAGGACTTTTCTACTTTCCACACTATGGCAGTTACACACCATACAATGCCGCTCACAACCAGCGAACACTTGCCGACCTGCAAGTGGTAGAGTGGATATTGTCGCAATATGCCTCCATTGATGAGGTTGTAGCCGCACTCAATGCAATAGATATAGTGTCACTTGAGCCATCTATGCTCGCCATACATTGGCGCATAGCCGAGCCAAACGGTCGTCAAGTCGTGTTGGAAATCATTGATGGAGAATACCATATACACGAAAACAAAATAGGCGTAATTACAAATGCTCCTGAGTTTACTTGGCATATAACCAACCTCAACAATTATGTCAATCTGCATCCCGGCGTAGCACCATCGCAAATGTGGAATGGGGTAGAGCTATCGTCTATCAGTGCCGGCTCGGCCTTTCATGGCATACCGGGCGATGTATCATCCCCTTCACGATTTGTGAGAGCGGCTTTCTTTGTAGCCACAGCGCCTCAACGTCGCAATGCTTTTGACACAGTCTTGCAATGTTTCCACATTCTCAACAACTTTGATGTCCCCATAGGCGCCGAACATAATGTAGGTGATACCATACCGGATATGCCATCGGCAACACAATGGACTGTTGCGAGCGACCTCACCAATAGACGCATCTACTATCGCACAGCCTACAACAGCAACATTCGTTGCATCGACCTTGCAAGCATCAATTTTGCATCGGTACAATCTACAACACATCCTCTTGACAAAGAGGCAACACAACCCATAGAGATGATAGAAATAAAATAATCTATTACTACCAAACACTTTAAATAATAAGAGCGACTGCATGGTGATTTTCCAATGAGTCGCTCTTATTGTTATATAGGGCTATATGCTATCGGAGCATATCAAACGAACGTTTTACAAAGCGGCTCAATGCTTCACCTCGCAACATATTATTGGACAACAGTGCCAAGTCTATCAACTGATGTACCAAGTTATTTTCTTGTGCATATTGCGTGTATATAGTGGCTTGCTTTTGTCGCACATCGGCAGCTTCATTCTCGGCTGTGCGCAATGCTTCTTTATCGGCAACCGATATTTCATCATCTTTCTTATCCTTGCGCTCATTGTTAAGACGAGTAATCTCGGCATTGACAACATCAAGTTGCGACACAAGAGGCTCAATTTGCTCACGACAAGCCACATCGGTATCGGCAACTATCTTCTTGCACAACGGATGGTCGGTATTGATGATAAGGTTGAACGTATCGGGCAACTCGCCATAGAAACTCATGCCGGGCTGCATGGCAGCCATCTCTTTCATGCGACGCATATACTCGCTTTGTGTTATCATCACAGGCGATGTATTCTCGCCAAGAGCCTCAAACATCACCATAAACTCGCTCTTCTCTATGGCAGGAATTTGTGACTTAAAGACGGTAGTCATAGCCTCACGCTCTTGTGCCGAGAGAGATACCTCTCTATTGACATCTTTGCGTATGAGATTATCAATAACATCGCTATCGACACGCACAAATCGGCTCTTTTCAAACTTTTGCTCCAGCATACCTATATAATGAGAGTCGAGTTGTCCATCCATCAACAACACATCATATCCGCGCGCTGTGGCGGCTTCGATATAGCTATATTGCGCTATCTTGTCGGTAGCATACAGATAGATAAGATTGCCTTCTTTATCGGTTTGATTGGCGGCTATGATATTCTTATACTCTTCAAACGTAAAGAATTTACCATCGGTATTATATAGGAGAGCAAATTTGGCGGCACGCTCATAGAACTTTTCGTCACTGAGCATTCCATACTCGATAAAGAGTTTTATATCATTCCATTTCTCCTCAAATTGTTTGCGATCGTTGTTGAAAATTTCCAACAATCTATCGGCAACTTTCTTGGTAATGTATGTCGAAATTTTCTTGACATTGGCATCACTTTGCAAGTACGAGCGCGACACATTGAGGGGAATATCGGGCGAGTCTATCACACCTTGCAACAACATCAAAAAGTCGGGCACAACACCCTCTACCGAGTCTGTTACATACACCTGATTGCAGTAGAGCTGTATTTTGTAGCGATTGAGGTCGAGGTTGCTCTTAATTTTGGGGAAGTAGAGAATACCTGTAAGATTGAAAGGATAATCGACATTGAGATGTATCCAGAAAAGAGGTTCATCGGCTCCGGGACATATTTCGCGATAGAACTCACGATAGTCATCGTCAGTAAGGTCGGTGGGCTTACGAGTCCATGCCGGTGTCATATCGTTGATGATTTTATCGGTGTCGGTATCGACATATTTGCCATCCTTCCACTCTTGTTCCTTGCCAAATAGAATGGGGATAGGCAAGAAGCGACAATACTTGCGAAGGAGTGTTTCTACACGAGCGCTCTCCAAGAACTCCTTGTTCTCATCGTCGATATAGAGTATAATATCGGTACCGCGGTCGGCCTTCTCAATTTCGGTCATCTCAAAAGAGGGTGTACCATCACAGCTCCACAACATGGCTTTGGCTCCCTCTTTGTATGAGAGAGTGCGTATCTCAACTTTTTTAGAAACCATGAAAGTAGAGTAGAAGCCAAGACCAAAGTGTCCGATTATGGCATTCGCATCATTTTTATATTTCTCTACAAATTCTTCGGCTCCCGAGAAAGCTATCTGATTTATATAGCGTTCTATCTCGTCGGCTGTCATACCCACACCTCTATCGCTGACTGTGAGCGTGCCGGCCTCTTTGTCAATGGCAACACGCACATCCAATGTACCAAGTTCGCCATTAAACTCGCCAACCGAAGCCAACGTTTTGAGTTTTTGTGAGGCATCGACGGCATTAGAAACGATTTCGCGAAGGAATATCTCGTGATCGCTGTACAAGAATTTTTTGATAATGGGGAAGATGTTATCAGTCGTTACCCCGATAGTACCTTTTTGCATGATATATATATTTTTTTATTTGTTTCTTATAGCAAGTTTACTACAAAAAAAATGCCAGCCTCGCACGGGCTGACATTTTGGCTTGAAATCTATATTATTTCACTATTGTTCCGACATACTATCGGCAATGGAGATAGAGAGCTTATCCTCATTTGCATCATAATCGGCCATAATCGTATCACCGTCGTGAATAGCAGCTCTAATAATCATCTCTGACATCTCATCCTCGATATACTTTTGTATGGCACGCTTCAACGGACGTGCTCCGTATTGCACATCATAACCCTTCTCGGCTATAAAGTTCTTGGCCTCGTCGGTAACAATGAGCTTGTAACCAAGTTGTTCTATGCGTTTATAGAAACTACCCAATTCTATATCTATAATCTTGAATATAGACTCTTTATCGAGCTGGTCAAACATCACAATATCATCAACACGATTGAGGAACTCGGGCGAGAATGCTCTATGAAGAGCTTTGGTAATGACACCTCTCGATTTTTCCTTCTCATCGACATTGGGGGCAGCATAACCCACACCATGCCCAAAGTCCTTGAGCTGTCGAGTACCTATATTGGATGTCAATATTATCACCGTGTTTTTAAAATCGACCTGACGACCCAAGCTGTCGGTAAGTCGGCCCTCATCCATGACTTGCAACAAGAGATTGAAAGTATCGGGGTGAGCCTTCTCAATCTCATCGAGTAGGACAACAGAGTAGGGTTTGCGACGCACTCTCTCGGTGAGTTGTCCGCCCTCTTCATATCCTACATATCCCGGAGGAGCACCCACCAAGCGCGATACCGAGAATTTCTCCATGTACTCACTCATATCTATGCGTATGAGCGCATCTTTGCTATCAAAAAGTTGTTCGGCAAGTTTCTTGGCAAGGTGTGTTTTGCCCACACCTGTGGGGCCCAAGAACAAGAATGTTCCTATGGGTTTGTTCGGGTCTTTAAGGCCTATACGGTTGCGTTGTATAGCTCTTACAACAGTATCCACTGCTGTATCTTGTCCTATCACCATCGTCTTTATGTTGTCGTTCATATCGAGGAGGCGACGATTTTCGCCCTCGGCAACACGTTGCACGGGTATGCCCGACATCATGGCAACAACCTCGGCAATTTGCTCCTCATCTACCACCTCACGATGTTGCGATACATGGCTTTCCCACTGCTGCTTGGCGGTTTCGAGTTTTATTTGCAACTCGCGCGACTTATCTCTATAACTTGCTGCCAACTCATAGTTTTGGGCACTTACAGCCTTCATTTTCTCCTTGCCGGCATCCTCTATTTGTTGCTCAAGTTCTTCTATCTCCTTGGGAACAACAATGTTGGTAATGTGTACCCGAGAACCGGCCTCATCGAGTGCATCTATCGCCTTGTCGGGGAAGTTACGATCGCTTATATAACGACCTGTAAGTTTGACACAAGCCTGCAAAGCCTCATCGGTGTACGTTACATTATGATGATCCTCATAGCGTTCTTTGATATTTTTCAATATCTGCAAGGTTTCACTTTCGGTAGTAGGCTCAACCATAATCTTTTGGAAACGTCGCTCCAAAGCACCATCTTTCTCTATATTCTTGCGATACTCGTCGAGCGTGGTTGCGCCTATACATTGCAACTCGCCACGAGCCAATGCGGGCTTGAGCATATTGGCAGCATCGAGCGTTCCGGTAGCACCTCCGGCACCCACAATAGTGTGTATCTCATCGATAAAGAGTATAATATCGGGATTTTTAGACAACTCGTTGAGGATAGCTTTCATACGCTCTTCAAATTGTCCTCTATACTTGGTACCTGCCACAATTGAGCCTACATCGAGCGAAATAACACGTTTGCCAAAGAGCACACGCGACACCTTGCGTTCCACAATACGCAATGCAAGACCTTCGACAATAGCCGACTTACCCACACCCGGCTCACCTATGAGTATAGGATTATTCTTTTTGCGACGGCTCAAAATCTGGGCAAGTCGCTCTATCTCCATTTCACGACCTACAACAGGGTCCAATCGACCCTCCTCGGCGGCACGAGTCATATCAGAGCCAAAATTATCCAACACGGGAGTTTCACTACCCGAAGTAGGGGTTGCTGTCGCTTGTCGCGACTGATTGCCCGACGACATGCGAGGCACTTCATCATCCTCCTCATCTTCTTCAAATCCGGCACCCATTTGAGGGCGTGTACTATGCGACGTTGTGTCAGTATCGCCTTTAAGATAAGACAAAACGTCATCATATGTCACATTGCTGTCATTGAGAATACGCGAGGCAACTGTATTTTTATCGCGCAAGATAGCCAAGAGTATATGCTCGGTACTTGTTTCGCTGCTTTTCATCATGCGAGATTCGAGCATACTCATTTTCAACACACGGTCTGTACTCTTATTTATAGTAATCTCTTGTGTATCTGACACATCGGCATCAGATGACAATTCATTTTCTATCATCTTACGCAAAGCCAACGGATTGACACCAAGACTGAGCATGGCATCAATGGCACGACCTGCTCCATCTCGTATAATACCCAATATCAAGTGTTCGGGCAGGATGTCGGTATTTTGCAAGCGTCCGGCTTCTTCACGGCTGTAGGCCAATACAGCCTTGGCGTGACTCGAAAAATTTCTTTCCATATATTATTTATTCTCCTAACCTTTTATCTTTTTCGGCGACAAAGGTAGTGGTTTTTGTCATATCAAAGTATATAAAAATATATATCAAACGTTTTTACATATAAAACAAATATTGTGCCGAAATTTATAGTTATAAAAAACAATAAATCGGTGCCGAGTTGAGCAAAAATTTATTATCTTTGTACGCTTTTAAAGTACGCGCACGCGTGCGACACGACAGCCGTCACGCAAGCGCAGCAAAAAACAACAAATAGAAACAAACTAATAATATGTTAGACCAAGACAAAATTCAGAAAGTAAACATCGAGCAGGTGATGCAATCATCCTATATCGACTATTCGATGTCGGTAATCGTGGCTCGCGCCTTGCCCGATGTAAGAGATGGACTCAAACCCGTACACCGTCGTATCTTGTACGGAATGGAGCGTCTTAACAACACCCATAATCAACCCTATAAAAAATGTGCCCGTATCGTCGGAGAGGTACTCGGTAAGTATCACCCCCATGGCGACTCATCAGTTTACTTTGCCCTTGCTCGTATGGCTCAAGATTGGTCGTTGCGCTATTGCATGGTAGATGGACAAGGAAACTTCGGTTCGATAGACGGTGACTCTCCTGCTGCGATGCGTTACACCGAGGCTCGTCTTTCTCGTATTGCCGAAGAGATGCTTGCCGACATCAACAAACGCACAGTTGATTTTTCGCCCAACTTTGACAACACTCTCGAAGAGCCTACCGTATTGCCCACCCGCATACCTCAACTATTGGTAAATGGAGCATCGGGTATTGCCGTGGGTATGGCTACCAATATGCCTCCTCACAATCTGGCCGAATGTATCGATGCTTCAATAGCTCTCATCGATAACCCCGAAGCCGAAGTGGCCGACTTGATGCAATATGTCAAAGCTCCCGACTTCCCCACAGGAGCTACCATATATGGATATTCGGGTGTAAAAGATGCCTTTGAAACAGGACGCGGACGCATCATTGTGCGTGCCAAGGCCGAGATAGAAAACGATGGCAACAGAGAGTCTATCATCATCAACGAAATTCCCTATGGTGTCAATAAGGCCGAGCTTATCAAGAACATTGCCGACCTTGTAGAGGAGAAACGCCTCGATGGTATCTCAAACATCAACGACGAGAGCGACCGTAGCGGTATGCGCATCGTTATAGACATCAAGCGCGACTCCAACGCAAGCGTTGTGCTCAACAAGCTCTACAAGATGACTGCCTTGCAATCATCTTTCAGTGTCAATAACATTGCTCTTGTCAATGGCCGTCCTCAGTTGCTCAACCTCAAGCAGCTAATACAAGCATTCATCGATCACCGTCACGAAGTTGTGATACGTCGCACTCAATATGACCTCGAAAAGGCCGAAGAACGTGCACACATCCTCGAAGGATTGATTATTGCCAGCGACAACATCGACGAGGTGATAGCCATCATACGTTCATCGCAAAATGGCGAACAAGCCCGCACCCGATTGATGGAGCGATTTGCACTCAGCGAAAAACAAGCTGCTGCGATTGTCGAGATGCGTTTGCGCCAACTCACAGGTCTTGAACAAGACAAGTTGCATGCCGAGTTCCAACAAGTCGAAGAAGCCATTTGTCGATTTAAGGAGATACTCTCCAATCGTGAGGTATGTATGCAAGTAATCAAAGAAGAGTTGAACGAGGTAAAAGAGAAATATGGCGATGAGCGTCGCACCGACATCGTATATGCCAGCGAAGAGTTTAACGCCGAAGACTTCTATGCCGACGACGAAATGATTATCACCATATCGCACATGGGATATATCAAGCGTACACCTCTCACCGAGTTCCGTGCACAAAATCGCGGTGGTGTGGGTGCCAAGGGTAGCGATACACGTGACGAAGACTTCATCGAATATATCTATCCGGCCTCGATGCACAACTACATGCTATTCTTCACACAAAAAGGCCGCTGCTATTGGCTCAAGGTGTATGAAATACCCGAGGGTGCCAAGAACTCAAAAGGTCGTGCCATACAAAACATGCTTAATATTGATGCCGACGACAAGGTCAATGCATTTATCCGCGTGAAACAGCTACAAGACCCCGAGTACAACCAATCTCACAATCTTGTATTCTGTACACGCAACGGTATCATCAAGAAAACCAAACTCGAAGCATACTCTCGTCCTCGCCAGAATGGTGTGAACGCCATAAACATTCTCGAAGGCGACCAACTTATCGATGTACGACTCACCGACGGCAACAGCCACCTTGTCATTGCCAACCGCAATGGTCGTGCTATCACATTCCACGAAAGCACTGTGCGTGAAATGGGACGTGTGGCAACCGGTGTACGCGGTATGCGCCTCGATGAAGATGGCCAAGATGCTACGGTAGGTATGATTGTCGTTAATAATTTCCAAGAAGACACCATCATGGTTATCTCGGAACAAGGTTACGGCAAACGTTCTATCGCCGAAGATTACCGCATTACCAATCGCGGTGGTAAAGGTGTAGCAACAATGAAGATTACCGAGAAAACAGGTAAAGTTGTTGCCATCAAAAATGTGTCGGACGAGAATGACTTGGTTATCATCAACAAGTCGGGTATCACCTTGCGCATGAAGGTAGCCGACGTGCGTGTAATGGGTCGTGCTACACAAGGTGTGCGCATCATCAATCTCGAAAAACGCAATGACGAGATTGCATCGGTATGCAAGGTGCTATCGGCGACAGAAGAGATAGCCGAGGCCTCTACTGCAACCCAAGAAGGCACTCAAGAAGCACCATCGCCCGAAGAGAATTTAAACCCTACCAATGAATAATAGTCTAAATATCGTAACACCATAAAACAAAAATTATGAAAAAAACATTATTGACAGCCTCATTGTTGCTACTCTCTGCAACACTTTCGTTTGGTCAAAAGGCTCTTGTTGATCAAGCTTGGAGCTTGGCAAAGAAATCTGAAAAGCCCGACTTCAAAACTGCCCGTAATACTATCCAACAAGCTCTCGCCGGCGAGTCGGCCGAGGATGTAAAAGCATGGTATGTAGCCGGTAACATCGAGCAACGCTTCTATGAGAAAGAAAACGAGCAAGCTCAATTTGGTATGGCAGCCAAAGAAAAAGAGATGGACTTGGCGCTCGAAAACGGTTATAAATACTATCGTAAGGCAGTAGGTCTTGACACTCTCCCCAACGAAAAGGGCAAGGTAAAACCCAAATACATCAAGAACATTCAAAAGGACTTGATTGCCAACTCTGATGGTTACATCAATGCCGGTGTGCGCTACTTCAACGAGCAAAACTACTTGAAGGCATACGAAATGTGGAACATATTTATTGAGATACGCGACCTTCCCTTCATGGCACCCGTAGCCAAGAACATGCCCGCCGACTCAATCTATGCCATGCTCGAATACAATGCCGCATTGGCAGCCTTGAACTCGGGCGATGACGAATTGACTCTTAAAGCTCTTCTTCGTGCCAAAGGTAATGGCTATGAGCAAAACAACGTATATAAATTCCTCGTTGGACAATATGAGATGGCTCGCGACACTGCCAATCTTGTGGCCACGCTCAATGAGGGTAACGAACTTTTCTCAAACCTTGACGTTGTAGCTACTCGCCCCGATGGTACTACTTTTACTCAAAAGGAGAACTATTACAGCCTTCGTCTTATCAACCTCTACATTGCCTCTAACGACTATGACAAAGCTATTGAAATACTCAATGCCGTTGTTGCCATAGACCCCGAAAACCCCGAATTGTGGAACGTAAAAGGACAACTCCTTGAAGCTCAAGGCGACATAGCCGGTGCTATTGGTTGCTTTGAAAAAGCTCTCAACATGAACCCCAACTTCGCACTTGCTCTTGGCAATATGGGTCGTATGTATTTCAACCAAGCAGTAGAGAAAAACAACGAGTTGAGCGAGAAGATTAGCAATACTTCAGAGTTCAATGCTGCCAAAGAAGCCGAGGTGCTTCCTCTCTATCGTCAAGCATTGCCTTACTACGAGAAGGCTCACCAAATTGATGCCAACGAGCGTGAGTATATGGTTGCCCTCCGCAGCATCTACTACAACCTCAACGATGGACAAAACCTCAAACTCATCGAAATGGAGATGGGCTTCTAATTGAATAATATTCATATAAAAAGTAAATGGCTACCGAATTTCGGTGGCCATTTACTTTTTATAGATATAGCATATACGGGCAATATGGGATATGGCTTAATCCTACCACTTGCCGGCACTCAGTATCCCTAAAGCAGCGCAAGGCGAGGGTAGAGGTCGCACCCCTTGTTAAGATGGGCTATTGTTGTTATTCAAGATAACAAGCGCACCTATAACACCGGGTATCCAACCACATAGGGTGAGGATTGTAACAATAGCTACCGAGCCACAGCCTCTGTCAAGAACGGCAAGAGGCGGAAAAATAATACAAAGCAATACTCTTAAACAGGACATAATTTTTATTCATTGATTGATGATGCAAATTTAGCACATATTTCTACATCTTCCATGGGGTAATAAAAAATATCGGCCTATTGCTACATAGACCGATATTTTTTTACAATATATTCGTGACACTTATCTCACCACAATCTTGCGAGTCATACGCTCGCCTTGTGTATTGGTTGCCACGATGATATACACTCCACTTGCCAAGCCTGTGGTATCGAGTGTGGCTGTATTGTTGGAAATAAGTAACTGACCTTGCACATTGTACAATGACACATGTTGCGCATTGGCCACTATTACCATTGTTCCATTATATACAATCGCACATTCAACCTCTGCATCTATCGAAGGTACACCCTCATACTCATTCTCAAAATAGAGGATAGGCAGGCCGTCGCCTTTCCAAGGAGCATCGGCACTATCGCCATAGGCATATCCCATACTCTCAAAGAATGTACGAGTCATTCCATCTGTATCGGTCACTTCAACGCAACCATTTATTGTACCATTATTGGTGTACACAATGGGCTCATAATCATGTCTGGGGTAATCTATTTCGCTAAGTTCGCCATAGGCAAATCCGGTGACATAGCAATACTCAATATTTCCATGGGATATAGCAGCTATACCACCCGACACATAAGGCAGTAATAAATCGAAAGATGTGTGAGCATTGCTTATCTTACTATCGGCCGATACCATTGATGCTATACCACCGAAATGAGTAGCATATTTCATAGATCCGGTTGCAACGGCAGCATTGACACTACTGCCATCCATATAACCCACAATACCTCCGAAGTTGTTTATAGAATAGTGTCGCTCTTCATTCAACACAGAAACGGTATTGATATTGGTTTGTGTGGCACGACCCACAATACCTCCCACATAGTTACTTCCATTGAAAGCATTTATCTCGGCATCACGCACATGTACATTGGTAACAACAGCTTGCATAGCGCTATTGGCCACGATACCGGCATCGGCATTATTCGCATTTATATTTAATACGGGCGATTGTAGAGAGAGATTTTGGATAGTAGCATTGTGCAATGTATCGAAAATACCCGTTCCGTTGAGGTTGATGTTTGAGATAATATAGTTATTGCCATCAAATACACCGGTATAGGTTTGCGGAGCCACATAGGGTTGCGAGTATTGGCTCATATCTATATCATTGCCCAGCGTATAACATGTCTCGGCAGGCATTGTGTGCATTTGGCCCAATTCACCGGGAGTAGTTATCACATAAGGATTGGCTTGTGTGCCATCGCCTATGCCTGTAAACTTGTCGAAGGGCAGATTGTAGAATAGTATTTCAAACGCATCCTTATCTCCATTATAGAACGACAACACCATCTTGGGGAAAGCCGTATTATAATCAAATATATCACCGCTTGAGAACTCTATCTCATTGCCTTCTTCGGGTTTTATGGTACGCAACACCTTGCCATCTTCATCGGCAAGATAGAGCACTTTATCGAGTATCTCGCTACCGTCGGTACGCTTGTTCATTGCCAAGTAGAAATACTCACGCTTATCGTCGGTATTGAACAAGTAGGGATTTAACACATAATTTGCTATATAGGGAGTAAATCCCTCGGCATTCTTGCCAATGTTAAACTCTACATAATGATCTACCGAGGCATCGCGATTATACCATCCTATGCGGGCTATCGCATCACCATCTTCGTTGAGATATGCTTGGCTCAAGCCTATTACATATTGGTAATCGTCACCTACGGGATAGCGGTCGAGGGTAGTTGTTATATTATTACCGTCAATGATGGCAGGAAATACCGATGACACTTGGCACGAGGGGATATTTATCATTTCCATTACCTGTCCTTGCTCGGTCATTTTCAGAAATACCATTTGCTCCTCTTCGCCCTCTATCGCACTCACACCAAACCAATGGTTGGTATTCTCAAAGATAGTTTTTATGAGATTTCCATCTTGGTCATACACTCTGAAGTAGTATGAAAACTCATCGCTCAACGCATAATAATCGTAGTGTGTGATGATATAGTTACGTTGATTATCGCCCGAGAACTCGCCCAAGCGAACATCATTATTGGTAAACATACCCAATGATGCAAATCCATAGTATGCCTCTTCATCGGTTGGATCGATAGATATTCTCAACGAATCCAACATCTCAAAGTCCTGATTGTAAGTCTTCACTACCAGATAGTTGTCGGGAGCTTGTATGGGAACGAATGTTTCCATATCAAAGCCATCCATACAGGGTTTCTCAAAGTGCGATACACTATAATAGGGCTTGCCATCGAGAACATAATAGCTGAGAGCAGGGCCATTGTTATAGTAGAGCAAGTCCATATCTATCACAAAACTATGTTCAACAGTAGGCAACGTTTCGCCTTCGGCAGCACAAAGCAAGTCGATAATCATCTCGCCATTGATTTCGTTTATCATGATGACACGACGGTAGCCATTGGGAGCTTCAAAATATATCATTGAGCGATAGTCATACTCCTGTATAACTTCACCGGCAAGATTGTAGATGTATATTTTATTGATTTGATTTCCATTATCGACAGCGTGCACAAAGACAGGAATTTCGAGTGTCGAGGCATCGGTATCGAAAAATTGCGATGTAATAAAGTACACAGGCTGAATATCATTTACATCCATATCTTCGGGAATAACAACATTCAACGTGCCTACTTCCTCAAAGTTATTGTCATATATTACAATCTCGGATGAGTCGATAGACCACTTACGCTCAACAAACGATTGAGTAAAATACCATGACATACCATCCTCATGGTCGAGTGAGCCCCATGTGTAGGCATAGGTTTGTGCATCGGGGGTAGCATTTTCGGCTGTATTGAGAGCATGCTTGCGACTTTTTTTCTGTTGCACGACATTCTCTATGAGCGATTGGCTATCGCCCTTGAGTTGCTTGAATGACTGAGGCACACCGGCCCATGCGTACATGCTCAACGTCACAAGCAACGTGGTTGCAAAGAATCGATTCTTGTTTTTCATAGCGATAATATTTTTGATTGTTAATAACAAAAACAAAATAAGCAACCTACAACTATACACATTATAGCAGGATAGATGTAGATTGCTTATAGTTATATCAGCAATTCATTCTTAAAGAAGATATTGCGAAGAGATAGACTTGTTGCTATTGACACGACGAATAGTGTCGGCAAACAAGTCGGCGATAGAAAGGATATGTACCTTGGTACAATCTTTGGTATAAGGAATACTGTCGGTAAATATCATTTCGGTAAGTTGAGAGTCTTGTACACGTTGCGATGCAGGGTCGCTCATCACGGCATGGCTTGCAATGGCACGCACCGATTTTGCACCCCAGCTCATCATCAAGTTGGCAGCTTTGGTAATAGTACCGGCGGTATCTACCATATCATCGATGAGTATAACATCCTTACCTTCTACCTCACCAATTACAGTCATCTCGGCAACCTCATTGGGTTTGTTACGTTTCTTGTCGCACAATACGAGAGGACAGTTCAAGTACTTGGCATAAGTGCTGGCACGTTTTGAACCGCCGACATCGGGTGTTGCAATGGCCATATTTTCGAGCTTGAGCGACTCGATATAGGGAATGAACACCGATGAGGCATAAAGGTGATCTACAGGAACATCAAAGAAACCTTGTATTTGGTCGGCATGAAGATCCATAGTAATAAGACGATCGATACCGGCAGCACTCAACAAGTCGGCAATAAGCTTGGCACCGATAGAAACACGGGGCTTATCTTTACGATCTTGACGCGCCCAACCGAAGTAGGGGATTACTGCGTTGATTGTCTTGGCCGATGCACGCTTGGCTGCATCTACCATCAAAAGTAGTTCCATCAAGTTGTCCGAGCTGGGGAATGTAGATTGTACGAGGTACACTTCCAAACCACGAATTGACTCTTCAAACGAAACGGCAAACTCGCCATCGGCAAAATGTTGGATATTCATTTGTCCCAATTCGCAACCGAGGCTGTTACAAATCTTCTCTGCCAAATAGCGAGAATTTGTACCGGAGAAAACCTTAAAAGGAGTTGTTTGTTCCATAGATATTATCAGAAAATATAGCTGTTTTTATTTTTTTTGCAAAGTTATGATTATGTTTGTTTCAATCACACATTTTGTGCCATTTTTTTTGCGCTTTTATTAATGTTTTTTTGGAATTTTCATTTTCCATATTACCGCACCTTTGGCTTCTATTGTTGTCGCAAATGGTATGGCTCTATGCAGATGTTTGACATCGCTCTTTCCACTCAACAACTCGGTTGCCGGGTATTTATCCGACTCTATACCCATCATATCGAGTGCCAACAGTGGAATGTTGATTGATATATCCATGCTCTGCGTGCCAAAATTGACTGCAATAAGTAAGATTTCGTCTTGCGTATAACGCAGATAGGCATAATTGCGATGAGGGTCGAATGAGCCATTATCAAAATTGACATACATAAGGTCAAAGAACTCTCCTTCGGCTATTGACTTCTCTGTGTTACATAGTGTAAGCACCTTCTTATACCTATTGCGCAGCTGACATTGTTCGGGTGTAAGATTGTCGGTATTGCATTTGCCTTCATTATACCATGCACGCACCGTGGGTACACTCCAATAGTCAAATATGGTTGTACGACCATCTCTTCCGCTGAAGCCTTCGGCATCATTGGCTTTTTCGCCCAACTCTTGTCCGAAGTATATCATCATGGGAGCACGACTCATGGTTGCCGACACTACCAACGAGGGCAATACCCGACTTGCCTCTTGTGCATACTGCATGGATGCAAATCGTTGCTCGTCATGATTTTCGAGAAAGTTGAGCATATTGTTTGACAAGCCATCGAGCGACTGCCAACAGTAGGAGAGTTGAGCTGCCGACACATCATGACACTCTATCTCGCGCAGCTTGTCATACAAGCCCACCTTGTCATACAGATAGTCAAACTGTCCATACTCTATATACGAGCGATAGAGCGAGGGGTCGTATATCTCTGCTATAAATATAATGTGTGGGTATTCACGCTTGACTTGTGCGATTGCCCAATGCCAAAAATCGACCGGCACCATGTGCACCATATCGCATCTAAATCCATCGATACCTTTGCTACACCAATAGAGCAATACATCGCGCATCTTGTACCATGTAGAGGGTATGGGGAAAAAGTGTTGCTTGCGCCAGTCGAGATAATCGACACCATAGTTCAACTTGACAGTTTCATACCAATCATTATTCTCGGGATAGGCATCAAAACGGTCGTTTCCGGTAGCTCTCGCCGGAAATTCATTATATTCATTACCGGTATTTTGACCAATAAAAAATCGAGGAGAAAATCGTTGGCGAGGTATATAATAGAAATTATTGTTTACATCAAACTGCTTCTCTTTATCGTCGTGTGCTCCCAGCTGTTCTACTCCGAGAGGCATGGCATCCGAGCAATATTCGCGAGCCACATGGTTGGGCACAAAGTCCATAATAACCTTCATGCCGGCATCGTGCGTGCGCTCTACCAACGCCTCATATTCACGCATTCGATTGGGTACATCCTCGGCCAAGTCGGGGGCTATGTCATAATAGTCACTAATGGCATAGGGCGAGCCGGCCTTACCTTTTACTATATAGGGATTGTTGCGACGAATACCATATTCGCTGTAATCGGTCTGTGTGGCATGTTCTATTACTCCGGTGTACCATATATGAGTTATACCCAAGGCCTTTATTTCTTCAAGTACATGCGGTGTAAAATGATTGAGTTTACCCACGCCATTTTGCTCCTTTGTACCGAAGGGGATACAATGCGTACAAGTGTTTGAAAACAAGCGAGGAAGAACCTGATATATAACTATTTTTTCATTCATTGACTGTAATATTTAAAAGTTGCTTTTTATCGTCCGATAGGTTTCTCAACACTTCAAGTGTCTTTTGATACCCTATCTCTTCTATTTTTTCTTGTTCGTCTATATCAAATACATTATAGTTGGCTACATCCTCACTCTCTATCATAATATCGCACAAAGCCATATCGGGAAAAACATTTCCCGAAGCAAGGTAATTGTATGCTCTATGTGTTATTGAAAGTAGGTTGTGCTCATATTCACTACTATACATCGGTGACACATTGACACCGATGAGCACATCACACAAATCTCTGATAGGAGCTGCCGGCAAGTTGCGCATCACACCGCCATCGACATAATGTATTCCATCTATCTCTACCGGAGGAAATACAATAGGTATTGCACACGAAGCAGCTATACATTGCGATAGATTTCCGCTATCAAATGCCACACTCTTGCCGTTATCAAAGTCGGTAGCAATGATGCGGGTAGGTATGCCCAACTCTTCGATGCGTTTGCTATGCAATCTCTTCTCTATAAAATGTACAAACTTATCAAATTTGAGCAGACTTTCACGAGGTATGGTCACATCTACAAGCTCTTTGACATTCAATTCGCTGAAGAGACGTATAATATGTTGCGGTGTATATCCGTCGGCATATAGGGCAGCGACTATCGAGCCTGCACTCGTACCGGAAATTATATGCGGCTTAATACCATACTCTTCGAGCGCACGCAACACACCTACATGTGCAAATCCTCGCGCACCTCCGCCACCCAAAGCTATTCCTATACGACTTGGGTGCGTTTTCTTTTGTTGCTTCTTACCAAACCAAAACATATTGCTTTTCTTGATTTCTTGGCGAAGATAGTTCTTTTTTGCGCTACATGCAACTTTTAACAACCTACTTATTTTTATATTTTCAAGCATTAACACTTGCATTTTACATATCTAATATATAAATTTGAATGCCAATAATACTATACAAAAACACAACAAGATGAGAATATGGAAACCTCTGTAATAAAATACAACTCTACTGCTATTCTTGATATAGATGCCACTCATTTCGATGCACCCATCATATCGCACACCTATGTCGATGGTTATGGCAAAATAGAATTTGAGGGTAAGCTCACCGGCATTGGTGAAAACACTTTTTTCAATAACAACAATCTTATCTCTATTTCCTTACCCGACTCGCTATTGACAATAGGAGATAGAGCCTTTTTCCGATGTAGCAATCTGCAAGATATAGAAGTGGGCAAAAACCTGCAAAAGATAGGAGTCTCGGCTTTTAACCAATGCTCACAACTTGCTCATATCTCATTGCCCGACAGTGTAACTTCTATAGGTGCCTCGGCCTTTGTATTATGTAGAGAGATTAAATCTTTTTCCTTTCCTCAAGGTGTAAGCAAGATAGAAGAGTGGACATTCAATGCAACAGGGCTCACTCACCTCACTATACCCGAGCATATAACCGAGATAGGCTATCGAGCATTTGCACACTGCAATATACAATCTCTTGTTATACCCGGTACGCTCAAAACAATCAGCGAAATAGCATTTTGGTGCAACTATGAGTTGAACAAGCTCAAAATATGTGATGGGGTAGAGGTAATAGGAAGAAGAGCATTTGGCGAATGTAAAAACCTGAAAGAGATAGAATGGGGCAATACCATCAGGCTCATCGACGAAAACGCATTTGAAGAATGTACTTCGCTCGAAAGCATAACAATACCGCCATCGGTCAAAGAGATTAAATGGAGAGCGTTTAATAAATGCTCCAAATTACGAGAAGTTTCGGTACCCAAGGAAGCCAACATCGACGAACAGGCATTCAATGCTCATCATATCAACAAATATTGATTTAGCAGATACCCATTTGTAAAATAATGGCTTAACAATGACAAGATAAAAAAGTAGTAGTTATATTTTGCCATAGCGCTGTTATTGATTATTTTTGCATTTAGCTTTGTTAGCAAACTACAATATATGAAAAGCATACAAGATGATATAGCAGAAGCCTGTGAAGTACTCAATCGTGGTGGCGTAATATTGTATCCTACCGATACTATATGGGGAATAGGATGCGATGCAACCAACCCATCGGCCGTAAAGCGTGTATATGAGATAAAACGCCGTGCCGACAACAAAGCACTCATCGTACTCACCGACTCGATGACAAAAGTAGATTTTTACGTCGATGAAGTACCCGAAATAGCTTACGACCTTGTCGATTTGTCCGATAAGCCCCTCACCATTATATATTCGGGCGCACGCAACTTGGCACCCGAACTATTGGGAGAAAACGGCTCGGTGGGAATACGTGTTACGCAGGAGTCATTCTCGCAAGCACTATGCCGCCGCTTTCGTAAAGCTATCGTATCCACATCGGCCAATGTAAGCGGAGAGCCATCGCCCGCCACCTTTGCCGACATATCGGATGAGATAAAACAAGCCGTTGATTATATTGTAGAGGCTCGTCGCGACGAGAATATCCCAACAAAGGCATCGGGCATCATACAACTCGATAAGGGTGGTTTAGTGAAAATTATACGCCAATGATTGGAGAAAAAAGACAAGTAGCCCATTATGTAATATGCGACTATGTGATGTCAAACATTGCATGGTTGTTATTCAATATCGTACGGTTCTACATGCCGGTCGTAGCATCGGGCTATATCGAATTGGACGATTTCCTATTCTCTCGCAATGTGCTCATAGGACAGCTATTCATGCCACTTATTATGATGGCTACATATTACCTGTCGGGATATTACAACATAGTATTTTTCAAGTCGCGTCTGCATGAGCTATTCACTACTATATCGTCGGCCTTTATCAATACGTTTATTCTTTTTTTCACTGCGCTCATCAACGACATTCTTCCGTTGCGCATTGACAATTACGAATTGATTTTTATTCTTTTTGCCTTGCAATTTGTATGTGTATATTCATTGCGATTGACCATCACATTCAATGCAACTCACAAGATACACAATCGCGAATGGTACTTCAATACGCTGGTTGTAGGATGTGGCAAGCAAGCCATGAAATTAACCAAAGAGCTTGACGAGAGAACTCAATCGCTGGGTTACAACATCGTTGGATATATTGACATAGGAGAGGGGGAGAAATACAAAGAACTGCCTTATACCGTATATCCCAACGAAAATCTACAAGAACTGTGTCAAAAGCTCAATATCAAATATATCATTGTAGCGGTAGATGACAACCGACAAGTGCACCTCAATGCAGTCATCAACGAGTTATATCCTCTTGATTTACCCATCAAGATGCAGAGTACCGTATTTCACAATCTTATAGGTCGCGTCAAATTGTCCAACATCTATGGACAACCGCTTGTAGATGTGAGCAGTTGCGCCATATCGGCCGGAGGTCGCAACATGAAGCGATTGGTAGATATTATTGTATCGGCTATAACGCTCGTTTTCATTGCACCTATTATAGGTATATTTGCCATCCTCATCAAGAGAGATTCCAAAGGCCCTGTATTCTATTCGCAAGAGCGCATTGGATATCATCACAAGCCATTCAATATCTACAAGTTGCGCACCATGTACACCGATGCCGAGAGCGATGGAACACCCCGCTTGTCAAGTTCGGCCGATGATAGAATAACACCACTCGGAAAATTCATGCGCAAATACCGCATTGATGAGTTGCCCCAATTCTGGAACATACTCAAGGGCGATATGTCATTGGTAGGCCCTCGCCCCGAACGCGAGTTTTTTATCAAACAAATCATAGCCCAAGCTCCTTACTATGCCTTGATGTATCAAATTCGTCCCGGACTCACCTCGTGGGGAATGGTAAAGTATGGATATGCACAGAATGTAGATGAAATGATAGAACGACTGCAATACGATATAGTCTATCTTGAAAACATGTCGATGTTGGTCGATTTAAAAATAATAATCCACACCGTTCGCACCGTTATTACCGGTAGGGGTATGTAGCATCTAATCATGGAAAAATCTATATTAATAAAGAAATACAAAGAGTTATTTATGCGATTTCTCTTGTGGAGAGAATCGCACATAAGTATTCGCACCTTTACACTCATCATGAGTTTTGCCGTAGGACTCTTTACGGGACTTGCGGCCGTAGTACTCAAATGGCTTATTCACGGCATACAACACTTGCTGACATCACACATGATGAATGAAGGCCTTAACGGATTGTACTTTGTATATCCTATCGTGGGTGTATTTTTGGTGGGCTTGTTTGTCCGTTATGTTGTCAAAGATGATATATCGCATGGCGTAACACGCATTCTGCACGCATTCTCACAACGCAAAAGCCGTGTCAAGCCACACAACATGTACTCCTCTATATTGGCAAGTTCGGTAACAATAGGCTTTGGTGGCTCGGTAGGAGCCGAGGCTCCTATTGTATATACCGGCGCTGCAATAGGCTCCAATGTGGGTCGTCTATTCCGCATGCCACCCAACGTGCTCATGCTCATGATGGGTTGTGGTGCCGCCTCGGCCATTGCCGGTATTTTCAAGGCTCCTATTGCCGGCATATTGTTTACCATAGAAGTGCTAATGGTCGATCTTACTGCCACATCGGTACTTCCTTTGCTTATATCCTCTATTACTGCCGTTACCGTGTCCTACTTGTACCACGGTACGGCTGCCGAATTTATGTTTGAACAGACCGAGATATTCGGCATGGAACGTATTCCCTATGTGATACTATTGGGTATATTCTGCGGCTTGGTTTCGCTCTATTTCACCCGTGTCATGTATTGGATTGAAGGCAAGTTTGCTCGTTTGGGCAACCCTTGGCGCAAATTTGGTTTTGGCTCAATATTATTGGGTCTGTGCATCTTTTTGTTACCGCCTCTATATGGTGAAGGTTATGACTCAATCCTCAAACTGCTTGCCGGCAATACCGACGGATTGATGCGAGGCTCATTGCTATACGCATGGAGCGACGAGGTGTGGGCAATGCTCGCATTCACTGCTCTCATTGTGCTCACCAAGATATTTGCAACAGCGGCAACCAATGGAGCCGGTGGAGTGGGTGGTACATTTGCACCGAGTCTGTATGTGGGTTGTTTTGCCGGATTTTTCTTTGCATACGCCTCCAATTTATTGGAGTTTACCCCCGACTTGTCCAACAAGAATTTTGCCCTGATGGGTATGGCCGGTGTCATGTCGGGTGTTATGCATGCACCGCTCATGGGCATCTTCCTCACCGTCGAGCTTACGGGTAGCTATGCACTATTCCTTCCGCTCATGATAACATCTACCGTGGCCTATGCTACGATACGCATATTTGAGAAACACAGTATCTACACCATGCGTCTGGCCAAGAAGGGCGAGTTGCTCACTCACGGCAAGGACAAGACGGTATTGACACTGCTCAAAATGGATAGTGTTATCGAAAAAGACTTCTTGGTTGTACACCCCGAGATGTCGCTGGGCGATGTAGTAAAGGTAATCTCAAAGTCACACCGCAATATATTCCCTGTTACCGACAACGACAACCGCCTCTTGGGTATCGTGTTGCTCGATGATATTCGCAACATCATGTTCCGTCCGGCACTCTACAACCGCATGTTTGTCAGCCGATTTATGTCTATGCCGGTGGCTCGCATCGTGATAGGTATGAACATGGAAACCGTAATGAAAACATTTGATGACACCAACGCATGGAACTTGCCCGTTGTAGATGAAGATGGCAAATACATAGGATTTGTATCCAAGTCCAAGATATTCAACTCATACCGCCGTGTATTGGTACACTATTCACAAGATTGACAGATAACATAATATGACAAAACAAGACCTTCGCATTATATATATGGGTACTCCCGACTTTGCCGTGGAGACCCTTCGTTTACTTGTTGAGAGAGGCTACAATGTTGTGGCAGTTGTAACAATGCCGGACAAGCCGGCGGGACGTGGTCACAAAATACAATATTCACCCGTCAAACAATATGCCTTGTCGGTGGGATTGCCTATATTGCAACCCGAACGCCTTAAAGACGAGGCTTTTATCGAAGAACTACGCAGCTATCAAGCTCACTTACAAATTGTGGTTGCATTCCGCATGCTACCACAGGTTGTATGGGATATGCCCCCGATGGGCACTTTCAACCTGCACGCATCGCTATTGCCTCAATATCGTGGTGCCGCTCCGCTTAATTGGGCCATCATGAATGGCGACAAAGAAACAGGCATCACAACATTTTTTCTCACTCACGAGATTGATACAGGACGTGTCATACAACGTCGCAGTATAGCCATAGCCGACACCGACAATGTGGGCATCATTCACGACAAGCTGATGACAATGGGTGCCGAGATGGTGTGCGAAACTGTCGATAATATCATTGCCGGTAATGTAACTGCCATACCTCAAGAGGAATTGATGACCGACGAACCCTTGCGCCCCGCACCCAAAATATTCAAAGATACCTGCCACCTCGATTTCTCGCGTAGGGTAGAGGTACTCTACAACCAAGTAAGAGGCCTATCGCCATATCCTGCCGCATGGTGCGAATTTGTTTCGCCCGAAGGTGAAGCCATAGGTGTAAAGATTTTTGAAGTTTCAAGAAACAAGTGCAATCACTCTCTTACGCCCGGTACAATAGTGACCGATGGAAAGAAAAAGATAGAAATTGCATGCGAAGACGGGTATCTACAATTATTATCACTCCAACTCGCAGGTAAAAAACGCCTTACAGCCGAAGAGTTGTTGAGAGGCTTCCGATTGACCAACGATTACCAAGCAAGATAGCAAGGATGAATATAGTGTGGACTATCATAGGCGTTGTGGCATTTATACTCGGCGCATGTGGCTTGTTCTTACCCGTATTGCCCACAACTCCGTTGTGGTTGCTTGCGGCATACTGCCTGTTGCGAGGCTCTCGGGCATTATATGAGAAGGCAATGTCGATACCTCTTTTTAACGAGATAGTAACCAATTTCAATATATACCGCGCCATCCCCAAGCGCATCAAGATTATTGCCATATCTACCTTGTGGATTACCATTATAGCCTCATGTGTCATTATATCCAAATTGTGGCTTACCATCTTACTTATACTCATAGCCACCGGCACCACTTGGCACATCTTGTCCTACCGCACTCTTACCGACGAGGAGAGAGAAAAGCTCAGAAACAAGCCCCCTCACGACTCGCAACAGCATATAGAGTAACACAAATAAAAAATGGAGAAATCTCGCTATCGAAATTTCTCCATTTTTTATTCAATCGCCTTGTATATCTTACGGCTCAATAGGCATTTTTTTCGCCTCGTATAGCATTGGCTATCGTGAGATATATAATCTTAAGATCGAGGAAAAAGTCCCAATTCTCGATATACCACACATCATATTGCACACGCTTGGCCATTTGCCACAGTTCCTTTGTTTCTCCTCTATATCCGTTTACTTGTGCCCATCCCGTAATGCCGGGCTTGACAAGGTGGCGCAACATGTATGTATCTATGAGTTGCGAATACTCTTCGGTGTGCTTGAGCATGTGAGGGCGTGGGCCTACAACCGACATATCGCCCTTGAATACATTCCAAAATTGAGGCAACTCATCGATACTTGTTTTACGCATAAAGTCACCAATCTTGGTCTTGCGCGGGTCGTTCTTGGTAGCTTGTTGCTGGTCGCTCTTGTCATTGACACGCATCGTGCGGAATTTATAGCAATAAAACTCCTTGCCTCGCAGTCCGGTACGTTTCTGCTTGAAAAATACAGGACCGGGCGACGACAATTTCACAGCAATCGCTACCGGTATGAGTATAAGCGGGAAGAAAAGTAGGAACACGCCCGAAAATACAACATCAAAACACCTCTTTATGAAGCTATTGACAGGATTTTCCAACGGCTCGGTGCGAATACTCAATATAGGCACGTTACCCATCGTATCGAAATAGAGGCGACGATGTATATAGGGTGTCATACTTGGTATGATATAGAAGTGTATAACATTCTCCTCGGCAAATCGGGTGAGCTTCATAATCTTCTCCTCCTGCGTTGTGGGGAGAGCACAATATATCTCATCTATATCATTGGCCAATACATAGGCTTGTACATCATCTACCTTACCACGGTAGTGGGGCGTATTATCGGCAACTTCCTTGCTGTCATCAAAGACACCCATAATTCTATATCCATATCCCGCATCCGACTCCATCTCTTTTTCCAAGAGCTTGCCCGAACGGCCATAGCCCACAATGATAACTCTGCGAAAGTTATAGCCCTTGCGACGATAGTGTTTCAATAATCGGCGTGCCGTCATCCACCACAGGGGCATAACAACAATCATTATAAGGTATATGACTGCTATCTGTTTCACCCATATTCTATCGACATAATTGGAGAAGAATAGGATGGCAACAAATACTATGGAATGAAAAAAGGTACTCTGTAATGCTTTAATAACAATATGGTTGGCATAAATAATACGCTGATTGTGCGTGTTGGAGAAAAGCGACACAACCGGTATATAGGAGATATTGATAAAAAGCCAAACTAAGAAATTAAATAAATCGGGGTAAAAATTAAATACGGCACAAGCTATCAAGTATGCTATGTTTATACACACATAATCACCTGCCACTATCAAGCTACGCAAATATTTGCCATACTTACCTTTAGAAGCCATACTCACTTTATTATTGTGATTTGTCACAGTCGTGTGTCGATTGAAGCCTGCATACGACTGTTATCAAAGAATATAGACAGCATACAAGCAACATTGCTTGTATGCTGTAAAAATAAAATCAACTACTGCAATTTTTTGTCTATCAACTCAATCTTTTGTACAATGAGTTCCATATCTTCATGCAACTTCTTTATTTTACGATCGAGCTCTTGCACCAGACTTTCGGCGCGTGATGATGACAATGACAAGAAACCTTTGTTGTTTTCGTATGTCTGTATCTCATTCTTCTTCATCTCATAGCTGCGAGCAAGTTTCTCACGCTCACGATACAATTTATCGGTGCTGCCCTCGGCGAGTTGTTGAAGAGAATTACTGAAATTATTCATACGATTGCGATTGCGGTTGCTATTGAAGCGGGCATAGAGGGCATCAAGGACTGCTTGATACTCCTTATACAACTTATCCTTCTCGCGGAAAGGCACATGTCCTATACCATTCCATTGAGCAACAGCCTCTTTCATTTGAGCACGAGCGGCATTATCATCAATGCTCTCGTCTATAGCCTTGAGTGCATCTATTACTTGTTGCTTGGCATTCAAGTTGGCCAACTCGGCTTCACGATTGGACGATAATGCTTTTTTCTTTTGCTCAAAGAAATAGTCACATGCTTCATTAAATCGTTTCCACACTACATCAGAGTGTTTCTTGGCTACCGAGCCTATTTGTTTCCACTCTTTTTGTAGAGCTACAAGTTTGTCGGTTGTACCTTTCCAATCGGTACTATCTTTCAAAGCCTCGGCTTTCTCGCACAAAGCGCGTTTCTTTTCGAGATTGATATTGAGGCTTTCTTTGGCTTTTCTGAAGTACTCGGCTTTGGTGGCAAAGAATGTGTCGCAACTTTGACGGAAACGTTCAAACAAAACAGTATTGTTCTTGCGTGAAGCAAATCCTATCGCTTTCCATCGCTCTTGCATGGCCAATATAGCTTGAGTCTTTTCTTCCCAAGCAGTATAGCTATCAACTTCGGCCAACGATGCAATGATTTGCTCTATCTCTTCACACAGGGCTATTTTGGCTGTTTCGTTTTGAGTTTCTGTTTCCTTGCGGCTCTCAAAGTATGCTTGATGACGCTTGTTGATTATTGTAGAGGCATCTTTAAATCGGTTCCATAGCTCTTCGCGCAATTCTTTCGACACCGGGCCTATTTCGCGCCACTCATTGTGCAATACCTGCAACTGTTTGAAGGCCGACACGACATCTTCCATTTCAACAAGTTGCTCGGCACTATTACATAGAGCCTCTTTTTGTTCCAAGTTTTTCTTGAAATCATAATCGCGCAACTCCTTGTTTATCTTGAGCAAGTCGTAGAATTGCTCGGTATAGTTCTGATAGGTCTTCCACAAGTCGGTCACCGCATGGGCAGGAACATCGGTTATGGCTTTAAATTCCTGCTGTATTTGTTGTACGCGTTGGTATTGTTTGCCCACTTCATCGGGCGTATCAATGATAGTCTTGAGTTCTTGAAGAAGAGCATTCTTGCGAGCGAGATTTTCCTCTCGTTCTTTTTCGAGAGCTTGCAAGTATTGTGCTTTGCGCTCCTTAAACATGGTAAGCAACTCCTTGAGCGACTCTTCCATATCATCGGGCATGGGTACAAATTCTTCTTCGGGTTTACCGCTTTCTATGTGTGCTTTATAGGCTTCTTCTACCTCGGCTCTTTTCACCTTGTAGTAGTTTTGTTTGAGGGCTTCAACCTCATCTTTCACCTCATTGATGGGAGCTTCTACGATTTGGCGCACACGCTCTACAATCTCCGCTCTACTCATAGGAAGGTTTTCGGTAACTGTTGTTTCAACAACGATAGTTTGCTCCTGTTCTTGGGGGCAAGCAGTGCCACTTTGTGCAGCAGGGTCTAAATGGGTATTTTCCATTACTCTTCGATTTAAAATTGTATAATTAGGCTTTATAAGCCCTACAAAGTAATAAAATTATTTTGTCAATTCATAACAAAACCGCATGAATTTTAATAATTGAAATAATTCTACTCTCCGGGTACTCTATTTTTATCATCAAACGACAAGTTTGAGATAATTTTATTGTGCCGTTGCGCGATAATAGAGTGTTGTACAATTATTTTCTTGCAAGTATCTGCAAGCAACTTCTTTTATGTCATCCGATGTGAGTCGTTTGTATTTATCAACCTCGGTATTGATGTCTTCGGCACGACCTATCAGCTCATGATAAGCGAGATTGGCGGCTTTGTCGGTATAGTTGAGGTTCGACACAAGATGTTCTGCTTCAAATCTATTGATAACCTTATTGACCTCTCGCTCGGTCACTCCGTCATGCTGTATTTTCTCTATTTCTTGCTGTATTGCCGCCTCGCCTTCTTCAAGCGATACACCTTTGTTCAACTTGCCATTGATGATAAACAATCCGCACTCTATCTCGCCACTTATCGAGGCATCGATACTATTGAATAGCTGCTTGTTTTGCACCAGCTCTCGGTAGAGTCGAGAAGATGCTCCCGTACCCAACACATCGGACAACAAATCGCAAGCATGATAATGTGCATCTTTGCGCGCGCACATGTGATATACCTTTACTATGGCATCAAGGGGCACATCACGCTCGACACTCAGGTGTCTTGGTGCTGTTTGCGGAGGCTCAATAGGCAGGTTGCGAGGCTCTATCTCGCGACGAGGTATGGGTGCAAACCATTTTTCGCACAATCTCACCGTTTCTTCAAACGATATACTTCCCGACACACAGAGGATGGCATTATTGGGCGCATAGTGGGCATAAAAAAACTCTTTCACCTCATCGAGTGTGGCGGTTTCTATATCTTTGACATCGCGACCTATCACCGGCCAACGATAGGGGTGTGTGGTAAATGCGACGGGACGTATGAGCTGGTATATATCGCCATAAGGCTGATTGAGGTTGCGTTGCTTAAACTCCTCAATCACTACATGGCGTTGCACCTCAAGACTCTGCTCGGTAAAGGCCAATCGCAACATACGATCGGACTCTAACCAAAATGCTGTTTCGATATTGTGCGTGGGTGCAATGGTATAGTAGTTGGTAATGTCGCTGCTTGTCCAAGCATTATTCTCTCCACCGGTAAGTTGCAGGGGAGTATCAAAGTCGGGAATATTTTCCGACCCTCCAAACATAAGATGCTCAAACAAATGTGCAAATCCCGTACGATGGGGCTTATCGTCTTTCGAGCCCACATCATACAATATATTTAAAGCAGTCATGCGAGTATTGGCATCATAGTGATGCAATACTCGCAGACCATTTGAGAGTGTATATCTGGTTACTTCTATCATTTCTCGACAATCTTCATCGATATAACTTTTACATCGGCAAGGGGACGGTCGTTGCCATCTGTTTCTGCTTGTTCTATTTTCTCAACAACATCCATACCTTCGAGTACTTCTCCAAATACGGTATATTCACCATCGAGGTGAGGCGCTCCACCTATTGTAGAGTAGGCATCTATTTGCTCTTGAGTGAATGTAATAGGGGGCATGGCCGCCATTTGTTGCTTTGTCTCGGCAATAAGTCTATCTTGCAATGCCATCAATCCCGCTTGATCGCGATTGCGACGCAAATTCATGATTTCGTCGCGATGAGCCATTGCAAGAGAGTTAAATATTGTTTGCTCTCTCTGCATCTCCATTTGACGAGCCATATCTTTAAGACGACCGGCAGGGAACACAGCTCCGGTAACTATATAAAATTGAGAGCCTGAAGAGGCCTTCTCGGGATTGGTCTGATCGCCTTGACGAGCAGCCGCCAATGCACCTTTTTTGTGGAAATACTTGGGGTAAACAAATTCGGCCGGAATTTTATAACCGGGATCGCCCACACCAAGAGCCTGACCGGGCTTGGCTGTTCGAGAGTCGCCATCACCGCCTTGCACCATAAAATCTTTGATTACTCGATGGAAGAGTGTTCCGTTGTAATAACCCTCATTTACGAGTTTAACAAAATTGTCACGATGGGCAGGTGTTTCGTCATAGAGTTTAACAACGATTTTACCCATAGTGGTTTCCATCTCTACATGTACATTAGAAAGCTGCGCATTGGCAGAGTTCTTTTTCATTTCACAACTCATACTTAAAAGGCTGATTGTTAATAGAATTATTAAATATTTTATTTTCATTGTCAATATATAATTATAGTTTTTTCATTTCGTTATAGAGTCGCTGTATGGGCAATCCCATGACATTGAAGTAACTGCCTTCGAGCGATGTTACTCCTATATAGCCTATCCACTCTTGTATGCCATAGGCTCCTGCTTTGTCCATAGGACGGTACTTTGCAACATAAAAGTCTATCTCTTCATCGGTGAGTTGAGCAAAAGTCACCTTCGACTCTACGGCAAATACCTTTTGAGAGGTAGCGGTTGTCAATGCTACTCCTGTTATAACCGTGTGCGTACAGCCCGATAGTTCTTTGAGCATCTCACGAGCATGCTCTTCATCGACCGGCTTGCCATACACCTTGCCATTGAGCCACACGATAGTATCGGCTGTTATCAACAATGTATCGCTTGACATCATATTGCGATAGGCATCGGCTTTCTTTTGGGCAATATATGAGGGTATTTCTACACCTTGCAATGTGTCGGGATAGGACTCATCTATCTCGGGTAGCGATACAACACGATATGATATACCCAGCCCGCTCAACAACTCTCGACGACGAGGCGAATTACTTGCCAAGAGTATATCGTATTTCTGTAAATTATCCAACATCACTCTTTTCTTTTTGTATTACCATTTATATGTGTGTTCATTGTTCATCCACACGCCTTGTGCTCTCAACGTTTGTTCTATAACATCACGCACACAACCTTCACCTCCCTTATAAGGCGATATATATCGTGCTATGCGTTGTATGTCTATTGCAGCATCGGCAGGGCAACATGCCCATCCTGCCATTTGCATCACCTCATAGTCGGGTATGTCATCGCCCATATAGGCAATGGCCGCATGTGGCAGTTGATTGGTTGCCGCCCATGTTTTATAAACATCTATCTTATTTTCAACTCCGATAAATATCTCTTCAACACCCAGCAACTCATAGCGTTTTTTTATCAACTCCGACTTGGCACCCGTTATGATGGCTACTTTGTAGCCCAATTTTATAGCCAACTGCAAGGCATAACCATCCTTTACATTCATCATACGACAAGGCTCGCCATCCCTGTACACCGGTACGGTCGAGGGCGAGAGAACGCCATCTACATCAAACACAAAGGCTTTTATCTGCGACAAGTCGTAATTTGTCTTACTCATTTCATTCTGTTTTTTGATTTATATTGTCCGATGTTTTCACTGATGAGCCTATAAAGCTCTCCCTCGGGGGTATTGCCCAGCAGTGCAAGGTGCTTGCTCATCACATTGTGGTCATTGCGCACAGCAGGGCCTGTCTGCCCTTCAAGAGGCGATAGCAACTCGGCCTTGCGCTCCGTTTCGCGTATAAGGAATTTCATTACCTCAAAGTCGATGCCATGTTCTTGCAACAACCTCTCGGCGATGGCATACATATGATTGGAAAAATTGCACGCAAAAACAGCCGCCAAGTGCAAAGCCTGTCGCTGTTGGGAATTACAGCACTCGACATTTTGCGAGAGTCGTTGTGCAAGTTCTACCAAATATGTTCTATCCGCCTCATTGGAGGTCTCAACAAAGATAGGCACTTCACTCCAATCTATTTCGCGTTGTTTATTGAGAGTCTGCATCGGATACAAGACACCATAACGACTGCACTTATGCTCAAACACATCCATAGGCACACTACCGGCCGTATGCACCCAGAGAGCATCATTGGGTTGCATTTGAGCTATCACATCGGGCAGGGCATTGTCACTCAATGCAAAGATATAGAGCGTTGCATCATTAACTATCTCCGATACCGAGGTTGTATAAAACACCATATCGCCAAGCCGATTGGCCAATAGGCGTGCCGACTCTTCTGTACGGCTATACACCTGCACGATATTGCAACCCTTCGTAGCAAGGGCTGTGGCAAGTCGTGTAGCCATATTTCCGGCTCCTACAAAGACTATTTTATCTCCACTTACAGGCATAGCCATTCTACCACTTGGCGATGTGTATTTTCTCCCACATCATCTTTTCTTCGTCAAAGGGCTTACGCTCCTCATCTTTGTGTCCTATGGTTACAGCACACAATATGGCCATATTATCGGGTATCTCCAACATTTCTCTTACAATATCCTCGGTGGCTTCTTCGCCCAACGAGCGATTGCGCAACTGTATCCAGCAACTGCCCAATCCCAAGTCATGAGCTTGTAACTGCATGAGCACTGCGGCAATAGAGCCATCTTCAACCCATGCCTCGCTGACGGTCATATCTACCGTTACAATAATTGCCAATGCGGCATTGGCAATAGGGCCGGCACCCGCATCGCGACATTGCGAAAGTTGTGCCAGCATGGCACGGTCTTCTACCACTATAAAGTGCCAAGGCATCTTGCGCTTGGACGATGGAGCCATCAATGCGGCTTCCAATATAGTCTTTACATCTTCGCCCGAAATAGGCTCTTCGGTATATTTGCGTATGCTGCGTCGGGTTAGCAACAATTCATGAAAATTTTGCATCTTGTACGTTATTTA
Organism: Barnesiella sp.; assembly: GCA_045645425.1. Lineage (GTDB taxonomy): Bacteria > Bacteroidota > Bacteroidia > Bacteroidales > Barnesiellaceae_A > Barnesiella_A. The sequence goes on from JAZRIS010000001.1 coordinate 40,586, forward strand.
TTGGCTGTTTAGTGCAAATATACAACTATTTTACTTTTGCGAGCATATTTTTTTACCTATAAATATACGCAAACACATTTTTTGTCGTTTATCATATAGCATGAGTACGCATAGTACTGCAAATTGATTACTTTATATGAATTTTCGATATCGCATTATAATATACATTCTGCTATTATTGCTATCAACACCCCTTGCAGCACAAGACATCGTCAAGCTGACAGGAGCGGTGATAGATGCCGACAATCAGCCCATCGAGCTGGCTCTGGTGCGTATTGCCGGTACAACCACAGGTACAACCACCAATCTCGAAGGTCGCTATGAGCTCAAAATCAACTCTACCGACTCGGTTGTGGTTATCTTCTCGTGCTTGGGATACAAAAACGAAGAGCATCTGCTCAAAAATCCCAAGGGCGAAATAAAACTCAACGTACAATTACAGAAAAAGAGCATCGACCTCAATGAGGTTGTCGTTACCGAGTTTCAGAAGCAACAGGGTACGATGCAGAAAATCAAAGCATCGGATATGCAACTCATGCCCAACACTTCGGGTGGTATTGAGGGTATGTTAGCAACCTTTGCCGGTGTCAATTCCAATAACGAGTTGAGTTCTCAATACTCGGTGCGTGGCGGTAACTTTGACGAGAATATTGTATATATCAATGGTATAGAGATATATCGCCCATTGCTTGTTCGTTCGGGACAGCAAGAGGGTATGAGTGTCATCAACCCCGACTTGGTATCGTCTATATCATTTTCGTCGGGTGGCTTTTCGGCCGAATATGGCGACAAAATGTCATCGGTACTCGACATTCAATACAAGCGTCCCGAAGCACTCGAAGTATCGCTATCGGGCAGTTTCTTGGGAGCTACCGCATCGGTAGGGCACAGCACCGGCAAGTTTACACAACTGCATGGTGTACGCTATCATACCAACTCCACACTGCTCAGCTCGCTCGACGTAAAGGGCGAATACAACCCATCGTACTTCGACTATCAAACTTATATGACCTACAAGCCCATTGATAAGTTTGAGATTGCTTTGTTGGGAAATATTGCCGTCAATAACTATCAATTCACTCCTTTTGAGCGTTCAACCTCATTCGGTACGGCCTACGACACCAAGAGCTTTACAGTCTATTTCGATGGTATGGAGCGTGATGTGTTTGAAACATACTTTGGCTCATTATCGGCCAATTATAGACCCAACAAGGATAATGAAATTTCGTTGCAATTATCAGCATTCAGCTCCAATGAATACGTTTCGTACGACATTTCAGGACAATATTGGCTCGACGAGCTTGCCAACGACTCGGGCACCACTCCCGAGAATGCACCCGCCAATGGCGACTTGGGCGTGGGTACATACCACGAGCACGCCCGCAACCGCCTCAAGGCATCGGTTGTATCGGCATCGCTCAAAGGCGCACACCGCATTGCCGGCAACGACATCCGTTGGGGTGTGACCTACAATCGCGAACAGATATACGACTATCTGCGCGAATGGGAGATGCGCGACTCGGTAGGATATACATTGCCATACGAGGGCGACAATATCCACATGATATATAATATTGTGTCGGAAAACACGCTCTCTTCCAATCGCATATCGGCCTATCTGCAAGATACTTATAGATTGCGAACAGATTGGGGCTTGTTCAACTTCAATGCCGGTGTACGCCTGTCATATTGGGACTTCAACAACGAGTGCATCGTGAGCCCTCGTGCATCGGTCACTTTCATCCCCGAGAAGAACAGCAACTTTACCTTCCGTGTAGCCGGTGGTATATACTATCAGGCACCGTTCTACAAGGAGTTTCGCGACACGGTGAGCATGGGCGACAACAACTTTATCGTACACCTCAACGACCGCATCAAGTCGCAACAATCCATACAAATTGTTGCCGGTGGCGATTATACATTCCGTGCCTTTGATCGTCCCTTTAAGGTATCGCTCGAAGCCTATTACAAAAAGCTCAACGACCTCATCCCTTATGAGGCCAATAACGTAAAGTTGTGGTATAGTGCCAAGAACGAGTCGGAGGGTTATGCCGCCGGTCTTGATATGAAACTATATGGCGAGTTTGTACCGGGTACCGACTCATGGCTGAGTTTCTCGCTCATGCGCACCGAAGAAAAGCTCAATGGCAAATGGGTACCTCGACCCACCGACCAACGTTACAGCGTGGGTATTTTCTTCCAAGACTATGTACCCAAGCTACCCATGTTCAAGATAAGTCTCAAAGGTATTATCTCCGATGGATTGACCTTTGGGTCGCCCATGAAGGGCAGGGCAGAGGGCTACTATCGTGCACCGGCATATAAACGTGTCGATTTGGGACTTACCTACATCATCATAGGTGGCGAGGAGCAGTGGTCTAAATATGGTTTCTGGCGCAACATCAAGAGTGCAACGGTAGGAGTGGATGTATTCAACCTCTTCGACTTTGCCAACGTCAATTCTTACACTTGGGTTACCGACGTAAACAACGTGCAATATGCCGTACCCAACTATCTCACCCGCCGACAACTCAATGTGCGATTGGCTGTAAAATTCTAAGACAAGACTCCCATAAAAAAGTGCGAAGCGGGATTTCCGCCTCGCACTTTCTACATATTTATAATCAGATTATTTCAACAAATAGCGCAATTCGCCATCAATGCCAAAGCACTTCCAATCTTCGTTTTCACGCATAGCATAAGCGAGTGCTTCCAAGTCTTTATCGCCTTTGTCGATGAGTTTTTGCACCAAGCGCAATGCACCCTCTTTCTTTTGCGGGATAGTAGCTTTTTTTTCTTCTATACTTGATACCTGACTAAGCTCCACCGAGAAGATTGTATCGCATAGCAACTTCCACAAGTTCTGCTTATAGTAACGCACTGTAAAATCTATTTCTTTGCCATTGTCAGCCACAAAAGGTGTCAAAATTGCTCTGTAGAAATTATCTTTTATGTGATAGGTTTCATTTTGCCATACAAAGTCAATAGTATCATCGCCAACAGCAGCAATAGAGGCTTGGCCATACTCACCCAAGTCTATTGTGGTACCGGCCACAATATCATCATCGACAAGCAGATTGTAGTAGTGTTCTTTAAATTCATCTTCTTCGCCTTCAATTTTGAGGGTATAGTGCTTGAGTTCCGAGTCTTCGCGAGAGGTTTTCTCTATATACTCAACACCACATTCAAGCATCATTTGCGCTATTTCGTTGCCATTTGCGGCCATCTTCTCAACAGCCTCTTTCAAGAAAGGCATTCTCTTGTACACTTCCTCTTGAAGATTGGCTCGAAGCACCTGTATAAGGTTGGCTACACCATAGTCATTGCGAACATCGAAACAACCCGCCTTTATAGCCTCTTGCATAATCTTGGCAAAGACATCCCAATCGGTAATGGTAAACGACGCCCAATTCTTGCAAGACATCATCAGTGCATAGGTGGGATATAATCCTACAAACCCTTTCTCCTTGATGGCATACAACAACGATTTTGTTGCTATTTCCTTATTGTCTTCAACTTCACTATTGACAACAGGGCGTGCTTTCTGATAATTGCGCACCTCGTCAAGATAGGTTTTCACTACATTTATAGCATCTATTTCACAATACTCATAGCTCATCGACACCTCTTCGCGGCTCAAATAGGGATTATCGAGATATACGGTCCTACTCTCTATCACCTCAGTATCGGAGGCTACATACTCATAGCCTCGCCACGACAAGATGGGGAAGCCCTTGTCGTTAAATCCCACAATTTGAGTAGCACCACAACCGCACCAATTTTCCGAAACGATGGGCAACTTGGGCTCTTGGGGAATAATAATGATTTTGGTTCTCGAAGAGTAATTGGCTACCGACATATCCATGGTATGGTGGTAGTAATTGAGTACCAATATTCTAAATGGAGCTTTTGCTTCTTCACCCGAAGGGAGGTCGGTATAAAAGTCTAATTCTATCATAAGGCTATAAATCTAATGGAGTTACAAATTTAGAATATATCCTCGGATTTCAAAAAAAATAGCAACAAAAAAAGAGAAATATAAAAAAATAGCAGACGGCAACCACTTTTTCCGAAAAATAATTATAACTTTACAAAATTATATCACACGGCAACCATGAACAATAATACAAATAGTGCATTGCAACAATGGCAAGAGAGCTGCCAACAGCTCTTGGCTATTGACAGCGCTGTGCCACAAGAAAAATACGACGAAGCAATAGCGTTATGCGCCAAGATACACGCCTCGTGGACAAATAGGGACGATTGTGACAACTGCATCACATTCCTATCGACCTATGCCAACCTTTGCGCAATGGACGAGCGACATGCCTCTAAAGAGATAGACATTCAAGAGGAGATTGTTGAGTTGCGTCGCAAACAAGCAGCTACAAACAGGGAGAAGCACCTCTCCAAGCTATCTCATTCGCTCTTTTATGCGGCTCAGTTGCATCGCAAAGCCACCAACGTACACCGTGCCATGGAGTGCATGGAGGAGCACCTCGACATAGAGCGAGCACTCTATGAGTCGAACCCCGCAAACAGCAAGAAAGACCTCGCTGTTGCCCTCTACTTCACAGCCAATACTTACGCCGCGTTTGGTCGCAATATTCTGGCCGAAGATACTTACATAGAGGCTATCGCCACCTTTGATGAAATGCTCGACTCAAACACATCGAACAACGACGACATAGCATTATTGCTGGCACAAATCATTATCGAGTTTGCCGACTTTCATCTTGCCTCGCGCATGATTGACAAAGCCATCGACCGCTATATACAGGCATTGGAGTTGCTGCGCACGCTCTCGCCCGACAATCAAGCTGCAAGGGCTTTGCTCAAAGAGCAATATGGCTTTATGAGCACTTTATATGCACAAGTTGGCAACAACGATATGAGTCATTATTACGCACAATTAAAAGAAGATATAAACTAACCCTCTAATTCATTTCCATTATGAAACTCACATACGAATATGACGAAACCACTACTTACGAAGTAGAAGTACCCGATGAGATGTATGAAGCGGCATGTGGCGAAGACCCCGATGGAGAAGCAGCATTTGCTCTTGCCGAGTATATACAAGAGGAAAATTGGGAGGCTCTCGAATTGATAGCCGAATGGATGAATGAGGCCGCCGACAAGGGACACGAAGATGCCCTCTATTGGTTGAAAGACTATTACTCGACCGATGCGGCCGAACCGTATTCTTAATAAACGCTTTACACGTCTATAACACACACCATGAACACACACGAAACAGATTTCACACCCACGTGCAACAACGAGGAGGTAAATCGGTGCATCGCCATGCTCGACCAGATGGAGGGGCTGGAAAAAGTCAAAAAAGAGATACACGAGATAATAGAATTTGTCAAAATGGACTGCGTACGCACACAGATGTTGGGCTATCCGTCACGTTTTCCTCGCAAGTATCTTTTTGTTGGCAATCCCTGCACCGGTCGTACAACGGTAGCCCGATTATTGGCCGACATACTATACTCATTGGGAGTCATGCCCGAACATAAGATGATAACCGTATGGTCGAAAGCCTTGGTGGGAAACAGTATTGAAAAGTGCCAATCGAAGGTGCTCAATGCCATAACAAGTGCCAAAGGGGGAGTATTGTTTATCGACGACATTCACCTGTTGCACAACGACGACCCATTTTCACAAGCTACCATAGAGGCGCTTATCACACTCCTGCAGGAGTACCAAGACGACCTCTTGTGTATCGTTGCCGGCACACCGGCCGAGATTGAAGAACTGTGCATGGCCCGACCTCAATTCCGTCCGCGCTTTGACAAAGAACTTATTTTTGAGAGATAATTATACCTATTGCATCATTCATTAAACGTAAAGATTATGCACATAAAGATAAATAACAAGGTTATAGCCACCGACGACCGCTTCGGTCAAAGTAAGTGGTGGGGCTCGCCCGACATGCCGGCAGGCATGGAATTTCCTCAATACATAGATAGCGAGGGGGAGTCGTGGGATATGCAATTTATATGCCAAATCAACTGTGCCGATTTGAGCGGGTACGACACTCCGCTACCCAAAGAAGGATTGTTGCTCTTCTTTGCTCACATCGACTACTTTCTGGGCTATGACGACCCCGAAATGCCCGGAGAAGGCATTTGGGATGCAGAAGAAACAAAAGTGATATATGTGGCACCCGAACAATATGAAATGCTACAACAACGCATCTTGGTAGATGAAGACGATAATCCGCTCTTTATCCCTTGCCGTGAAATGACTTTCGAGTATGCCGATGATGATGCTTCTGATTGTCATAACAAGCTATTCGGAAAGCCCGATTTTATGCCTTGGGAAGATTGGGACGAGCCTTGCGAGGGTTGGAAACTGCTCTTGCAGGTAGATTCGGACGAGGCCGACGACTTCAATCTCCGATTTATGGACGAGGGTGTTATGTACTTCCTCATCAACCCCGACGACCTCGCACAAGGCAACTATAACAACGTGCGCGGTGCAATGGTATCAATGTAAAACAACTAAACCAACAATATCATGGAATTGATTGAAAAAATTGCCAACATAGCTCAAGACAACAACTTGAGCGTGAACGATAAAGTAGCTCAAATCGTAGAGATACACCAAAATCTATCGCCTTACAGCGACGAAGCCTTCAGAGTGAGCATGCCCGCATACGAAACCGTACGCAAATTGCTCCTCAACGACAACTACGAAGGATGTCACACCAGCGACCTCATCATGTGCAACAGCTTGCTGGCCGAGGCCTATGCCCGCAACCGCAAGCCGTGGCTCATTGCGCCTCTTGCTCAACACACCTGCGACATGCTCACCGGTGCCATTGTCGAGGACGAAGAAACAATCAATATGATTGTAGCTGCCATAGACCGCATGTGCGACTCATTGTACAATCACCCGCGCTTGTCTATGAAACTCTACAATCTCCAATACGGATTTGAAAAAGGTCGCCCTACACCTGTCGAAGACACTCTCAAAGAGGCTGCCGAAAATATTATTTCATTGGCTACTCTCACTCAATGCGACACATGGTATGCACCTATGAAAGAGGAATTTACCGCGTTGCTTGGAGCCGAAGCCATACGAGAGATAGAAAACAACCCTTACACAGGCCACCTCAAGGTAGATATGGTAGAATATACCGAGGAGTTTGAAAACGTTATTGATGCCGTTGAAGAAGAGGTAGATCGTCGCATGGGCCAAACAGAGTATGGCATGGGAATGTGCTTTGAGATATGGAGCACCAAGAAAGCCATCCTCGCCGAGAAATACAACATAGAGTGGCGCACACCATCGCAAATGAATCCACGCGTAATGTTCGACTAATACCGCCACCATCCACCATAAATATGAGGCTGTGTCAAAATGATATTTTTGACACAGCCTTTTTAGGTTTGTAAGAAATTACTTATCATTGAACAATCGCACCTGCTGTTGCACCGACTCCTCGTGTATGGCCTCCAATATCGTCTTTATAAAATCGGTACTTATACCCAATGTCACAGCCTGTGCCATACGCTTGGTGAGAATTTCATCATAACGATGAGCTTGCAAGATGGGCATATCGTTCTCTTTCTTATAGTGTCCTATCTCACGAGCCACACGCATACGCTCGGCAAGCAGAGCCATCAGGTCGTTATCTATATTGTCGATATGCTGTCGCAGTTGAGATAGCGTTTCGGTAATCTGCGATGTCTGACGGATAACAAGATGTTGCAATATATGAGCCAGATGATTGGGAGTAACTTGTTGCGAAGAGTCACTCCATGCGGCATCGGGATTGCAATGCGACTCTATGATAAGTCCGTCAAAACCCAAGTCCATAGCTTGTTGAGATAGGGGAGCTATGAGGTCGCGTTGCCCGGCAATGTGGCTTGGGTCGCCAAATATAGAAACTTGTGGCAAACGACGACGCAACTCGATGGGTATGTGCCAATGGGGAGGATTGCGATAGAGGTGCTTGCCATACGACGTAAATCCGCGATGTATGACACCAATCTGTTTCACGCCCGCATTATACAAGCGTTCTACTGCACCTATCCACAGTTCCAAATCGGGATTGACAGGATTTTTTACCAGCACGGGTATATCCACACCTTTGAGCGCATCGGCTATTTGTTGCATAGAGAACGGATTGGCCGTTGTGCGTGCACCTATCCAGAGTATATCTATTCCGGCCTCAATAGCAGCCTCAACATGTTCCACTGTGGCAACTTCGGTAGCCACATACATGCCCGTTTCTTCCTTGACACGTTGCAACCAAGGCAATCCCACCGAGCCTACACCCTCGAAACACCCCGGCTTGGTACGCGGCTTCCATATTCCGGCACGAAATATTTTTATACCCATATCGGCCAAGAGTAGAGCCGTAGAGAGTGTTTGCTCCTCACTCTCCGCACTACACGGGCCGGCAATGACGATGGGTCGTTGCGGCTCTACACCAAGCATGGCAATAGGACGTATATCTTTCATCGGTTGTGTCAAGTAGATTGTTACATAAATACCATGCGAAGATAAGAGAAAAATATTTATCATAAAAATGAATAAGTATATTTGTGACAAATGGCAAAAAATATCTATATTTGCAGTAAAGTGCATCGACAATGAGTATTCGTTGCACAACACACACAGATATTGCAATATAAACACTTATATATGAACACATCACAAGAGATATTAAGCCGCTCGCTACACGACGCCTTTATAAGCGTGCTTATGAAAGTTCGTTCACTCGATATCCGTTTGAGCGATATGTATGTACGACTCGTAGAAGGTGAAGAAACAAAACTTGTCATATATGACGACGCCGATAACGTATTATACACCCTTACATTGGAGGCATGGGGTGAGTGGCTTGCCGATATATCCGATGCTGATGTTCAAGATCAATTTATCTCACTCCTCAACGAGGTATTGAGCGACGAGGAGCTTGTAGCCCTGTTTAATGAAACCGACTACAACGGCCCATTCTCATTGCTATATGTCGATGAACAGATGAATACACTTGCCGAGTTGCTCACTATCGACAAAGAAAACATCATGATAGGCGATGAATTCTGGGAAAAAATGGATCGTGAGCTTGACGAGTTTTTTGAAAAACTCATGAGCGATATTCGCTTCAAATAAGAATTATCAGTCAATCAATTCAATTTTTTCGCACATCAAGGAGTGAAAAAATTGCTATAATTGTTTGAATATCGAAAGATAAGCACTAATTTTGCACGCTCTTACCAATTACCCCTCCAACGAGGGGTAGCTTGTGTAATAAATGATGTAACAAATAAAATATTAACTAAATAATATCAGCTTGAAATGAACGTTTCACACAGCAACATTGATCAAATGAATGCGGTAATCTCAATCGAGATTGAGAAAGCCGACTATGCAGACAGAGTAAAAAAATCGCTTCGTGCTTATGGCGATCGCGCCAATATCCCCGGCTTCCGTCGCGGCCATGTACCTTATGGTGTATTGGTAAAAATGTTTGGCAAAGCTGTTAAAGCCGAAGAAGTAAATCGCCTCATCTCTGAGTCACTCTACAACTACATCAGCGACAACAAGTTGAACATCCTCGGTGAGCCCATGACTGCCGAAGACCAAACTATCGATATTGAGAAAGACGAGAACTTCACCTTTAAGTTTGACATCGCTATTGCTCCCGAAATCAATGTAGCAATCGACAAGAATATCACTGTTCCTTTCTACAACATCGCAGTAACAGACGAGATGGTTGCCAAGCAAGACGAAATGTTCCGCCAACGTCAAGGCAAACAAATCACTGTTGAGGCTTCGACCGAAGAGCGTGACCTCATCAAGGGCTCAATGGTAGAGCTTGAGAATGGCGCTGCCAAAGAGGGCGGTATTGTAGTAGAAAGCACAATCCTCTCTCCCGCATATATCAAGGCCGAGAAAGAAAAATTTGCCGGCGTTAAGGTTGGTGACAAGGTTGTATTCAACCCTGCTGCCGCATGCCAAGACTCAGTTGGCGAACTCGCTTCTATGCTCAACATCGACCGTGAAGTTGCTGCCGAGGTAAAGAGCGATTTTGAAATGACTATTACCGAAATCACTCACTTGCAACCCGCCGAGCACGACCAAGAGTTCTTTGATGGCATCTTTGGCAAAGACAACGTGAAAAACGAAGAGGAATACACCGCCAAAGTACGCGAAATGATTGCTGCTCAATTAGCCCCCGAAAGCGACTATCGCTTTGGCATTGATGCTCGCAAGGCTATCGAGGCTGCCGCCGGTGAGTTTGAGTTGCCCGCCGACTTCCTCAAACGCTGGTTGGTTGCTACCAACGAGAAATATACCGAGGAAAACATTGCCGAAGAGTATGGCAAAATGGAAGCCGACCTCAAATGGCACCTCATCAAAGAGCATGCTGCCAAAGTATTTGAGGTGAAAGTTGAAGAGGACGACATCAAGGCTCTCGCCATAAGCGTTACTCGCCAACAATTTGCCCAATATGGCATGAGCAATGTACCCGACGAACTTCTTGAGAACTACTCACAAGAAATGCTCAAATCTAAAGAATCTCGCGCTCAGTTGATCGACCGCACAACCGAGGCCAAGATACAAAACGCTATCAAAAACGCTGTTACTCTCGACGTAAAAGAGATAAGCACCGAAGATTTCGGCAAGCTCTTCCAAGAGTAATCAACGCAACTCATATTTCTAACCAAGAGGGCGTGTCAAAAAAAATTGACACGCCCTCATCTTATATATAAGAATGTACAACGTTGAAACAGAACTCAAACGAAACGCACACAGAGCACAACACTTGCGATAGAGAAAAAATAAAGAAAAAAACTACAAGTATTGTAATGAAAGGGGTGTACAATCTATTTTTTTTCTTATCTTTGACTTTCTAAAAAAAGAGTAGGGGACACATCTATATACATAGAACTATATAGACATACCGCCCCTGCCTTGTGAAGATAGAAAATATAATTAAACACATTATTTATATGAGTAAAGATTTCAGAGATTTTGCCGTTAAGCACATGGGCATGAACGGATTGGCATTCGACCAATACTCTCAATTTATAAATAGCAGTTATCTCTCGCCCTCTATTATGGAAGAGCGACAACTCAACGTTACCCAAATGGATGTTTTCTCACGCTTGATGATGGATCGTATCATATTCTTGGGAACACCCATCGACGACTATACCGCCAACGTCATACAAGCCCAACTTCTATATCTCGATAGTGCCGATCCCGGCAAAGACATCTCGATATACCTCAACAGCCCCGGAGGCTCGGTATATGCCGGATTGGGTATATACGACACCATGCAATACATTGGTAGCGACGTATCTACCATCTGTACCGGCATGGCAGCTTCAATGGCAGCCGTATTGCTCGTTGCCGGAGAAAAAGGCAAACGTTATGCCCTCAAGCACTCGCGTGTGATGATACATCAACCCATGGGTGGCGCACAAGGACAAGCATCCGACATCGAGATTACTGCACGAGAGATACAAAAACTCAAGAAAGAACTCTATACAATCATTGCCGACCACTCGGGCAACGACTACGAAAAGGTGTGGAACGACTCGGATCGCGACTATTGGATGACTGCTCAAGAGGCTTGCGAATATGGCATGATAGACCGAGTACTTATAAGAGAGAAAAAATAATATGGCAAAAAAAGACGATATAGAAAAATGCTGTTTGTGCGGCCGAGGCGAGTCGCCCAATCGTCCACTCCTCACCGGACGTAGCGGCTCGGTATGCGCCGAGTGCGTACAGCAAGCATACAATCTGTGCAAAGATGCCGGATTTGTGGCCGACGCCAACAACAAGTATATCAGCGACAAATGGGCTCTCGACTACAACGCATTGCCTCGTCCCACCGAGATAAAAGAGTTTCTCGATCAATATGTAATAGGTCAAGACGATGCCAAACGCTATCTGTCGGTAGCCGTATATAACCACTACAAACGCTTGTTGCAACCGGCATCGAAAGATGCACAAGACGATGTAGAGATAGAAAAATCAAACATCATACTTGTAGGTCGCACAGGAACAGGCAAAACCCTCTTGGCTCGCACTATTGCCAAGATGCTCAAGGTGCCCTTTGCCATTGTCGATGCCACCGTTCTCACCGAAGCCGGATATGTAGGAGAGGACGTTGAAAGTCTGCTCGTACGCCTCTTGCAAGCCACCGATTATGACGTAAAGGCCGCCGAGAGGGGCATTGTATTTATAGACGAGATAGACAAAATAGCCCGCAAAGGCGACAATCCCTCTATTACACGCGATGTAAGTGGCGAAGGAGTACAACAAGGACTGCTCAAGCTGCTCGAAGGCTCGGTTGTGAATGTACCCCCTCAAGGAGGTCGCAAGCACCCCGAACAAAAGATGATAGCCATCGACACCAAAAACATATTATTTATATGTGGCGGTGCATTTGAAGGAATAGAGCGCAAGATAGCCATGCGACTCAACACCCATGTAGTGGGTTACAACAACGATGCCAAAGAACAGATAGATCGTGACAACCTATTGCAATATATCGCACCTCAAGACCTTCGTTCATTTGGATTGATACCCGAGATTATTGGTCGTCTGCCCATACTCACTCACCTCGAACCGCTTGACAGAGCAGCTTTGCGCCGCATCCTCACCGAGCCGCGCAACTCTATCATTCGCCAATATGTCAAGCTATTTGAGATAGATGGTATAAAACTCACTTTTGATGATGATGTACTCGACTACATCGTAGATACTGCCGTTGAATACAAACTCGGAGCCCGCGGATTGCGCTCTATCGTAGAGTCTATCATGATAGATGCCATGTACGAGACACCCGCTTCAAAAGTAAAAAAACTACACATTACCCGCCAATATGCCTCGGAAAAATTTGAAAGAACAAGCCGATTGAAAATTTCGTAAAAATTTTTCCAAAAAAACTTGGTAGAGTTCATAGGTTATTTATAAATTTGTTTTTGGGTAAGATACACCCACAACATTATAGGTATCATCACAAATACAACATTATGACAACAAAGAACAAACTAATCGAAGCTCTCAAGCATAACTTTGGTTTCGATACATTCAAAGGCAACCAAGAGGCCATCATCCTCAATCTGCTTGCCGGAAAAGACACCTTTGTGCTTATGCCCACCGGTGGTGGAAAATCTTTGTGTTATCAGTTGCCCTCGCTTATGCTCGATGGTACCGCCATTGTTATATCGCCCCTTATTGCATTGATGAAAAACCAAGTAGATGCCATGCGCAACTTCAGCGAAGAAGATGGCGTTGCTCACTTTATCAATTCATCGCTCAATAAAGCCGCTATCGATCAGGTAAAGGCCGATATACTATGTGGAAAAACCAAGCTACTATACGTTGCACCCGAGTCGCTTACCAAAGAAGAGAATATAGAATTTCTCAAGCAAGTCAATGTATCGTTCTATGCCGTCGATGAGGCTCACTGTATATCGGAGTGGGGACATGACTTCCGCCCCGAATATCGTCGCATACGACCCATTATCAACGAGATAGGCAACAGACCCGTCATTGCACTCACCGCAACGGCTACACCCAAAGTACAACACGACATACAGAAAAACTTGGGCATGATTGATGCCGCCGTATTCAAGTCGTCGTTCAATCGCCCCAACCTCTATTATGAGGTACGTCCCAAGACTGCTAATGTCGATAAGGATATTATCAAATACATCAAACAACAAGAAGGCAAGTCGGGTATTATCTACTGTTTTAGCCGCAAGAAAGTCGAGGAATTGGCCGAACTGCTCAGTGTAAACGGTATAAAAGTATTGCCCTACCATGCCGGTATGGACTCGGCTACTCGCACCGAAAATCAAGATGCATTCTTGCTCGAAAAGGTCGATGTTATTGTTGCAACCATTGCCTTCGGTATGGGTATAGACAAGCCCGATGTAAGATATGTCATACACTACGACATACCCAAGAGCCTCGAAGGATACTACCAAGAAACAGGCCGCGCCGGACGTGATGGAGGCGAGGGTCAGTGTATTACCTTTTATGTCAATAAGGACTTACAAAAGCTCGAAAAATTTATGCAAGGCAAGCCTATTGCCGAGCAAGAGATAGGCAAACAGCTGCTGATGGAAACGGCAGCGTATGCCGAGTCCTCGCTGTGCCGTCGCAAATTGCTTCTTCACTACTTCGGCGAAGAGTATAAAGGCGAAAATTGCGGCAACTGCGATAATTGTTTAAATCCCAAGAAACAAGTGGAAGCTAAAGACCTTTTATGCGCTGTAATAGAAACTATTATAGCTCTCAAAGAAGAATTTAAAACCGAACACGTCATTGACGTAATAATGGGCAACAAGACCAGCCAAGTGACCGCCTACCTACACGACGATTTGGAGGTATTTGGTTGCGGTCAGAGTGACGACGAAAAGACATGGAATGCCGTTATACGCCAAGCACTCATTGCAGGTTATTTGGTAAAAGAGATAGAAAATTATGGCTTACTCAAAGTAACACCGGCAGGTCGCAAGTTCCTCGATAAACCTCAACCCTTCAAAATCGTAAAAGACAACGACTTTGAAGAGATAGAAGAAGAGATGCCCATGAAGGGTGGCGCCTCATGCGCTGTCGATCCCGAATTGTTTGCTATCCTCAAAGACTTGCGCAAGAAAATGGCCAAACGATTGGAATTGCCTCCTTATATAATATTCCAAGACCCCTCATTAGAGGCTATGGCTACAACTTATCCCATTACCATCGAAGAGTTGCAAAATATTCCGGGTGTGGGAGCCGGCAAGGCCAAACGTTATGGCGAAGAGTTTATAAAAGTCATAAAACTGCATGTCGATGAGAACGAAATAGAACGACCCGAAGACCTTCGCGTGCGCACAATAGCTAACAAGTCGAAGCTCAAAGTATCTATCATACAAGCCATTGACCGCAAAATTGCCCTCGACGAGCTGGCCGAGTCGAAAGACCTCGACTTTGACGAGTTGCTGGATGAAGTAGAAGCTATCGTATATTCGGGCACCAAAATCAATATTGACTACTTCTTGCGCGAGATCATGGAAGACGACCATATTGAAGAGATATTTGAATACTTCAAAGAGAGCGAAAGCGACAGCCTTGAAGAAGCAATAAACGAATTTGGAATGGACTACACCGAAGAAGAGATACGACTCATACGCATCAAATTCTTATCGGAGATGGGTAACTAAGATTATACTACCAACTTAAATTATGAATCATATACGCAATTTTTGCATTATTGCACATATAGATCACGGAAAGAGTACGCTTGCCGATCGTCTGCTCGAATATACCAACACTATCGCCTCTAAAGACCTGCAAAATCAGGTATTGGACGATATGGATCTTGAGCGTGAGCGTGGTATTACTATCAAAAGCCATGCTATACAAATGGAGTATATGCATGGGGGAGAAAAATACATTCTCAACCTCATCGATACCCCGGGACACGTCGATTTTTCTTACGAAGTATCTCGCTCTATCGCTGCTTGCGAGGGTGCATTGCTCATTGTCGATGCCTCGCAAGGCATTCAGGCTCAAACAATCTCCAACCTTTACATGGCTATCGAGAACGACCTCGAAATAATTCCTGTTGTCAATAAAGTAGATCTCGACAGTGCCATGCCGGAGGAGGTCGAAGACCAGATAATAGAACTATTGGGATGCAGTCGTGACGAGATAATACGAGCCAGCGGAAAAACGGGTATTGGTATTGAAGATATTCTCAATGCCATAGTCGAGCGTATTCCTGCGCCCAAGGGCGATGTTAATGCGCCTTTGCAATGTCTCATTTTCGACTCGGTATTCAATCCCTTCAGAGGTATCATTGCATATTTCAAGATATGCAACGGCACAATACGCAAAGGCGATATGGTGAAATTTGTGGCCACGGGCAAGGAGTATGATGCCGACGAGATAGGCGTACTCAAGCTCGACATGGTACCTCGCAATACGATGAGTGCCGGTGACGTTGGATATATAATATCGGGTATCAAGACATCAAAGGAGGTAAAAGTAGGTGATACCATTACTCATGTGCAACGTCCTTGCGATGAAGCCATTGACGGATTTGAAGAGGTCAAGCCCATGGTATTTGCCGGTGTATATCCCATTGATACCGAAGACTTTGAAAACCTTCGCGCCTCACTCGAAAAATTGCAACTCAACGACGCATCGCTTACCTTCCAGCCCGAGTCTTCGGCTGCGTTGGGATTTGGCTTCCGTTGCGGATTCTTGGGATTGTTGCACATGGAGATTGTTCAAGAACGCCTCGACCGCGAGTTTGATATGGATGTCATCACCACCGTGCCCAACGTATCGTACATGGTGTATGACAAGAAAGGCAACAAATCGGAGGTGCACAACCCTTCGGGCTTGCCCGAAATTACACTCATCGACCACATCGAAGAGCCTTACATACGAGCATCGGTTATTACTGCCACCGAATATATAGGCCCTATCATGTCACTTTGTTTGGGCAAACGAGGCGAACTTATCAAGCAAGAATACATTTCGGGCAATCGTGTCGAACTCATCTATGATATGCCTCTGGGTGAGATTGTTATCGACTTCTATGACAAGCTCAAATCTATCTCCAAAGGTTACGCATCGTTTGACTACCACATCCACGACTTCCGCGAGAGCAAACTTATAAAACTCGATATCCTGCTCAATGGCGAGAGTGTCGATGCTCTCTCTACTCTCACGCACGTCGATAATGCTGTCACTTTTGGCCGTCGCATGTGTGAGAAGCTGAAAGAGTTGATACCTCGTCAGCAATTTGACATAGCCATTCAGGCGGCGATAGGAGCCAAAATCATAGCCCGTGAAACTATCAAGGCTGTTCGTAAAGATGTGACTGCCAAGTGTTATGGTGGCGATATAAGTCGCAAACGCAAGCTCTTGGAGAAACAAAAGAAAGGTAAGAAACGCATGAAGCAAATAGGTACTGTCGAAGTGCCACAAAAAGCATTCCTTGCAGTATTGAAACTCGATTAATACAATAACAATAATATGAGCGACCAACGTTACAACATGCGCGGTGTATCGGCATCGAAAGAAGATGTACACAACGCTATAAAGAACATAGACAAAGGATTGTACCCCCGTGCATTCTGCAAAATCATTCCCGACATATTGGGTGGAGATGAAGAGTATTGCAACATCATGCACGCCGATGGTGCCGGCACAAAATCTTCTCTCGCATACATGTATTGGCGAGAAACAGGCGACTTGTCGGTGTGGAAAGGCATTGCACAAGATGCCTTGATTATGAACATCGACGACTTGCTATGCGTGGGTGCAACCGACAATATATTGGTATCATCAACTATCGGTCGCAATAAGCTCCTTGTGCCCGGCGAGGTTATTTCGGCCATTATCAATGGCACAGAAGAGCTACTTGCCGACTTGCGCAATATGGGCATAAACGCCTATGCCACAGGTGGCGAAACCGCCGACGTGGGCGACTTGGTGCGCACCATTATTGTCGATAGCACCGTAACTTGTCGCATGCGTCGCAGTGATGTTATAGACAATGCCAACATTGCAGCAGGCGACGTGATAGTGGGCATGGCATCATATGGCAAGGCCAACTATGAGAAGGAGTACAATGGCGGTATGGGTAGCAACGGATTGACCTCGGCTCGTCACGATGTTTTTGCCAAATATCTGGCTCAAAAATATCCCGAAAGCTACGACAATGCCGTGCCCGACGAGTTGATATATTCGGGTGGATTGAAATTGACCGACAGCGTTGAGGGTGTAGATATAGATGCCGGCAAATTGGTACTTTCGCCCACACGCACCTATGCACCCGTTATCAAAAAATTGCTCGACACCATGCGCCCGCAAGTACATGGTATGGTACACTGCTCTGGCGGAGCACAAACCAAGGTCATGCACTTTGTCGAAAACAAGCGTGTCATCAAAGACAACCTATTCCCCATACCTCCGCTTTTCAACACCATACAAGAACAATCGGGAACCGATTGGAAAGAGATGTACAAGGTGTTCAACATGGGACACCGCATGGAGGTGTATGTATCGCCCGAGGATGCGGCACAGGTTATCGAGATAGCTCAAAGCTTTGGTATCGAAGCCCGCATTGTAGGTCGTGTAGAAGAGTGTGACCACAATGAGTTGATTATAGACTCGGAAAAAGGACACTTTGTATATTAATAGGATATAAAACATCATCACATGATAGTCATAGGAATAGCAGGAGGAACAGGCTCGGGCAAAACAACCGTTGTACGCAAGATTGTCGAGAGTTTTTGTGATGGCGAAGTAGCTGTCATACCACAAGACTCATACTATCGCGATAGCAGCCATCTACCGCTCGAAGAGCGACTCAAACTCAACTTTGACGAGCCGGCGGCCATCGAGTGGGAACTGTTGGTAGAACAACTCAAACAACTCAAAGCAGGCAAGGCTATCGAACAACCCACATATTCCTATCTTACTTGTACACGACAACCGCAGACGGTACATGTAGAGCCTCGCGACATTGTGATTGTAGAGGGTATTCTCATATTGTGCGACGAGCAGTTGCGCAATATGTTAGATATGAAGATATTTGTCGATGCCGATAGCGATGAGCGACTCATTCGTGTCATCAATCGCGACATTATCGAGCGCGGTCGCACGGTAGATATGGTTATAGAACGATACGAAAAAGTATTGCGCCCCATGCACATGCAACACATCGAGCCCACCAAACGCTATGCCGACCTTATCATACCGCAAGGCGGGCACAACAAGGTTGCAATAGAAATGATGAAAGATTACATATCGCACAAGCTCAACCGATAACATCGACATATCCTTTATGGGATGACAACAATATAGAGAGGGATACGAAAAAAACACGTTTTCGTTATCCCTCTCTACATAACAAACTCCATCTATGAAACGCTTCACACACATCATATCCTCACTCCTGCTCATAACCACTTGCATAGCCATGTGCTGTTGTACGAACAATCACAACAGCGACAACTCTACTATCGACGATTTCGACTCGATAAGGGCACGAGGCGAGTTGCGTGTTCTCACCCTTTCGGGCTCTACATCCTATTTCTATTACAAAGGAGAGGAGAGGGGATATGAATATGAAGTAGTAAAACGATATGCCGACGACAATGAGCTGAAACTCAAAATGATTGTCGCACCCAATGCCCGACAACTCATACCCATGCTCAACGACAGCATTGCCGACATCATTGCCTATGACATTCCCATCACCGATGCTACCAAAGACAGCGTAATACACTGCGGTCCCCAAAAAATATCTAAACAAGTACTCATACAACGCAACAACAACCCCATTGCCGATGTGGTGGAATTGATAGGTAAAACAGTATATGTAGAAAAGGACTCGAAATATGCGGCACGGCTCAACAATCTGAACAACGAGTTGGGAGGTGGCATAGATATACACTACATAAGCCATGATACCATCACCACCGAAGACCTCATAGAAATGGTGGCCGAAGGAACTATCGATTATACAGTTGCCGATGAAAATCTGGCTCGTATCAATCGCACCTATTATCACAACCTCGATATATATGTGCAAGTAGGCTTTCCACAACGTTCACAATGGGCAGTACGTCGCCACTCATCACACTTGGCACAATCTATCGACTCATGGATAAAAGCCAACCACGAAAACGAAGAGATAAAAGCCATCAACAAGCGCTACTTTGAGTCAAGCAAGCAAATGAGCGAAAACGCCATTCTCTCCATCACCGAAGGTCGCATATCGCCATACGACGAAATATTCAAAAAAGAAGCAAAAGTCATAGATTGGGATTGGCGATTATTGGCGGCAATGGCCTATCATGAGTCGCGATTTGACACCACCGTCGTATCGTGGGTAGGCGCCAGAGGGCTCATGCAACTTATGCCCAAGACAGCCGCCATATTCGGGCTATCAATCGACAGCATTGCATTGCCCGAGCCCAATGTACATGCCGCAGTACAAGTGATACAAGTCATCGAAAACAGCTTGGTGAGCATCGACGACAAAGAAGAGAAAATCAAATTTGTCATCGCCGCCTACAACTCGGGGCTCGGCCACATCTTCGACGCCATATCACTTGCCAAGAAATATGACAAAAACCCACAAATATGGTATAACGAAGTAGAAGAAGCCATGTGGATGAAGTCCAATCCCGAATACTACAACGACGAAGTATGCCGTTTTGGTTACTTCAGAGGACGACAAACAACAACCTATGTGCGCGATGTGATGACACTTTACAAACATTATTGCGAAAAAATACCACAATAAAGCACCAAAAATTAGCTCAAAAATATAGTATAAGTCGAAAATAATCACGATATTTGCATCCGTTTTGCGGATATTGACAATGAATATTCTATCATCGTTCGATTTTTTATTCATTAATCCTTTGAAATACAACAAAAAAGCTATATCTTTGCAATTCAAAAATTTTAGAAAAAACATATTAATATAATCGTAAAACGTTACAACAATGACAAAAGCTGACATCGTAAACGAGATTTCGAAAAGTACAGGTATTGAAAAGACAGTAGTTCTTGAAACAATCGAGAAATTCATGGAAACAGTGAAAGACTCATTGGGCAAAGGCGAAAATGTATATTTGAGAGGTTTTGGTAGCTTCATCGTAAAACAACGCGCGCAAAAGACAGCTCGCAACATTTCAAAAGAAACTACTATCATCATCCCCGCTCACAACATCCCCGCTTTCAAGCCT
This sequence comes from Barnesiella sp., assembly GCA_045645425.1. Taxonomy (GTDB): domain Bacteria; phylum Bacteroidota; class Bacteroidia; order Bacteroidales; family Barnesiellaceae_A; genus Barnesiella_A. The sequence goes on from JAZRIS010000001.1 coordinate 61,339, forward strand.
GCCAAAGTTTTCATGAACGAGGTAAAATAATAGAAAATTAATTTTTGAACACTTAAAATATACAACTATGCCTAACGGTAAGAAAAGAAAAGGTCACAAGATGGCCACACACAAACGTAAAAAAAGACTGAGAAAGAATCGTCATAAGAAGAAATAATTTATTTCTATTCTTTTGATTGACCAAACTTTCAAAATGCAATCGTCGAAAAAGAACAAACTTATTGATAGTTTTGTCATTAAGTTTGTTCTTTTCTTGATTTTCTACACCGGCTCAATAGGGGATAGCCTACAACAATACCCCTAACAAGTAACCCCAATACAAATAATATGTCATCGGAACTCGTAATTGACGTACAACCCAAAGAGGTTTCCATTGCACTGCTCGAAGACAAACGTCTTGTAGAGTTGCAAAAAGAGCCGCACAACATATCGTATGCGGTAGGAAACATCTATCTTGGCCGTGTCAAAAAGTTGATGCCGGGTCTCAATGCTGCATTTGTCGATGTAGGTTACGAAAAGGATGCTTTTCTGCATTATCTCGACTTGGGTCCATACTTCACCACCTCGGCCGTATATACCAAAACACAACGTGGCGAGGGTAAGAAAAACATTGCCTTGTCGAAATTCACCATGCAGAAACCTCTTGAGAAAGAATCGACCATAGCCGATGCACTCTCTGTAGGTCAAGAAATATTGGTACAAATCACCAAAGAGCCCATCTCTACCAAAGGGCCTCGACTTACTGCCGAAATATCATTTGCCGGTCGTTTCTTGGTGCTCATACCATTTGCCGATAAAGTATCGGTATCTCAAAAAATAAAATCGAGCGAAGAACGCGCCCGATTGCGACAACTTATCCAAAGCATCAAACCGAAAAATTTCGGTGTTATCGTGCGCACCGTTGCCGAAGGTAAGCGTGTAGCCGAGCTTAATAACGAGATGAAGTCGCTCGTGAAAAGCTGGGAAGAGAGCATAGAGTGTGCCCGCAAAAAAGAAAAAGCCCCCGCTCTTGTATATGAAGAAACAAGCCGTGCCGTGGGTATGTTGCGTGATATTTTCAGCCCATCGTTTGAGAGTATCTATGTAAACGATCGTGCTGCATATCAGCAAATTCACAACTACGTCAGCATCATAGCTCCCGAATTGGCCGGCATCGTTAAGCAATACGATGGCGAATTGCCCATTTTCGACAACTTTGGGCTGACCAAACAAGTAAAATCGTCGTTTGGCAAAACTGTATCCTTCAAGAGTGGTGCTTATATAATCATAGAGCACACCGAGGCGCTACATGTCATAGACGTAAACAGTGGCAATCGCTCCAAGAACGCCACCGACCAAGAAAGCAACGCCATAGAAGTAAACCTCAATGCCGCCGAAGAAATAGCCCGCCAGCTGCGTCTGCGTGATATGGGAGGCATCATTGTCATCGACTTTATTGATATGGCCGATGCCGACAACCGCCAACGACTATACGACCGCATGCGCGAATTGATGGCCAACGACCGTGCCCGTCACAACATTCTCCCGCTTACCAAATTTGGCCTCATGCAGATTACCCGCCAACGTGTACGTCCGGCACTCGACATCACCACAAGCGAGGAGTGTCCTACCTGTCATGGCAAAGGTATCATACAACCATCTATGCTCTTCACCGACCGTCTTGAGGACAAGATTGCATATATGGTACTCAAACTCAAGAAACCCGACTTCACGCTACATGTGCATCCTTATGTAGCAGCCTATCTCGACAAGGGAGGCTTGTTCTCCCTTAAATGGAAATGGAAAGCCAAATATTCATTCCGTTTCAAAATCATTCCCGACCAATCGCTCGCTTTGCTCGAATATCGCTTCTTCGACCGCGAGCGCAACGAACTTGACATGAAAGAAGAGGTAGAGATAAAGGCCTAAATAGGGCACAATAGAAACTCCCTCATTCTTTAAAAGTACGCACGCGCGACAGATTCTATAGTAGGTCTGTCGCGCGTTGGCATATTCATGCCTCTATGCTCGCAGAATGGGTATGACACTGTTGAGGGTACCACAGGGCAAAACAATGTGCTAAGTACTGATTGAGAGGCTTCATGCCCCGAAATAGAGTAATCTCGTACGAGTGCCAAAGGTATATAGTGCCATGGTGCAGGCATCTTTCTGACATCGAAGGCGGGAAAACGAAAAAGGGATGTAAATTCACGTTTTTCAAATGGTTACATAAGTTGGTTAATTATTTTTTTGCACAATTATTGCAATTCTTATTATTAATTTCATAACTTTGTAATTCAATGCAAATTCGGATTGTAGCGACAGTCCCTGCATTGTATTTTATATAATTAGGTGTTATTGATATTATCTTCTAAAGTCAAACTTGGCGGTTTGTAATGCAACGAAGATGATAGGCAATAGCACCTACATCGGTTGGCTATACTGCTACCGCATGGTAGTTCTATAGGCATATCCGGTGTGGGGCTGTTGTCTTGTCTGTTGCATAGGTACGCCAAGGCCTGACTTTAAGATAAGACGGTGCAATCTCCACACCTTTTTTATATCCTATTGTCAGCAAGACAGAAAGCAAGAACAAATCATGTCCAAGTTGGGAGATTGGAAGGACACTCAAGAAACTTTGCAATAATTATTCACTCTAATACCCAACAAAAATGAAGACAAAATTATTACAATCGCTACTTGCCATTGCATGCCTATTGTGCAGTATCGAAGTCTATGCCCACGACTTTGAGGTTGATGGGATTTTTTACAACATTATCGACAGCTATTCAGTCACTGTCACTTTTAAAGGTGATTTTGATACTCAAATAGATGAGTATGCCGGTGAAGTCGTAATTCCCGACATAGTAAATTATAATGGAAAAACTTATTATGTGGCAGGAATTAGCGATGGAGCTTTTATTAATTGTAGTAATGTGACATCAGTAATTTTTCCTAATACAAGTATAGCTATAGGCGAATATGCATTTTCTGGTTGCACCGGAATAACTTCACTAACTATACCTCAAAATCTTTATTATCTCTCAGAAAATTCATTCTATGGATGTAGCGGTTTACGTTCTATAATAGTAGAAGATGGTAATATCAGTTATGACTCTCGTTATAACTGCAATGCAATAATCAACACAGGCTCAAGTACATTAGTATTAGGATGTTCAAATACAATAATACCGGAGGATGTTCAATCCATTGGTCAATATGCTTTTAGTAATTGTATAGGACTGACCGAAATTACTATACCCGAAAGTATAACTTATATCGGTGCTGCAGCTTTTACAGGTTGCAGTGGTTTGAAATATATTACAATCCCCGGTGCTATTTTTGAGATTGCCCCCGAGACATTTTTGGATTGTTCCGGATTAACTGAAATTATTTTTACTGAAGGGTTATTCTATATTGGAAGTGCTTCATTTAAAGGTTGCTCTAATCTTGAACACTTAACAATACCATCATCTGTTTATTATATTTGTGATGAAGCGTTTAGTGGTTGCTTGACATTAAAATCTATTACTGTTGATATTTTAGACCCATTCATTTCAATAGACGAAAGATCATTCGATGGTGTTAATAAATCTACTCCACTGATTGTTCCACCGGGTCGTTCTTGCGCATATAAAAGCAATCCCATATGGAGCAAATTTACTAATATAGTTGAAAAAACTCCTTTTGAAGTTGATGGATTATATTTTGATATAATAAATCAGGAAAAACATACTTTGGAGTTGATTAATGGCAATAGTAAATATTCGGGCGATATAGTAATACCGCAAACAGTAACATATAATGATAGTACTTTTATTGTTGTTGGTATAGGAAAATCTGCTTTTACCGATTGTGATAATCTATCTTCTATTACAAGCGGAGCTATTGAACCTTTTAAAGCTTATTCCGGTACATTTGAAGGGGTCGATAAAAACATACCTGTTTATGTACCCAAAGGAAGTGTAAATGCATATCGAACTGCCGACTATTGGAGTGAGTTTACCAATATTATTGAAATTTCGCAATTCGATGTATCGGGTATAAAATATAGAATTATTGATAATGTAAATATGAGTGTTGCTGTTGAAAGTAACACCAATAAATATGAAGGCGATATACTTATACCTCAAACGGTAATATACAATGGCACAACTTACAATGTTACTACAATATCTGAGTATGCATTTGCTGATTGTATCGGTATGACATCTGTAACTATTCCTGAAAGTGTTACTTCTATTGAAGACTACGCTTTTGAAGGGTGTACTGCTTTATACGAAGTAAGAGTAAATTCTACAACACCTCCGGCTGTTAGAGAAAATACATTTGTTGGTATTGACAAAACAATAGCAGTGTATGTTGTTGATATAAATAGTTATAACTTGTATATAAACGCAGAACACTGGAACGATTTTACAAATATCAAAGTAGCATTATATAATTATTCAAAATTTGAACTTGATGGAATATATTATAATGTTACAGATATAGATTGTGGTACTCTTGCCGTAACTTATAAAGGTAATTGGAGTGGAGAATTTAATAATTATGTAGGAGATATTATAATTCCCGCAACGGTTAGTTTTGGAGGATATGAGTTTCAGGTAACGTCAATAGGTGATGATGCATTTGCATATAATCTTATAACATCAGTAAACATCCCCAATAGCGTAACTTCGATAGGGTATCAAGCCTTCGCTTCTTGTTGGAATTTAATAACAGTGAATATTCCCGAATCTGTTACAACCATACCTTTTGGTATGTTTAATGGTTGTTCCACATTAAAATCTTTGGTAATACCCGAGGGAGTAACTTCGATTGAAGATAATGCTTTCTATGGCTGTGTAGGCCTGACTTCTTTGGTAATACCTCAAAATGTTAATTATATTGCCAATAATGCTTTTCAAGGTTGTATTAATCTGATAAGTATAGAAGTTGATAAAGATAATACAGTGTATGATTCACGAGAAAATTGTAATGCTATAATTCAAACCGAGAGCAATACTTTGATTTGTGGTCTTAAATCTACCATAATTCCCGGTAGTGTTGAAGAGATAGGTGATTATGCATTTAGTGGTACCGAGTTGTCTTCTATCATTATTCCCGAGGGTGTTAAATATATTAGACAAGGAGCTTTTAGTGAGTGTAAATTAAAATCAGTTTCAATCCCGAGCAGTGTTATACAGATTGATGATGCCGCTTTTAATGTGGGTTATTTTGATAATAGTAGTTTTGAATTTATAATACCGTTAAAAGAAATAATCGTAAACAATCAGACACCTCCGGCAATTTCGAGTTTTGCATTTTCATTTTATGATGCAACCGAGACACCTCTCTATGTACCCATGGAAAGTGTAGAATCGTATAAATCGGCCGACGGCTGGAGTGTGTTTACCAATGTATTACCTATTGCCGACACTGAAATAGGTGCAAAATTTGAAGTAGAAAATATTTACTATAAAGTAACAGCTAATAATGAGGTTACCGTTACATTTGAAGGTAATAGTTATGATGCAGTGCAAGATGAATATTCCGGAGAAGTATATATACCTCATACAGTGACTTATAATGGCACTATTTATACAGTAACATCGATAGACAATTATGCCTTTAGAGGATGTAATGATATAACACTCTTACGTTTAGAATCGACAAAGCCTCCCTTGGCAAATGAAAACACATTTGATGGTGTTGATAGAACTCTTCCTATCTATGTATTGGAAGGTTGTGCTAAAACATATATTACAGCCAATTATTGGGAAGAATTTACTAATATTGTAGAGAGTGCATCACTTCCGGATTATTGTAAGTTTGAGGCTGATGGTATTTATTATACCGTGACCGCCCAAAAAGAAAGTGTTGCAGTTTCATTAGCCGGACTCTACTACAGCGAAGAAAATTATTTAGAATATTATAAAGGAGATATCGTAATACCATCTACTGTTTCATATAGAGGATATACATACGATGTTACTTCAATCGAAGGAGATGCTTTCCGTGCTTCTTCCCAATTAACTTCAATAGTAATACCAGAGAGTGTAACTTCAATAGGATGGAACGCATTCAATGGTTGTACCGGTTTAAGGTCTGTTAGTTTACCCAATAGTATTACAGAAATAGGTCCGAACGTATTTGAAGGTTGTACGGCTTTAACAGAAATAACGATACCGGAAAATGTAACTTCAATAGGTTACATGGCATTTTCTAATACCAATTTGACATCTATTTTTATACCCCAAGGTGTGTCGTATATCGAATGGGCTTTTATGGGTTGTTCGGCCTTAACATCTATTATCGTAGATGAGAATAATCCTTATTATAATTCGCGTGATAATTGTAATGCAATTATCGAAACTGCAAGCAATACCTTAATAGTAGGATGTAAAAATACAATAATTCCCAATAGTGTCACTTCGATAGGTCGGCAGGCATTTTGGGAGTGTACCGATTTAGCAGAGATCAGCATTCCCAATAGTGTTACTCAAATAGAGTACGGGGCATTTACATCTTGTACAGGACTGACATCTGTGAAGATTCCAGATAATATTGTTTCTATAGGAGATTTGGCCTTCCAAAATTGCTCAAATTTAAGAGATGTAGCTATCCCAAGTACTATAACCACTATCGGATGGTGTGCATTTAGAGGTTGTGATAATTTATCAACATTTATAATAGATGATGATAGTAGCGAAATGCCCAATGCTCCCATGAGAACGTTGAATAATAACAAATCGCCTTATCGTACTGTAGCTGAAGAAGGTATATCTTTAGGAAGCCAACTATTAAGTGGTTGTATTAACCTTAATAAGGTTGTTTTACCTAACCGTGTAACGCAAATGTGTGACTCCGTTTTTTACAACTGTCAGAGTCTTGACCATATAACAATACCTGCCAATATAACCTCAATAGGAGCTGATGTATTTAATGGTTGTGATGCATTACAATATATTGAGAGCAATGCTATTACTCCTCCTGTTATTGATGTATCTACATTTAACGGCATAGATCGCACTATACCATTGCATATACCCGCCAATACTCAAGAGAGCTATTCTACGGCTGAATATTGGAATGAGTTTACAAATATGTATGAGCCTATTAAGTTAGAAATAGTCAATTCGTGGTATAGTACACTTACTCTCTATGAAAATTATGGTTCAACTCAAAAGTTATTATTTGAACCTATTGATATTACAAAATATGAATTACAATCAGTAATGTACAATGGGGTTGATGTAAGTGCAGAAGTAATAGATGGTATATATAATACACCCGCATTAATCTCCGATGCACAAATAGAGGTAAAATATGCTCAAATATCTCAAGAAAAAGAAACTGCCCATCTTATTAAAAATGCAGAACCTGATGACGAAATAAAACTCACAATAATTAACTCCGAGAGCAATACAGTGACGGTTTTTGAAGAGATTGGTTCAGAACAATCCTTTAAAATAAAGTCTGCAGATGACAGTATATACATCATGAATACTATTGTTTTTAATGGCAATGAGATCACTGCCGATATTAATGGTATATACACAACGCCCTTACTATTGTCTGATGCTTATATCAAACCTGATTTCAATATAGCTACAACTGTACGTCATCCACAACAATCAAATGTAGATATATACGGAATGAATGGCAATATTGTTATCGTTGGTTGTCATACGGGAGAAAGCATAGCCATATATGCAATAGATGGCATATTATTGCGCACAATATTTGCCACAAGCGACTCCATGCGCATAGCCATGCCCACCGATGCTGTGTATGTAGTGAAAGTGGCCGATGCAGCTGTGAAAGTAGCTTTGTAAAACACGTTACCCTAAATAGATTTATAATAAAGTAAGATGTAGGCTGTGCCGGATATATGGCACGGCCTACGTTGTGTATATAGCATTTTGATAAAAATCGTGCGGACAAAAGGAGATTTTATTAAAACAAAAGATTATATACCATTATTATATATCCTTGTGTCCTATATAAAGTCCTAAATGGGGTATGGGATATGCGATGTAATATATAAGAATTATTTTATCGCATCATGTCGTCGTACATGGGTACGTCGGGCAGGAAGGTGTGCGTGCGCGATGTGTAGTCGATGTGACAACAATAGTGCGTGAGCCCATTGGAAACTACTATATAGGGCACACAAAACTGCGAATTGTAACGCACTATCTGGTCGAAGGTATCTTGAGTGATAGCTACATGAGGTGCCTTATACTCTATAAGCATCAAGGGGAGGCCTTGCGCATCGTACACAATCGTATCGCATCGGCGAGGCATGCCGTTGAGTGAGAGCGAAATCTCATTGCCTATGCGACCGGCCGGGTAACCTCTATGCGACACAAGGAAAGCCACAAAGTGCTGACGCACCCACTCCTCGGGTGTCAATACAACATATCTACGGCGCATAGCATCCCAGATGGCTATGTTGCCATCGGCCTTGCGACGAAGGCGATAGGGGTAGGAGGGCAAATTCAGCGCTATCATCTTTCCTCAAAAACTTGCGTGTTCGTAATCTTATGTGTAATTTTACCCAAAATTACATCAATCATCGGTTTTGTGCAAATAATAAGGTGAAACTTTTGCAACATGGCAAAGAAAGACGCAAATCAATATCTCGACATACTGCGCGACATACGCAGTGGCAACTTCAAGCCCGTCTATTTCTTGATGGGTGAGGAGAGTTATTTTATCGACCTCATCACCGATGCCATTATCAAGCATGCACTCACCGATGACGAGCGCGACTTCAACCAGACCATTATGTACGGCACCGATGTTGCCAACTATGGCGTGGTGGTAAATGCTGCCAAACGTTACCCCATGATGGCCAACAGACAACTTGTCGTAGTAAAAGAGGCGCAACAAATACCCAATATCGAGTTGCTATCGTTCTACCTCAAACAACCTCTTGAAAGCACGGTGCTTGTCATCAACCACAAGCATGGCACGGTAAAGGGCAAGAAAATATTGAGCGAGATAGAGCATGTAGGTGTGCTGTATGAGTCGAAGAAGCTATACGACAACCAACTGCCTACTTTCATCAACAACTATGTTGCCGATAGTGGCAGGACAATAGAACTCAAAGCCTTGCAAATGCTGGCCGACTATATCGGTAGCGACCTCAACCGCCTTACAAGCGAGTTGGACAAGTTGCGCATATCGATGGGAGAGGGTAACAAACGCATTACCCCCGACGACATCGAACGCAACATAGGCGTGAGTAAAGATTTTAACAACTTTGAGTTGCTCAATGCTATCGTCACACGCAATGTATTCAAAGCCAATCAGATAGTAAACTACTTTGAACGCAACCCCAAGAACAACCCCATGATTGTTACAATCAGTGTTCTTTTTGGTTTCTTCGCCAATCTTCTTGTAGCCTATTTTGCACCCGACAAGAGCGAGCAAGGCTTGATGCAAGAACTCAAGTTGCGCTCGACATTCCAAGCTCGCGACTATATCACAGCCTTGCGCAACTACAATGCCTTCAAGTGTATCGACGTTATTGCCTTACTGCGACAATACGATGCCCGCTCCAAGGGTATAGGTGCTACAAGCAACACCACCGAGGGGGAGATGTTGCGCGAGATGATATTCAAGATTATGCACTGATTGTTCGGGAGGAATAACAATCGTTATTTCCACACATCAAACATGTATGAGAGTGTGACAAGAAATCCACGATGAGCCGATGAGCCGGAGAACACATCCGACTTGTTATTGCCAAACATATCGCCCAAGCCAAAATAATAACGCCCCTCCAAAACTATAATATTGCGATTGAAGCGTAGCTCTACACCCAATCCGCCGGTTATACCATAATCTACTATATTCTTTACAGGCAAGGTATATGACTCTTTGATGGTGTTGGGGTTGCTGAATGAGGGGAGTGCTTGCGTATCAAAATTGCTTGTCACATCTTCGCCTATCTTCACACCTATTTGAGGTCCCAGATTGACAAATCCATGAAACTTATCACTACCAAAATAGATATGTGTCATAAAGGGCACTTCGAGGTAGGTGAGTGTACGACGATATTGATATGGGTCTTGCTCAAACAACTCATCCCATCCTCGTTGCGTAAGGTTGGCCTCGACAATAAGACCAAAAATCTTCTCTTCGGTATATCGCAATGCCACGCCTGCGGTATATCCTACCCATGTGTTTTGCTCGATGTTAGGCGAAAAAGCAACACTCGGTATAGAAACACCGCCCTTGACACCCACCAGCAACTCGCGCTTGAAGTTGGGGTCGCGCACCTGTGCCATCGCCAATAAGCCGCACGACAGCAATAGGGTGAGTAGTATAAGAAGTCGTCGCATCATACTTTCAGGGGGTTATTTTCTCTATCTTCATATCGGGCGATAGATGCACAAAATAGAATGACTTATTGATAAAACCACTCCAGTTGCTTATACGTTCAAATTCAAATCCTGTTTGTATCGTATTGTCGCCCACAGGCACATCATAGTTGGCAAAGTTGGGGCCATACTTGGCAATGGCATTCATAAAGTACAAGCCGGTATCAAATCCCAATATAGCATAACGAGGACTCGCATTTTTCATCTCTTCGTTATACCAATACAGATACTTGATGCTGAAGTCATAGAGCATGGCATCGTCGGGAATGGTATAGAAACGTGAGAAGATATAGGTATCGAGCTTATACAGGCGATTGACATTCTTCGATATTTGGGGCACCCAGCCGGGATAGCCAAAGAGCGACACATCGCATGTGGGAGTTTTATTGACAAACTCTTCAAGACCTGCAAGCAACGTTACCATAGCCTCTTTCTTGTTAGACGTGGGCACAAATACCACAGCAGGCTCGCCTATAATGCCTCGCAAGTCACCGGCATTCAGCACCGTACTATATTCGCAGGTTTTATAGCTTCGGTTATGCTTGTCCAACTCCTCTTTGAGGGTAGTAACAAACTCATTTTCCTGTTCTTCTGCATCTTTGTTATGCAGAAAAACAATCATTTTGTTATTGAATGTTTTGACAAACAACGAAGCCGACTCGGCATAGAGATAAGAGCCGGGGATGTTGGTCTGGAATACACGCGCATTGGTATTTACTTTCTCATTTTTCAACGAGAATGTATTTACGACATTGATGTCATATTTCTCACCAAAGTCGGCAATAAGATTTATAGCCTCATCATCTTCAGGTGCAATAATGAGGTGCATGGCCGGCATATGCTCCTCTTGAAGTATTTGTTGTACTACCTCTATCGAGTCTTCACTATCATAGGCATACACGTTTATCGAATAGCCCTGACGTTTAAGACTATCGACAGCAAGCAAGAATCCTTGATAATACTCGGTATATAACGACGACTTGATGTTATCCTCGTTCTCATTGAGCATAAAGGGCAATATAACAGCAACATTGATATTGTCGGCATCTTTTTTCTCGTAGAGTTGAGCATATACGTTATCCAAGTATTCACTTGTATTTTCCTCACTGCTCACCATCGAGGCTGTTTCCTCGGCGGGTTGCTTGGGGAGGTTTATTGTCATACCTTCTTTTACCACACGCACACCGGGATTGACCTCGCGTAACGCCTCTTGCGAGATACCAAGTTTCTGTGCAATGCTATAATAAGTTTCTCTCTTCTTGACTATATAGGTGTCATATATCACTTCTTCGGCAATCGATAGGGGTGCTTCCTCAACCGTCGCTATCGTATCGCTTTGTGCTATCGGTTGCTCTACAACCGCCTCCTTGACAGGAATGCGTATCACCGAGCCTTTATAGAGCTTGTTGGGTTTTATGCCGGGATTGGCCTTGATAATCTCCTTCACTGTCACGCCATATTTGCTTGATATGGCATAGAGTGTTTCGCCCGATACGATTGTATGAAAGAGATAGTCGTTTGTCGTTGCATTTTTTTTCTCGACAGATGCAGCATTGCCCGACTCGGCAACGGTCGTATGTGTTTGCGCCTGTTTTTTATCCTTTTGCGGGATATTCAGCTTGTCACCCACATCCAAGCGACTTGTAACACCGGGGTTTAGGTCTTTGATTGCATCTATCGTCACATTATACATCTTGGCAATGGCATATAGCGACTCGCCACGACGCACCGTGTGCACAAATGATAGACTCTCCGACGCACTTCCTTCTGTCAAGGCATCATCATCAATAGGGAGAAATAGCATCTGATCGCTCTTCAATCCTTTCTTAACCGAGGGGTTGTACTTTACAATATCACTCTCCGAGATTTTAAATTTTCTTGATATAGAGTATAACGATTCGCCTCTCGAAACTTTATATACATAGTACTCCTTGCCATTGAGGGTTTTGCGAGGCAGATTTTCTATTTGTGCCGATGCTACGAGTGCAATACTGCACAATAGGCATGTTATGATGGTTTTTATATTCATATCACATTGCTGTTTGTCAAAAGGAATATTCCCGACAAAGTTACAAATAAATCGCCTACCTTGCAATACACCTCCGAGCAATAGACAATTTTTGTCGCTTTTATATCCCTATCGGGCATCGGCCTCATAGGTATATATCTACATCCAACTCATATTTCGATATCAAAGAGAGAAATCTTTTTTTTGCGGGGCACATATTTTTCTTATCATACTTTAGGAGGCACAAATGAAATAAAATCACTAACTTTGTATCTTGTCATTCAATATTTATGACCCCGCTGCGTTAAATAAATAAAGTATTGCAAAATGAACTATATATCATCGTTATATCGTCTTGTAGCCGGCATCATACTCCTATCGGTATCGGCATTGACATCGGCACAAAAGTTATCGATTGTAGGAGGCAATGAGTTGTCCTACGCATACTACGAAGATTATCGCTCGACATCGGGCATCAATGCCGTGTATGTAGTGTATGGAACAGCCGACAAAGCAATCAAGTACGAGTCACGCTCCAACAATCCTATTGTATGGTACACATACGAGGATGTGCTCACACCACTGCCATCAGAGCAAGTAGGGCGCTCTTCTACTATTCCGCTCACACACAGCGAGTGTGGCTATGTGGTGATGGATGGCGACACACCCTATTACATATATGTGATAGACTATATCAAGCATCAACTCGACTTGTCGTCGTTGGCCGTACAAGATAATGGTGCGGCGTGCGATGTTGTCACATTGGAGATAAACGGACAAGGTAATGTAATGAACTACTATGCCTTCAACAGCATGATGCCACACGAGCTTAAACGCGACATCGTCATATCATACAACACATTGCAATGGAACGAAGAGTTGATGCAATACGACGAGATATCACAAGAAATTTCGCTCAACCAGTTTTCTGCTACATATCCCGTAGCGGCACCCCTGTGCAATACCATCTTTGCCGTGAGTGGCGATTGTTTCTTGAGGGCATGGGATATGGAACAAGTGGTAGAAACGCCCGAATACACAACCGTGGCCGTCGAAGCGCAAGCACAAGCCACACAGACCTACCGAGAAGATTTGAACGAAATAGACCGTCAGCCATCCAATCTGGGAGGCTCGGCTCCTGCCGAGATAGAGTTTAGCGCACACTACACCGATGCGGTCACTCATTGCGAGTGGCAATTTGCAAGCGATGGCAATTTCAATACAATTACACATCGTTATACCGACGAACTCTTGCGTTATACCTTCCGAGAAGAAGGCACGACTTATGTGCGACTCGTCGTATCGAGCAACAACGAGAGCTGCATTTATGAGTGCGACCCGATGGTGGTAACCATAGGAACATCAATGTTGGAGATACCTAATGCCTTCTCTCCCGGCACAATCGATGGCAAAAACGACGAGTGGCGCGTGGCATTCAAATCGCTTGTCGAATTTCGTTGCTGGATATTCAACAAACAAGGCGTTGAGATGTTCCATACACAAAATCCCGGCGAAGGTTGGGATGGCACGCACGGTGGCCGATTGGCATCGCCCGGCGTCTATTATTATGTTATAGAAGCTCGTGGCGCCGACGGGGTAGAATACAAGCGCAACGGACACATCAACCTCATGCGCTCAAAGAAAAACAATAACGAAAACGAAAACAATCAATAACACCCTACCAATATGACTTCCCGACAACTCATCAAAATCATTTCTATCTCCGTTATATTGCTATATGGTTGTGTATCTATGACATCAACCGCTCGCAACAACGAAGAGAACTTCGATATAGAATATCGTTTGCCCGACATTCCGCAATCAATGACCTTTGCCGGCGAAACGATAGACCTCACTCGCTATGACATGTACGAAAGGATAGAGCGCGAACTTACAACTGCCTGTTACATGCACGCTACCACCATGCTCACCATCAAGCGTGCCAATCGTTACATACCTATAATAGCCCCCATACTCAAGCGCGAGAAAATACCGGCCGATTTTATCTATTTGGTAGCTATCGAGAGCGCTTTCAACCCGCTTGCCAAGTCGCCCGCCAAAGCTGCCGGTATGTGGCAGTTTATGCCGGCAACGGCCAAGGAGTATGGATTGGAAGTAAACAACGACATCGACGAGCGCTACAACCTCGAAAAAGCAACCGTTGCGGCATGCCGTTATCTGCATAATGCCTATAAGAAATATGGCAGTTGGGTAGATGCAGCCATATCATACAATGCCGGCATGCAACGTGTGGAACGTGAACGCGAGCAACAAGGTGTATCGAGCTCACTCGATATGTATTTGGTAGATGAAACATCTCGCTATGTATTCAGGATATTGGCTACCAAACTTGTCTTTGAAAATCCTGCCAAGTACGGATTTAAGATAAAAAGCCGACAACTCTATCAGCCCATACGCACTACAACCGTAGAGGTTACCTCTACTATCGACGACCTTGCCGCATGGGCCAAGAAACAGGGTATTACTTATAAACAACTCAAAGACTTCAACCCTTGGTTGCGCTCGCGCACCTTGCCCGATAAGAGTGGGAAACTCTACAAGGTACTCATTCCTATAAAGGAGGATATGTACTACAACAACAAACGACAATATGTGACTTACGACAAAAATTGGGTAGTAGAATGATGGTCAAAGAGGAAGAAAAAATAGAGGTGTATGGCGCTCGTGTACACAACCTCAAGAACATAGATGTAACCATACCTCGTCGCTCGCTCACCGTCATTACGGGATTGAGTGGCAGTGGCAAGTCTTCGTTGGCTTTCGACACGATATTTGCCGAAGGACAACGTAGATACATTGAAACATTCTCGGCATACGCTCGCAATATGCTGGGCAACCTCGAACGACCCGATGTCGATAAAATCACCGGATTGAGCCCTGTCATTTCTATCGAACAAAAAACAACCAATCGCAATCCTCGCTCGACGGTAGGTACTACCACCGAGATATTCGACTTTCTGCGTCTGCTCTTTGCCCGTGCTGGCGAGGCATACTCATACCTATCGGGCGAGAAGATGATTAAATATACCGAGGAACAAATTCTCGAACTCATTATCTCGAAATACGAAAGTCGCAAAACCTATATTCTTGCACCTCTTGTACGCAATCGCAAAGGTCACTACAAAGAACTCTTTGAGCAGATGCGTCGCAAAGGCTTTCTCTCGGTGCGGGTAGATGGTGAGATGTGCGAGATACTGCAGGGCATGAAGCTCGACCGATATAAAAACCACAGTGTAGAATTGGTTGTTGATAAACTCATCGTATCGAACAAAGATCGCGAACGGGTGAAAAACAGTGTGCGCACAGCCATGAAGCAGGGCGACGGCCTTATCATGGTGCTTGATGCCGATACCAACGAGATACGACACTATAGTCGTGCATTGATGGATCCCGCAACAGGACTCTCTTATAGCGAGCCGGCTCCGCACAACTTCTCATTCAACTCACCCTTGGGTGCTTGCCATCGTTGCAAGGGTCTGGGATATATCAATATAATCGACCGCGATAAACTCATGCCCGACATGACCAAGTCGATATACAACGGTGGCATTGAGGCCTTGGGCAAATACAAACGCTCGCTTATTTTCGGGCAAATAGAAGCCATTTGCGAGCGATATGGGGTAACTCTCAAAACACCGCTCAACGAGCTGCCCGAAGAGGCTATCGACGAGATACTCAATGGTAGCAACGAGCGACTTGTACTCAAAGACGATCCCGAAGGGTACTCCGATTACTTTCTCACCTTCGACGGATTGGTAAAATATATCGAGATGCAACAACAGAGTGAAGCCTCGGCGTCGGCTCAAAAGTGGGCAGGACAATTTGTATCGGTGGTAACATGCCCCGATTGTAACGGACAACGCCTCAATACCGAAGCTCTTCACTACCGCATAGCCGGCAAGAATATTGCCGACCTCGCTACAATGGATATTGCCGACCTCGCCCAATGGATAGATAGGGTAGAGGAGCAACTCAATGCGCAACAACGCATTATCGCTGCCGAGATTCTAAAAGAGATACGCAGCCGACTGCACTTCTTGGTTGCTGTGGGACTCGACTACCTCAACCTCAACCGTGCATCGGCCACGCTATCGGGAGGCGAAAGCCAGCGCATACGCCTTGCCACACAGATAGGTTCGCAACTTGTCAATGTACTATACATCCTCGATGAGCCAAGTATAGGCTTGCATCAGCGCGACAACATGCGCCTCATCAAGTCGCTCAAAGAGTTGCGCGACATAGGCAACACGGTGATTGTGGTAGAGCACGACAAAGATATGATGCTCGAAGCCGATTATCTCATAGACCTCGGCCCCAAGGCGGGTCGATTAGGTGGCAATGTGGTATTTGCCGGTACTCCTCAAGATATGTTGCATAGTCACACACTCACAGCCGAATATCTGCGACCCGAAAGCCCTACAAAAATAGCTGTTCCCACACAACGCCGCACAGGTAATGGCAAGCACATCACACTCTATGGCGCATCAGGCCACAACCTCAAGCATGTCACCGTGTCACTGCCATTGGGGTGCTTTATATGTGTTACAGGCGTGTCGGGCAGTGGCAAGTCGTCACTCATCAATGCCACACTGCAACCCATATTCAACCAACGCTTCTACCGCTCACTGCAAGACCCATTACCCTATGAACGCATCGAGGGGCTGGAGCATATCGACAAAGTAGTGACCGTCGATCAATCGCCGTTGGGCCGCACACCTCGCTCCAATCCGGCTACTTATACCGGCGTATTTGCCGACATCCGCAACCTATATGTCGAGTCGCCCGAAGCCAAAATCAGAGGCTACAAGCCCGGTCGCTTCTCGTTCAACGTAGCAGGAGGACGGTGTGAAGCCTGCGGAGGTAACGGTTACAAAACCATTGGTATGAATTTTCTTCCCGATGTATATGTACCCTGCGAAGTGTGTCAAGGCAAACGATACAATCGCGAAACGCTCGAAGTGCGATTTAAAGGCAAGTCTATCGCCGATGTATTGGATATGACTATCAATCAAGCCGTAGAGTTCTTTGAGAACATACCCACCGTACTCAACAAAATAAAGGTATTGCAGGATGTGGGCTTGGGCTACATCAAGCTCGGACAACCCTCCACCACACTATCGGGAGGAGAGAGCCAGCGGGTAAAACTTGCCACCGAACTTGCCAAGCGCGACACGGGTAAGACTCTCTATATACTCGACGAGCCTACCACAGGATTGCACTTTGAAGACATACGCGTGCTACTCGGTGTTCTCAACCGCCTCACCGACAAGGGCAACACGATTGTTGTGATAGAGCATAACATGGATGTAATAAAGAGTGCCGACTACATCATAGACATGGGGCCCGAAGGTGGCCGAGAGGGGGGTAGGGTGCTCGCCCATGGCACTCCCGAAGAGATATGCCGCCACAACACCTACACGGCACAATTTCTACGTCAGGAATTGGGTATGTGATAGAATGAGATAATATACACATTAATAAATATATCATGAAAAAGTTTATCATAAGAGCCACCATCGAGTCGTTGGTATTCTCTCTGTGCACTACGGGACTTGCAGCGCTGGGATATTGGTTTATGGGAGATAGGATGACCAACCCCGAGGTACTTATCAGCTTGGCAGCTACCTTTTCGGGCTGGTTTATTTGGACAGTTATAGAAACATATGTCTTGAAAAATAAAATATGAAAAGTTTTGCATCGGACAACAATTCAAGTGTGCATCCCGAAGTGATGCAGGCTCTTATAGAGGCCAACGAAGGCCATGCGTTGGGCTATGGCGATGATAAGTGGACAGTTGAGTCCACCGAGTTGGTAAAAAAACTCTTTGCAAGACCTTGTGAGCCACTATTTGTATTTAATGGCACAGGTAGCAACACCATGGCATTACAACTCATGACACGCCCTTATCACATCATCTTTTGTGCCGAAACCGGGCATATTGCAGTAGATGAATGTGGTGCACCGGGCAAGGGTACAGGTTGTTTTATTCGCACCATCGACACACCCGATGGCAAGCTCACACCCGAGTTGTTGGCGCCTTACATGGTAAACTTTGGTGTTGAACATCACTCTCAACCCGGAGCTATATACATAAGCCAATGTAGCGAACTCGGAACAATATACAAGCCCCAAGAACTCAAAGAATTGTGCGACTATGCTCATAGTCACGGACTTATGGTGCATATGGATGGAGCACGCATTGCCAATGCCGCCGCAGCACTCAATATGTCGATAGACGAGGTTTCGGGCGCTTGCGGTATAGATACACTCACCCTTGGCGGAACAAAAAACGGACTGATGGGTGCCGAATGTGTTGTAATTTTCAATGAAAAGTTGGTAGGAGAGGGCCGATATGCTCGCAAACAATCGTGCCAATTAGCCAGCAAAATGCGCTACTTGTCGGCTCAATTCAAGGCTTTTCTCACCAACAATCTGTGGCAACGCTGTGCTTCTCATGCCAATGATATGGCCGCATTGCTTGCCACCGAGTTGGGCAAAATGAGCGATATTGCCTTTACACAACCCGTAGAGAGCAATCAGTTGTTCTTGACAATACCCATCGAAAAGTCACGCAAGCTGCACGACAAATACTACTTTTACTATTGGAACGAGTCCATAGGCGAAATGCGTCTTGTCACATCGTGGGACACCACCGAAGATGACGTACGTAACCTTGTGCAATACCTTCGACATCTATAACTGCAGCAAAAAGTATGTAGCTGACTCAAGAGTGCATAAACAGCAGTCTTATTCTATTGAACAAAGCATTGGGATGCCCTTATGAGCGAAAAGCTCGTGGGGCATCTCTTATTTATATTTCCCGACCTCATATTTATATTTCTTATATCCTATTTAACATAATATTAATTATAGGAAAATAGTATGCTTATATATATAATGTGACAAATCGAGGAGAATATCATTACGGCATACACCGGATATGGCCGCAAATTGTAGCTTTGGGCATCACGCTCATAGGCTCAACGCTTGCACATAATGTAACAAAAATTTAACTTTGCACAAAACATATATACATAGCACCCATGGACAATCTGCCGGTATTTAACGAGCAATTCTTTGCATACATCAAGCAACATCTTGGCGAGGATGCCAATCGCCTGCGCCTAAAAAAGGCTAAACCGACAGACAATTTCTCTACCGAATTGGCCATTACACAAGTCGAAGTGCGCAATCGTCGGCTTGAAAAGAAAATTCCCGCTTGGTATCAGCAAGAACGCATCGTATTTCCATCGGCTCTCTCTACCGAGCAATGCTCTTCGCAAGAAACCGCTACTTACAAACAACACCTTGTGCGAGGCAACTCTCTATGCGACCTCACGGGAGGATTGGGCATCGATACCTACTACATGTCACAATGCGTCGATAAAGCCACATATATAGAGCAAAACGAACTCTATTGTCATTGTGCCCGGCACAACTTCAACACGCTCGGTATAAGCCATATAACAGTGCACAACAGCGATTGCAATACATTCTTGAGCCAGACGAACGAGCAATTTGACACCATTTTTATCGACCCCGCACGTCGCGGCAAATCGCAAGAACGCTTGTTTGCTTTGGCTCATTGCGAGCCCAACGTATTGGAAATGATGCCCACGCTACTGAGTAGATGCAAACGGCTGATAATCAAGCTATCGCCTATGGTGGATATAGCCATGTTGCGACAAGAAATAGATAGACCCTGTGCCTTGCATATCGTGTCGCTCAACAACGAATGTAAAGAAATTCTTGCCATTATAGACACCGATATTGATGACAACGAGCCTATCAAGCACGACATAACCTGCTCGATACTCAGCAATAGCAACCCACCCAAAGAGCTACATTTTTCCTTCGACGACGAGCCGCTATCACCCTGCCCCATGGCACACACCGTCGAGAACTATCTCTATGAGCCCGACACAGCCTTGCTCAAGGCCGGGATGTTCCGCTCTATATGTTCGCAATATGGTGTACAAAAATTACACAAAAACAGCCACCTCTACACTTCATCAAGTATGGTAGATGATTTTGCCGGCCGCACCTTCAAGGTAGCAGAGGTACTGCCTTTCTCGTCGAGCTTATGCAAAGTTTTTGCCAAGCAATACCCTGTCTGCAACATCACCACTCGCAACTTTCCGCTATCGGCAGTAGAGCTGCGCAAGAAACTCCGCACAGGCGATGGTGGCAATATATACTTGTTTGCAACTACCATAGCCGACAAGCATGTACTTATAGTTTGCAATAAAGCATAACAAGAATAGGGGTATCACATCAATGCGACACCCCTATTCGTCTATATTTCTATTTCAGATTGTTATATT
The DNA here is from genome assembly GCA_045645425.1 of Barnesiella sp. Taxonomy (GTDB): domain Bacteria; phylum Bacteroidota; class Bacteroidia; order Bacteroidales; family Barnesiellaceae_A; genus Barnesiella_A. Next base: position 82,047 of record JAZRIS010000001.1, read on the forward strand.
TCGAGAGCTCCTACAATGTCACTTACCGACTTAAATCCGTGACGGGTAAGATACTCTTCGATGCCATCTACCACCTTGACAGTAATAGCCGGATCGATAAAATTGGCCGTACCTATTTGAATAGCACTTGCACCGGCCAACATAAACTCGATAGCATCGGTAGCCGAAGAGATACCACCCAATCCTATAACAGGTATCTTGACAGCCTTGGCCACCTGCCACACCATACGCAAGGCAACCGGCTTGACACAGGCTCCCGACAATCCTCCCGTAATTGTAGAGAGGCGCGGACGACGACGCTCGGCATCAATAGACATGCCCATCAAGGTATTGATGAGCGACACCGAGTCGGCTCCCTCGGCCTCAACAGCACAAGCAATAGAAGCAATATCGGTAACATTGGGCGACAACTTCACAATGAGTGTCTTAGGATATACCTTGCGCACAGCCTTCACAACCGATGCAGCACCCTCACACGATGTGCCAAACGCCATACCGCCTTGCTTGACATTGGGACAAGATATATTCAACTCGATGGCAGGTATCTTCTCCAATGAAGCAATACGCTCGGCAGTGGCAACATAATCCTCGACACATGCGCCCGACACATTTACAATCATATTGGTGTCTATATCCTTGATTTGCGGATAGATATGCTCGGCAAAGTACTCCACTCCTTTATTCTGCAAGCCAACGGCATTGAGCATACCCGACGGAGTCTCGGCCATGCGAGGATAGAGATTGCCCTCGCGATGATTGAGTGTTGTTCCTTTGACTATGATACCACCAAGGCGCGACAAGTCGATAAAGTCGGCAAACTCAAGGCCATAACCAAACGTACCCGATGCTGTCATCACGGGATTTTTCAACTCCAAATTTCCTATTTTTACGCTTAAATCTACCATTTGAGTCTATCGATATTAAATATGGGACCTTCTTTACATACACACACATGACCTTCTACCGTATCTTCGACACAGCACAAGCAAGCTCCTACGCCACAAGCCATGAGGTTCTCAAGCGACACCTCACAAGGAGTATTATGTTGGCGGGCTATGCGAGCAACGGCTTGCATCATAGGCTTGGGGCCGCAAGTATAGATATACGAAAACTTATCTTCGAGCACCGAGTGTTGTGTCACAAAACCCTTTTCTCCTTTCGAGCCGTCTTCGGTAGATAGATAGACATCGCCTACGGCCTCAAACTCGGCAAGCTGCAAGAGGTCGTCGGCACTGCGTGCACCCAACAAAAATGCAGGACGAATACCTTCTTGGGCAAGTGCCTTACCCCAATAGAGCAATGGGGCAACTCCCACACCGCCACCGATGAGCAACGGACGATGCTCTCTATCGGCAGGCATTGTAAAGGTATTGCCAAGAGGCAACACCATATTGACCACACTGCCCACAGCATACGAGGCCAGCTTGCATGTTCCTTCACCGGCTCTGCGCACCAACAACCACAGCTCATCACCCTCTATATTGTGTATAGAGATAGGGCGACGCAAGTATGTATTGGTACTATCGGCAATGAGCACTTCGGCAAATTGGCCGGGCAACATGGCGGGTAAATGCCCCTCTACGGGAGAGAATTTCATCAAGGCATAGGCCGAGTGTAATTGTATGTTCTCGGTAAGCCTCAAGTCAAGAATATGTTTTTTCATATCGAGGTTGTTTGTTTTGTTTGATTTCTAAATCAACACAAATTTACAAAAAATATCACTCCCAATGCAATAGGTTAAGAGAATATCTACACATTATATATAAATATCACTCCGGGATAAAGGTTTCGTAGGTATTGTCGCTGTAAAATACCATGATTTTGCTTATGCTCTTATTATTATTATGCGCAATGGGTCTTGCGTGATAAAACGACACAGGCGGCTCGCTCGCTACTTTATTCTCACTCATACCTTGTGCGAGGGAGAGCTTATCAACTTCTATTTCCTTGCCATATTTCTCATCGTCATCGGTATTGCCGGCAAATACTTCATTCTCGCCAAAGATAGACAACTGCGATTGTTGTTGCACTTGCTGCACATCCATGACACTCATGCGGGCCAACATCTCACCTTCGCCAAACAAAAGCCACGAAATAGAGAGGTCGGGAAATGCTGCATGTATTTTTCCTATCGTTGCATCGCTTATCGATTTGTTGCGTCCCGTGAGCAACTGCGAAAATGACGACCTCGGCATCCCTATCGCATCGGCAAACTGCGACGCAATCATGCCTTTAGTTTCTATGTACAATTTGAGCCTTTCTACCATAAAAATTATAGTTAAATCTATTAACATTCAATTTTTCCACTATTTGCAAATGTAAATAATATAATTCAATATTCCAAATTCGCATTTACACAACAAGCATTTGCAAAACAAAACATCGGGTGTGCAATTCCACATAGCAATATCCACCCTCTTACCAAAATAGAATATATTTTACTTTATATTTTATATCTTATATACTTGGTTTATAACAACATACAGCACTTTATATATCCATATAATACACAAAACAAGCACCCAACCACCCTATATTTACACATCAACTTTATATTCATATCTATATTGGCCTTATTTTATGCTATTTACGTTATCTATAATAGCATATAATCTATTATAATAGATGTATTATTTGCGTTTGCATATACAAATAACATAACACAAATGACACCTGTTTGCATTTGCGATTATTTGCATTTACATCCGACACATTACACATTGTTTGCCTTTCAAATTGTTAATGTTTTATAATCATAACATTTATCTCGTCGTTCACAACCCTTTTGCAAATATAAATCGTCTGTTTTTGGGAATTTTGCGATAAAACGACTCATTGTACGACTTCGTTGCCTTCACTACACTCTCGCAGAGGTTAAATAGCCAAAATTTCATCTTAACCAACTGAATATAAACACTTTGATACAAAACAGAAACAACCACCCTATTCTACCCTAAAAAATTTGCATCCCCTATCCTATTTTCACACTCAAGCATTTGGTTATATACTCAACAAGCCTTATCTTCGTACAATCAATAACCAAACACACATTATTTATGGAAATCGTACAAGCAACTCTCGAAGACTTTGATGGCATCGTGGCCCTCTTGAAAAGATACCATGTAGATTATATCTCACCCGAAGATAAGGTGAACGGATTTGTAACAACCAATCTCACTACCGAGCAACTCACCCGCCTCATTGTTGAGGAAAATGGTGTAACCATTGCCAAGGAGAATGGTCGTGTCTATGCCTTTGCGCTCGCTGCTTCGTGGGAGTATTGGTCGGAATGGCCTCTGTTTGCCTATATGATAGAGCATCTTGAGGAGTATGAGCTCAACGGCGTGAAACTCACCCGCACCAACTCATACCAATATGGCCCCATCTGTGTCGATACCGAAGTGCGCGGAACAGGCGTGTTTGAGAAAGTATTCTACGCATCGTTGGCAAGTATGCGTCCCCGCTACCCCATCATGGCTACTTTCATCAACAAGATCAATCCTCGCTCATACGCCGCCCATACTCGCAAGGTACACACCACCGAGGCCGGAACATTCCAATTTAACAACAACAACTATTTCCTCATGTCGTGTCCTACCGACATGCAACCCTGATTATCTCACACTTCAATACAGCGCACCCGCCCTATTCCTTTGCGAGAATAAGGCGGGTGTTCTATTATTGCAGCTACCCTCTCTATCAAAGAGTCGAATACCACCGTGCATAAAAAGCACGACTATCCTATCGCTCATGGCATAGGATAGTCGTGATAGCAAAAATAGTGAAGCGGTCTATTACATACCGTCTTCGATATTCCACACAAAGGCACGAAGTCCCAACATAGGAGTCGCCTCGTCCATCTGGCGCAAGTGGTCGAGAATGGGCTTGACACGATGGTCTTCTACTATCGATATGATAGCCGAGCACATCGAGGGCCATGCGTGACTACCATAGTGAGGCTCGCCGGTTGTGGTACCTCTACCCTGCACTTGCTCAAAGTATGTAAATCCACGACAGTTATACTTGTCAAGTGCATCGATGATGCGATGTTGGTATGCTTGGTCGAAGGTTATCATTATTGATTTCATAGTCTTTTGTTTTTTAGGGTTTACACAACCGACACCGATGCGTGTCGGTTGTGTATAGGATGGTTTCTATTATTTCAGACCCAAATCTTCTTTGAGTTTCAGATGCTCGTGGTGTTTCTTACGGTTGCCTTTAACCTCGGCACCGGCCACTGTACAATAGAGTGTGGGGATGAGCAAGAGTGTAAGAACGGTAGAAACGGTAAGACCACCGACAACAGCCCATGCCATGGGTCGCCACATCTCCGAGCCTTCGCCATGATTGAGTGCCATAGGCATCATACCAAGGATGGTTGTGAGGGTAGTCATGATAACGGGACGCAAGCGCGACTCACCACCCAATATTACAGCTCGACGAATACTCATACCACGCTCACGGTTGAGGGCAATGTAGTCGATAAGTACGATACCATTCTTCACTACGATACCGATAAGCATGATACCGCCCAACATCGACATCATATTGAGTGTTCCGCCTGTTGCTACCAAAGCGATAATGATACCCGACAAGGCGAAGGGGATAGAGAGCATGATGAGGAAGGGATATTTGAGCGACTCAAACTGTGCTGCCATTACCACATACACAAGTAGGATGATAAGCACCATGAGCATACTCAAGTCGGCAAACGACTCTTGTTGGTCTTCATAGCTACCCGCCAAGTCGATACTAAATCCGGCAGGCATTTCCATCGTATCTATTACCTTCGTTGCCTCGGCTACCACCTCACTCATGGGCGCACCCGACACAATGGCGCTCACGGTATTGATACGCGAGCGGTCTTTACGCTCAATAGTAGGAGGATTAAATCGCTCTACCACCTTACCCACATCTTTGATGCGAACGGCTTTGCCTTGGTTGTTATACACAAGGATGTTCTCTATGTCGGCGATAGAAGTACGGAACTCAGGAGCATACACAACGCGTATATCATACTCGTCACCATCCTCACGATAGAGCGATGCGGTGGAGCCGTTGATGCGGTTGCGCAAGTACATGGCCGCTGTAGAGAGGTTAAGACCATAGAGAGCCAATTTTTCACGGTCAAACTCTACTTGATATTCGGGTTGATATTCTCCGCGGCTTATGCGCACCTCGCTACAACCTTTGATGTTACGAAGTTTACTGCTCAAATAGTTGGCTATGGTATCACTTGATGCAAAGTCGTAACCATAGATTTCAAAATCGACAGTGGCCTGTCCTCCCATACCGCCACCGCCTCCACCGAGGTTTACTTGCGCCTTCTTCAATTCGGGATAGTGCTCGGCAAGGTCTTTACGCATCAAGTCGCATATTTCCATCAGGTTGCGCTCGCGCTCATCGGGTGAGCACAGACGGATGTTGAAACTTGCCACATACGAGCCATTGGTATTGAGCGATGCAAAAGTATTGTCGGTATCGGCTTGTCCTACGGTGAAGCTCAATCGTGTTATCTCGGGGAAGAGTTCTTTCCAGCGCTTGTTTATATCAAGAGCCAATGCGCGTGTAATCTCGGTGCGTGTACCGATGGGCATCTCCAACACTGCGCTCACACGCGAGTTGTCCGATACGGGCATAAACTCGCTACCTATAAATCGCGCCAAGAAGACACTGCCGACAAAGAACAACACACAAATGGTAATCATCGACTTGCGGTGACTTGTTGCCCATGCGAGCAAGCGGCCATAGAAGCGGTCGAAGGCATCAAGACCACGAGTGACAGGCTCATACATACGAAGGAACAACTTGTTGCGACGCTTGTGCAAACGCAACATTTGCGAACACAACATAGGTGTGAGCGTAAGGGCGATGGTGGTAGATACAATCATGATGATGGTTACCATCCAACCCAACTCTTTGAAGAGCACTCCTGTCATACCCTCAATCATTGTCAAGGGGAAGAACACACAGATAAGTGTAAGTGTCGAAGCAATTACCGATATAGCCACCTCATTGGTACCATGCACAGCCGCTTGCTTGGGCTCGCTACCGCGCTCGATGTGGGTTGTTACGTTCTCCAATACCACAATCGCATCGTCCACAACCATACCGATGGCAATAGTCAATGCCGAGAGAGAGATAATATTGAGCGAACTATCGGCAATGAGCAGATAGATAAATGCCGCAATAAGCGAGAGAGGAATGGTGATGACGATAATCATTGTTGCACGCCAGCGACCAAGGAATACAAACACCACAAGTGTCACAAAGAGTATGGCAAACATGATTGTTTCAAACAAGCTGTTGATGGTGTTGCGTATATTGTCCGAAGTATCTACAATCACACCCAGCTTCACATCCTTGGGAAGGTTCTTTTGCAAGTCGGGCAAGGCAGCTTTTACAGCATCAGATATTTGCACCGAGTTGGCTCCCGATTGTTTTTGAATAACAATCATCGCACCTTGCACGCCATCGTTGTAAGCCTCTTGCAAGCGCTCCTCGATAGAGTCTTGGATGGTTGCAACGTCTTTCAAATATACTGTCTGACCATTGTAGTGACCCACGACAAGATTGTTCATTTGCGAGGCATCGGTAAACTCTCCCTCCACACGCATAGCGTATGTATCGGAGCCTATGTCAAACGAGCCACCGGGCATATTCATGTTTTCTGCCGAGATTACTGCCGAAATGGCCTCGATGGTGAGATGGTAGGCTTCGAGTTTATTGGGATCTACATATACTTGAATTTGGCGTTTGGGCGCACCCGATATAGATACCGAACCTACACCATTGACACGAGCCAAGGGAGTAGCCACAGCATCGTCAAGAATTTTGTAGAGGGCATTCATACTCTCCTCGGCTTGCACCGAGAGAATAAGAATAGGCATCATATCGGTACTAAACTTGAAGATGATGGGATTTTCGGCCGCATCGGGCAAGGCCGACTCTACCATATCAAGTTTGTCACGCACATCATTGGTGAGCACATCTATATCATTACCATACTCAAATTCGAGCGTAATCAATGAGATATTCTCGCGCGATTGCGAGGTCATGTGCTTGAGGTCTTCTACTGCATTGAGGGCATTCTCCAACGGACGAGTAAGGTTGGTTTCTATATCCTCGGCACTCGCACCCGGATAGGCTGTCATCACCATGATGGTGTTGGTTTCGATATCGGGATAGAGGTCGATAGGCAACTTCGTCAATGAGAAGAGTCCCAATATAGCTATGGCAACAAATACCAGAGCTGTCATAATCGGTCGCTTGACCGCACCTTCATATAGACTCATAGTTTATGATATTATTTATCAGTGAGAAGATGTTATCTTACTCTTTGCGTTATTCTACTACATTTACTTTTGCACCATCACTGAGGCGGGCTTGACCGGCTACTACTACTTGTGCATCGGGAGTAAGACCCGACAATACCTCATAGATAGTATCTACATGACGACCCAACTCTACCTTGACATAGGTTACTGTTCCGTCATTGTTATATACATAGACAAAGCGGTCGCCCGAGCCGGCTTGTTTCACCACGGCACGATCGGGTACTACTACACGCTCTTGTGCGCCAAAGTCTATGGTTGCGCGCGCAAACATACCGGGGCGAACACGATTGCTACCGTTGGGTATCTCTACTTCTACACCGAATGTGCGTGTCATGGGGTCGATAGTGGGATAGATAAGTGACACTCTACCCTTGAACAACTCATCGCCAAAGACATCAAATGTAATATCTATGGGCATACCCATCTTTACTTTGGTAAATTCGCTTTCCGATACATTGATTACAATCTTCACGGGATTGATTTGCATAACGGTGAGAATAGGACCTTGTGCCAAGTCACCATCATCAAAGTTGCGTGCAGTTACGACACCATTTACAGGGCTGAGCAACTTGGTATTCTCAAGCAAGTTGTTATAGGCAGTCTTGGCGGCTTCAAATTGTGTTGTGATTTGGTCAAGTTGTTGTTGCGAAGCACCACCTACGGCAACAAGTTCTTTGGCACGATTGTACTCCAACTCGATGTTGTCGAGTTGCACTTTTTGTTGCATGATATTTGTTGCATCCAATTCAACAAGTAACTCGCCTTTCTTTACATGGTCGCCTACCTCAACATATATTTTGCGAATACGGCTGGGCATCGACGAGCTGATAGAGTTGCGTTTGTCGGGTTGTACGGTAGCAGTGTAAGTCGTTGTTTGAGGTACATTCTGCATAGAGGTAGAGGCAATCTTTACAGTCTCTACTTTCTCAACCACAGTGGTTTGCTCGTCACTCTTGCCCGAGCAAGCGATGAGCATGCTCATGCTCACGGCTGCAATGAAGAAAAGATTAATCTTTTTCATAACTTGTTTTTTGTCTTATTCTGTTTTTACTTATTATTTTCTTGAGGTTCGTACTTGCTTATATCGGTAGTACCCAACAATTTCTTTATATCGCTTACACCGGCAAGGAAGTCGTATATGGCTTGCGAATAGGCCAATCGGGCATGAGTAAGTGCCAACTCGGCATCGTTCAATGTTACGAATGTTGCCGAACCTATCTCAAAGCTCTTTTGCATTATCTGATATGCTTTCTCGGCTTGTTGCACACCCATCTTGTTCGAGTCTATTTGTTTCAAAGACTTGGTGATGGCATCTATCTGTGCCTCTACCTGCATATTGAGGGCACGCTCAAGGTTTTCGCGTTGGAAGCCCATTTGTGCCACTGTAGCCTCGGCTTGTTTCACCTTGTAGTAGCGAGAGCCTCCCGAGAAGATGGGTATATTGAGCGCTATGGCCAATGTCGAATAGGGGTTGAAACGGAAATTGTCAAACATGCCACCATCGCTCATCGATATCCAATTATAGTTGAATTGAGCGGCCAATGTGGGGATGTAGGCAAACTTTTGCAATGTGGCGGTCTTTTGCAACATCTTGGTTTGCAAGTCCATTTGACGCAAATCGGTATTGTTGGCAAGCGAACGATCGATGTTCATTGTCACATGATACATGTCTTTCTCATAGTTGTCCAACTTGTCATTGACGACTACTTCTATCTCTACATCTATACCCATCAACATCTTTAGTTGCAACTTTGACAACTTCACGGCATTCTCGGTTTGCAACAATGTGGGCTCTATATTGCGCACTGCCACTTGCGAACGCAACACGTCATATTCCGAGGCTGTACCTTGTGCATATTGGTTGGCGTATGTCTCGGCATTCAACTTGGCATTGTCATATTGAGTTTTCAGCACTTTATACGAGTCTTGGCATAGCAACACATTATAATAGGCCTTTTGTACCTCGTTGATGAGCGAAAGGCGTGATGAACGTGCTGACTCTATGGCATTCTCCATGTCTATGGCTGTTATTTCAACACTCTTCCACAGCTGGGGTGCTATGATAGGAAGGCTTGCCGAGAAACCCATCGAATAGGTATTGTCAAGACCTACCTCAAAGCCCTCATTAGACGACGATGCAGCGTCGTCATCCGAGCCGCCCGATTCGGGAAAAGGAATACCCAAGGCATTGTAGATGGGGCCCAAATATTCGCCCATCATCGCACCTATATCAAATGCTCCTCCCGACATGTACATGCGTTGCTTCTTGATAGCACGCTGATACGAAGCCGAGGCATCGATCTTGGGCAACAACCCTGCAATGGTTTCGCGCTTTGAATAATCTTTCTTTTTTACCTCTATATCGGCAACCTTGATTGTCGGGTTCTCACTCAATGCTATTGTCAATGCTTTATCCATATCGAGATAGAGCACCGAGTCGGCATTTGTTGCTGTTTGAGCAGAGGTGGTCATCACCGTTGTCAATACCATCAATGTGGCAATGAACAAACTTAATCTCTTTTTCATACCTTTTATTTTGTTATATTGTTTGTGTTATCTGTTCATAAATCTCATCGAGTACTTTACGTCCCTTATCTGTAACAATTCCGTAAAGAAATATCTTGGTATATACGGCCAAAATTTCGCCATAATTCCATTCATCTACCGGCGTACCTTTAATCTTGCGAAAGAGCATCATCTGCTGATTGTGCAGTGCGGTTGCAATATCAAGATTGAGGTCGAGGCGTATCAACCCCTCCTCTACTCCTTTGCGCAGTATATCGCGTATGTATTGATATTGTTTCTCGCGATATTTGTCGGCCTCCTCGGTTACTTTCGAGCGCATATGCTCTATATCGAGCTGGAAGGAACGGCTTGTGCGATTGATATAATAGATGATGCGGTTGTAACACAATACAAGCTTCTCTATTGTGTTGTGGTCGCCACTCAATATCTGACACATCTCTTCCTCTTGAGCACGTCGGTCGCGTTGCATACACTCTACTATGAGCTCTTCCTTGTTCTTGAAGTTCTCATACAAGGTACGCTTGGACATGCCCAACTCCGATGCTATCGAATCCATCGTTATGGAACGTATGCCATAACGATAGAACAACATCTGGGCCTTTGCTATAATATAGTCCTTGGTTTCTTCAGACATTTCTACATTTTTTAAGAGGCCACAAAATTACACAAAACTCCAGAAACCAAAAAAGTTTTCTTGTTATATTTAGTAGTAATATGTAAAGAAAAGCTAAATACACTATGATTTAACAAATAATAGCCTTTACACTCACATCAAAAAAAGGGAAATCATAGCATCCGATATGAAATTAGTAAATAAAAATCACTAATTTTGTAACTCGTAACACACCTTATAATATAGGTGTGACACTTACCTTAATGAAAACACATCAAAAAAAAATGTAGATTATGAACAACAAACCTATCTTGATTATGGGAGCAATTCTTGCAACAGCTTGCTCGTCGGGTGACAAGATTACCTACCCCGAAACAGAACGTACGGCCGTGTGTGACACGCTGTGGGGTGTACCTGTTGCCGACCCTTACCGTTGGTTGGAAAATGACACTTCTGAGGCTACTGCCCGCTGGGTAGAGGCTCAAAATGCGGTTACTCACAAGTACCTCGATGCTATTCCTTTCCGCGACCAACTTCGCAACCGACTCAATGACATTACAAGCTATGCCGTTGAGACAATGCCGGCAAAGAAAAACGGCAAATATTATTTCTATCGCAATGATGGCAAGCAAAATCAAAGTGTTCTTTACGAAAAAGCCTCGCTCGATGCCGAGCCTCGACTCATTCTCGACCCCAATACGTTGAGTGAGGATGGTACGGTTGCTCTCTCTTCGGTTGAGATTTCGCCCGACGGCAAGTACTTGGCTTATGCCATCTCACGCAGCGGATCGGATTGGAACGAGATATATGTTATGGACTTGAACACTCTTCAACTCCTTCCCGACCACATACAATGGATTAAATTCTCACCTATAAGTTGGCACAAAGACGGCTTCTATTACAGTGCGTTTAAACCCGAAAAGGGCAAAGAGCTATCGGCCATGAACGAGTATCACACGGTATATTACCACAAATTGGGCACCGATACCGAGCATGACCAAAAGATATATTGCAATGCCGAGCACTCAAGAAGATATGTAAGAGCTACCGTGTCGGATGATAAGAACTTCCTCATCATCGAAGAGAGCGCCGGCACATCGGGTGTGGCACTCTACACACAAGAGCTCAACAACAACAATGCTCCTATCAAATGTATCATTCAAGGCTATGACTATGAATATACCGTGGTAGGCATGAACGAAGGTCGCTTCCTCATCTATACCAATGACAACGCGCCCTACTATCGACTCATTTCGGTTGATCCTCGCAATGCTCAACGCAATAATTGGAAAGAAGTGCTTGCCGAGCAACCCTATGTGTTGAGCGACATTGAAATTGCCAACGGCAATATCTTGGCTGCTTATGATATCGACGTGATGAGCCATCTATATTGCTACACCATGAATGGCAAGAAACGCTACGAAGTGGCTTTGCCCGGACAAGGTGCTCTGCAAGGCATCAGCGGAGGCAAGGACGAGAAGGAGGCTTTCTTTACCTACACTTCTTTTATCATGCCTCGCACAGTGTACCGATTGGATGTTGAGAACAATGTATCGGAAAAATATTATGCCCCCGATATCGACTTCAACAGCGACCTTTACGAGAGCTATCAGGTATTCTTCACCAGCAAAGACGGCACTCGCGTACCCATGACTATCACTCACCGCAAGGGCTTGGAAATGAATGGTGCCAATCCTACTTTGCTGTATGGATATGGTGGCTTCTCCAATTCGCTATACCCCCGTTTTATCGACACAATGATACCCTTCTTGGAGCAAGGCGGTATATATGTCGATGTAAACTTGCGCGGTGGCAACGAGTATGGCGAGGAGTGGCACGTTGCGGGCACAAAGATGCAGAAACAAAATGTCTTTGACGACTTTATCGGTGCTGCCGAGTACCTTATTGCTCAAGGATTTACATCGCCTCAAAAATTGGCTATCAATGGTGGCTCTAATGGTGGTCTGTTGGTAGGTGCTTGTATGACACAACGCCCCGAGTTGTTTGCTGTGGCTATGCCGCAAGTAGGCGTGATGGATATGTTGCGCTACCACAAATTTACTATCGGTTGGGGATGGGCCGGCGACTATGGTACTGCCGACGACAGCAAAGAGATGTTCCAATACTTGTTGGGCTACTCTCCCATACACACTCTCAAAGAGGGCGTTACCTATCCAGCCACTCTTGTTACTACTGCCGATCACGACGACCGTGTTGTTCCGGCTCACTCATTTAAGTTTGCCGCTCAACTCCAACACTGCGACAGTGGTGTCAATCCTACACTCATTCTCATCGACTCCAAGGCCGGACATGGCGCAGGTCGCCCCCGTCACAAAATTGTCGAGGAGAAAGCCAATATGTATGCTTTTATGATGTACAATTTGGGCATGAACCCTACATTCTAAATCTATCTTACTATCACTGATAAAGCTGGAGGCTGTGTCAAAATGAAAATTTTGGCACAGCCTCTTTTTATTACATATTTTTGTTTCAGGTATAATGGCAAAAATGATTACTTTCTATTTGGAATCTGCCAAGTGAACCCTCTAAGTCAAACACATCTAATAATCAGACGAGAATAGGGGAAACCTTGTTCCTGAATATATACAGCAAGAGTATCTCTGTCACTTAAGGTTGAATATCTGTTTACTTTATATCCCATTGCTTCAGCGACTTGCATAACAATATCAAGTAGCTCTAATGGTTATTGATCATCATTGCATATGAGTGCACAATCTTTGTATCTTTTCATATCAAACTATATTTATTTAAACATTCTATTTATCCACATCGCAAACAACTTATCAGTTACCGAATAAACCTTGTTTATTTCAGTAACAATATCTCGCTCCAAAAGTTTCTTAATGGCCGCCTGAACAGAGCTTGCTGACAAAAGAGCGTGTCGCTTGATAAATTGCGCTGATGTAATTTGTGTTGCCTCTCCATCTTTGGCAATAGCATATAGCAGAGCCTTCTGTTTCTCAGGAATGTTCGAAAGAATTTCTCGGAATATGGTGTCGTTATATGCTACCATATTATCAATAGCACCTTCAATAATTTCTCGTGTACACTCCTCGTTGTCGGCTGTATCTGCAAAGGATTCATTAAAAGTGCGCTGGATGTAGTATGTATGTCCTTTGAATAAGTCATAGACCCACTTGACATTTTCTGCAGAAATACGCCTATTTCGTTTCTTAAAATGTTCCATAACAAATGGTACATATATCTCAGGGACAATCGCTCTCAACTCTAAAATGTCAGCACTACTATAGAATGGACGAGCCGAGGATGTAAACATCTCCTGCATCATATGACGCTCGCTTCCCGCGAAGATAAAGTTGCTATTTTTGAGTTTCTGAATATGTGTACGCAACAAAGCCTCGATATTCTTTTCAGGATACTTGGCAATCTGTTGAAACTCATCAATAGCCACAATACAGGGCTTATCAGCATTCGCCAAGTAGCGGAAAATCTCTTCCAATGTATATTCAGGCTTCTCAATATCGCCCAACTCTAAATTAAATGTCGGCAAATTGGTTATAGGATCAAAACCGAATTTACCATTTATCGATTTGATGGTCTGTATAAATAGGCTGACCATCTTATGACTGCGTGGAAGCAGTGTGTCATAGATAGTGCGACCGAGCAGGTATGTAAACTCTCGAAGACTTGATGTGTGGAGTATATCTATAAAGAATGTATAATACTCGTTAGCGATTTCAGGTTTGTCGTAGCAAAACTGAATAAGTCCGGTCTTACCCATGCGGCGAGGTGATATTACAACCAGATTATTCCCATTGGTGATTGATTTAATCAGACGAGCAGACTCATTTACTCTGTCGCAAAAATACTCAGGCTCAATCTTACCCGTAACAATAAAAGGATTCTTAACTTTTGCCATAATACCACGAATTTTATTGGCAAATATAATTATTCATTTTGAATTATGCAAATTAAATAATACAAAAAAGCTGACCATTCCTGAATGGGTAATAGTCAGCATTGTAATTAGTCATTTACTGCCAATTTTCGCTTTGCTGCTGCCCTCTGGCGAAGATGTGAAAACCTATTTCCACCAAATATAAATAATTTATAGGTGACTCCTATACACCTTTAATTAAATGCAAATAGACTAAACTAGTAGGAAGCAGTATTATACAAAAGAGGATGCCAAATTCGGCACCCTCTTTTTGATATGTGTTGTTTGCTTAGGCTATATTGTTACTTATTCAATTCAAATCCGATAAGTACTCCGTCGTAGCTATCGACAAGTTTAAAGACTGTGTCGAGTGTCGTAATACCCAACTTGCTTACTATCGAGCGGAACATATCGACAAACTTGTCGGCCTCAAACAATATAACCATCTTATTACCCACTACCTCAAAATATGCAGGCGTGGTAACAACTGCAACGGTGCCGAGATTGATAAAATCGAGGGTAAAATAGCCCTTTGCCTCGGCCTTTGTTGCCGTGCCGGGCAATGGCAACTTGCCGTAGCTCAATACAAACTTGCCTTCTTTTTCAAATGCAATAGAAAAATTTTGTGCTGTAAATCCGAGTTTGCCATAGATGGGTGCCAACTCGTTGGAAATTTGCGAGGCTACAATATCGCCACCGGCCGATTTAAGGAAGTCTTCCGACTTGAACTTGCATGCCGGTGCTGCATATTGCCATGTACCTTCGAGGCTGGCTACCGTAAGTTCGGTATTGGCTCCTATTACACTGCTCAATATATCGCCAAACATCGACATGGCGTTGTTGTCCGACGACTCACTGCCCGATGACTTTCCTCCGCTCATGGCGTTGAAGAGCGCATCCAAGCCCGACGAGGCGGTACTTCCGCTCGCAGTTTGTGTCTTTTGGGTAGTGGTATCATTGCGTTGCTCGGTTGTGGTCTGTCCCTTACTACCTCCGCTCATGGCGTTGAAGAGCGCATCCAAGCCCGACGAGGCGGCACTTCCGCTCGCAGTTTGTGTCTTTTGAGTGGTTGTGTCGTTGCGTTGCTCGGTTGTGGTCTGACCCTTGCTACCATTGCTCATAGCGTTAAAGAGCGCATCCATGGCCGACGAGGCAGTGCTGCCTCCCGCAGTTTGTGTCTTTTGGGCGGTGGTATCATTGCGTTGCTCGGTTGTAGTCTGACCCTTGCTACCTCCGCTCATGGCGTTGAAGAGCGCATCCATGGCCGACGAGGCGGTACTTCCGCTCGTAGTTTGCGACTTTTGGGCGGTGGTATCATTGCGTTGCTCGGTTGTGGTCTGACCCTTGCTACCTCCGCTCATACCAAAGACATATTGGGCTTCGGCATAGTTACTTACGCACAATGCAATGCACACAGTAAATAGATAATTTGCTATTTGTCGTTTCATAATATATGTTTGATAATTTTTGAATGGTGCAAACTTATATATTTTTTTGCGATTATATAACCATATATCGACACAAAGTCACACAATAGGGTCTAAAAAAAATAGAACAAAATTATTACCCTTCGATGAACTTTTATGCCACACAATGGTTATAGTATATAGAGGTGCGATGATACACCGATGCACTCCCTACAATCGGGTTTTGGAGGAGCAGCCGATTGCAGTTCATCATAGTATCGAAGCGCCTCTATAACAATACGAGGCTGTGTCAAAATGTAAATTTTGGCTCGGCCTCTTTAATTGTAAAATACAAGGCTTTGAAATTTAGGGCCTGAAGAGTGCACAAGGGCACATTGTCATACCGATGTTTCTCGCTCAAAGATTTCTATCATCTGCGGGATGATGTTCTCTACCGAATATTTTACGATACTCTTTTGTGCCATCATTCCCAATCGCTTTCTTTCCTCGGGGTTGCGATACAGATACAAGAATTTCTCCACAAATTCGGCCTCGTTATTATAGGCATATAACATGCCCGTTTCTCCGTTCTTTATCAGGTCTTTATGGCCTCTTACGGTATTGGCGAGTATGGGCAATCCTACATACATTTCTTCGAGCAGACCTATGGGCAATCCCTCTATGAGGCTGGGCGAAACGGCCACGTCGGCAAGTTGCAGATAGGCCGATATATTGCGTTGGTAGCCGGCAAAAATCACCTTATCATCTACGCCCGACTCTTGAGCCAATCGACGGCATGACTCCATCTCTTCTCCATCTCCCAACAACAAGAGTTTGCATTGCGGTATGTGATGCTGCAATTTGGCAAGGGCTTTGATAAGAAATCTATGATTTTTGTTGCGCGTATATCGTGCTATGTATATACACACATAGTCGTCATCACCGATATGGTATTTTTTTCGCAACTCATCGCTACCTACATCACACGGGCGCTCTATGTGATTGACATCATATCCCACACCCGGCAAGCTGTATTGGTGCGCTATTTCGGGGAAAAATTTGCGGGCATTCGTGCTATCTTCCTCGTTGATGGTTATTATCGCATCGGTACAACGTGCCATCAACTTTTCGGCGGTATAATACACCAGCCAATTTATAAGAGGGGCGCCCTCGTAAAAGTGAAATCCATGTGCCATGTATATAACTTTCGCACCTTTACGTCGAGCTTTGAAAGAGGCCATACGGGCTATCATGGCACCTATGGGCGTGTGGCAATTTATAATATCATACTGCTCATCGTCTATGTAACGAGAGAGTTTTTTTATAGCCGATATGTTGCTGGGATGAAAGGGTGAGCGTTTTACCGGTATATCTATCTGCCTGTTTACATAGGGAATGTCAATACCATCATTTTCCGACGCAACATCTACCATCCATCCGTCACTTACCAACTGCTTGATATGTGGTATAAGAAACGCACGAATGTGTACATACGACGATGCTACTATCAGAATTTTTTTCATTGCTCACTTATTGTAGGGCAAAGGTAGTTAAAAATATCTATCTACAACAAAGAATTGTTCTATTTATCGCTTCTCCCTCGCATAGGGGCAATAGACTCAACATTGCAACACACTGTCACACTATCAACGACGGATGTGCACCCACATAGAGGGCTGTGGCTAACAACAACACATAGAATATTGCAAATATTACTGACACACGACGTTGGCTCTTGTTGTAGGTTGCCATGCGTGTCATTACATAGGCACCCAAGACAGATAACAGGGGAACAAAACAAAACGCATAGCGCGATACAACGCCTCCTGTTACAAAGGCCGGCACACAATAGGCTACTGCCGATGCAAGTGCCATGAGCGACACTCGCCTATCGACATCCTTGCGCCACCAATGCAGTACATAAAACACGAATATAGGTAATGCTGCCATATACCACAAGTAACTCATGCGATGGTAGGCTCCCGACATGGGCATACCAAAGGCTTCGGGAACACTCTCAAACGGAAATGGTATCATAAATTGCACACCGGCTGTAAAGGGCAGCATAGCTATCTTGTGCCATATTGGATAGCTCGCATAGTGACCCACAAGAGCCAAAAAAGGTTTTTGACTCTCTCCATACGAGAAACTTCGATGACCACCCCCGGCCACATAATCGCTTATATACTCATTACTGCCCCACCAACTATTTTCCACACCTATCCACAGCGATATTATCGCCATTGACATGACGACTGCAAATGGCCATATATCTCTATGCGAAAATCTATATATCCATATCACCACCATATATACAAGCAACACATATATATAGGTAGGGCGAGATAAAGACAAGACTGCCATTCCCAACAACAATACTATCATGTGCAGGGGCACTCTATATCGTTGTTTTATGGCATACATTGCATTGATACACAACAACAACGACACTATAACAAAGGGCTCTTTCAACAGTACTGTTCCGTTGGCCATTACACCCGGCACAAGTGCGGTAATGAGCATGGCATATCCCGCCATTTGCGTGGTATAGGGCTTCTCTTTTCCCACCACATAGCACACGCATTGTCCTACCAGCAACAACACTACTTGCATCAAAAACAGATTGACTATTATGGGATATGCTATATCTATTACACCCATATCGAGCCACAATGACAAATAGAAAGGAAATCCCATGTAGGGAACAATGGGCGAAAATTGGCCGAGCGTGTGATGCGATATATCTTGGGCAAGACGACGAAACGAATAGGCATCATGGAGCAAAAACGGAGCCTCTACACTGCCCAGCAGCACTGTCGATTGCCACAGATTGAGTGTAAAGAATATCGACATCATTGCAAAGGCAATGCTCAAGGCTATCTGGCCCCATGTGCTATAATACGACGAATGACGATATATAATAATAGGTATAATATAGGCAGCCAGCAATAGAGGCAATATTGTCAAGGCTCTACCACAAGGTATATAAGCAAACAACATTGTCGCAGCCAATAATACCACGGCAATAACATCTGCCACTCCTATCCTCATTATACTTCTCATTTCCAGTACGCTATATTGCACTCAAGAATAATTGTCATCTTGCATCACAAACGACAAAGTTACAACTTTTTTACATACACACAAGGGCATATATAAATTTCATCATCGCACGGCATTACTATCTCTTTTTCAATCACATACTCAACACACCGTGCAATAAGTTCATCTATATCATAGGCATTATATATTTTTTTATTATCTTTGCCAGATATTTTATATAGCAAACTTGAATGTTATTTAAAAACTAAACCTATGATTAGAAAAAAATTAGGAATTTTTCTTTTCGCAGGATTGTTATCTCTCACCGTGTCATGTAACAAAGATGCAGAGAGTCCAACCCTCGGAAAAGGTAGTTTTGCTCTTTCTCTATCTACCAACGAAGAGGTAGTGCCGGTATTGAGAAGCGAAACACAAACACAATCGGTAGAAACTCCAAGTGTCGAAGATTTTCGTTTATCTATGAGCAACGAAAACGGAACATTCTCGCGCCAATGGAGCAGTATCAACAACCTCAAGCCCGAAGATACTTATGACATAGGCAATTACACTCTCAAAGCCGAGTATGGTTCTATCGAAGAGGAAGGTTTCAAAACTCCCTACTATGTGGGCGAAACAAAGTTTGCCATTCGCGACCACGAAACGACTCAAGTAAGTCTTTTGTGTGCTCTGGGTCATGTCAAGCTCACACTCAATTACACCGAGTCTTTCCGCAAATACTTCTCTAATTATGAGGCTACTGTTCGCTCATCGGCCGGCAAGGATGTGGTTATAACCAAGAGCGAAACACGCGACGCATACTTGCGACCCGGCGATATATCATTGAAGTTGCAACTTACCAAGGCCAATGGCGTATCGGCAACTTTTGAGCCTGCCAAAATCAAGGATGCCAAGGCTCGCGAGCACTATATTGTCACATTGGACGTGTCAGAAAAAATAGGTGAAGCTATCCTCACTATTGTTTTTGACCAAGCTACCGAGCTTGCTCCCATCACTATCAACGTGTCGGAGGAGGCTATGGTTGCCCCTGCTCCATACATCATTTTGGATGGTATTACCAATGGTGGCAGCATCGAGTTGCAAGAGTGCAGTACTCCCGACAATGGCCTGCTCAATGCCGCTATCACTGCAAGAGGTGGCTTGCAATCGTGTACTTTGACAACGCAATCGGCCTACTTGCAATCGTTGGGCTTTTCTGAGGTTATCGAACTCACAGCTTTGACAACCGAACAGACTCATTTGTTTGAAACTTTAGGATTTGAAGTGAAAGGTTTTGGCAGCAATCGCGCCGAAATGGCTATCGTCAATTTTGCTACGCTCACGCCTTCTCTGTTAATTCCTCAAGGTGGCGACAACAAGCATCAATTTACTCTTACTGCTACCGACAAGAACGGCAAAGTATCCGACCCCGTTTCTTTCACCATTGTCAGCACTCCTCTCTCCTTGTCTTTGGGCAAAATTGACGATGTGATGATGGGTAGCACAAGTATTGATGTGCCTGTGACATTTGATGGCAAGGATATGTCAAGAATGAAGATTATGCGCCTCAACGGCAATAGCAGCTTGTCTATACCCTACACCATCAAGTCGAACAATGGCAACAACTATATCCTCACTGCCAACTTGGATGTAGAAAATAAATCACAAACGCTTTTCCTCTCTTATGCCGGATTTAAAGAGAGTAGCAAACAACCCGTAAACATCATTGTTCCTCAATACACTATCAACTTCCCGCCTGCCGATATATGGCACAATCGTGCAAGTTTTGTAGTGAAGGCAGTCGATGCCACACACCAACAAGTTGTTGAGAAATACATCAAATTTTATGTAAAGGAAAACAATAATTGGAAAGTATTCACTCCCGAAACCACAAGCCAAGGATATAAAATATCGGGACTATCGGCCGGTCGTTCTTATGAATTCAACTCTTCATGTCTTGCCGATGCTGCCGACTTGAACAACAATACTTCTATCAGTATCGTTACAGAGGCTCCCTTGGCATTGCCCAACCCCAACTTCGATTCTTGGACTCAATGGTTCTCCAAAGAGATAAAAAAAGGTGGCAGATATGGTGATGCTCCTGCCGCATGGGTACAAGAAACACAAACCCTTACATCGAGCGATCCCCAAGGATGGGCTACTGTCAATAGCAAGACTCTTCCCACCTCGCCCTCTACCGAGAATACTTGGTACATGGTGCCCTCTACCCTCCCCATAGCAGGTATCGATGGCAATGCCGCCATGTTGCGCAATGTGGCTTGGTCTAACAACGGAAGCACTCCTCCGCAAGGTTTGTGGGGTGTCGATCAGTCATTAAACAGCCTTAATGTACCCTCTATCTCCAATCGCAGTGCCGGAAAACTGTTCTTGGGCTCATACAATTACAATCACGGAACAGGTGCCGAAACTTACAACGAGGGTATCAGCTTTACATCGCGTCCCAGCAAGTTGTCGGGTTACTACAAATATACTGCAAAGGGTAATGACTCTCATGGTACTGCCCAAATCGTTGTAGAACATCGCACAAGCAATGGCGAAGTAATAACATTGGCTACGGGCAATATGGCTCTCTCTCCTATCGCCGATTTTACTTACTTCGAAATACCTATCAATTATAGCAACGTTGCATACAAAGCCACTCACTTGAGAGTTATGTTCACATCAAGCAACCATGCTTCGTACAACGCAGCTTCCGAAACACAGAATATCGTTACTGTCAATAACAAATCACAAGCCGTATCTACCGGTAGCGAATTGTGCCTTGACAACCTAACACTTACATATTAATCACATTATGAAAAAGGTATTATATTCATTTATCATTATATGCCTCTCGGTAGCATTGGCTTCGTGTCACAACGAAAAATTTCCTACCGATGGCAACTCAACAGGTACAGTTGATTTATCAACCATAAACGTAAGTTGTGACTATGACGTTGAAGTATTGCGTAGCACCAATATCGACAATTTCATTGTCACCATCATCGAGAAATCGAGCAATAACACCATCAACCAATGGAGTTATAGCAAGATGCCCGAAGTATATACCCTCACTGCCGGCTCATACATCTTGAAAATCGAGTCGGGCTCTCTGCAAGATGCTGCTTGGGACTCTCCCTACTATGCCGCCGAAAAGGAATTCCAAGTGAATGTGGATAAAATTACTGCCATAGGCGATATGGTGTGCGTATTGAAAAACGTAAAAGTAACCGTTGAGTTTAGTCAAGAACTCTTGGCCGTACTTGGTAATGATGTTAAGGTAAACGTTGCGTTGGGCAAAGGTCAGCTCGACTTTAAGAAAGACGAAACTCGTGCCGGATATTTTGCTGTTGAAGAAGTCAATAACCGACTTTATGCCTACTTCTCGGGTAGCGTCGATGGCTATGTTGATGAAATATACAACGAATATGATGATGTCAAAGCCGGACAATGGCGTATCTTGCGCTATTCGCTCAAACAAAACGACACTCCCAATGTCGAGAACGGCTCTTTTGTCGCCGATCTATCGGTAGATGTTTCTTGTAACGTCGTAGAAAAAGACGTACAAGTAGATGTGAATGAGGATGTCATAGAAGACCCCAATCCCGAGCCTCAACCCGGTGAAGAGCCCGGAGAAAACCCCGGTGATCAACCCGGCGAAGAGCCTGCCAATGGCCCCGTTATCAAAGCTACTACATTCAATATCAAAGAACCTCAAATCATTACTCCCGACTTGATTATACAAGTTGTCGTAACAAGTGAACAACCTTTGACCTCACTTGTTGTTGATATTGACTCGGAAACATTGACTCCTGCCGAGTTGGAGAGCGTTGGCTTGGCTGCTCATTTCGACCTTGCCAACCCCGGCGATTTGCGTGGCTCGCTCGAAGGTTTGGGCTTCCCCGTTGCCGAGAATGTAGTGGGCAAACAAGAACTTTCGTTCGACATCACTCCCTTTGCCGGCCTTTTGGCTATATTGGGTAGTGGCTCACACAACTTCATCCTCACTGCTACCGACAATGCCGGTAACTCTTCAACCGAAACATTAACCCTTATAGTTCAATAGTAAGATGAAACGATATAACAAAATATTTTCTCTATTGCTTGTCTTCCTATCGCTTATAGGATTTATGTCATGCAAAGACGACTCGAACAATGTGGGCGAGGGTCGTTTAACATTGGGGATGCACGTTTCTGTTCCTCCTCAAAAAGGTGTAGAAGAGAGCGCACAACAACAAGCTGCCGATATGCTTGCCGATAGTTGTCGTGTGAGAATATACAATAGCAAAGGTCTTATTCGCTACTACAAGGGTCTTAACAATGTACCCGACAACATGATGTTGGCAACAGGCGACTATCGCATCAAGGCTGTTACAGGCGACTCTGTTCCTGCTACTTTCACTATGGGATATTATAGCGGAGAGAGCAATTTTACCATTGAGGCGGGTAAGACTACAAATGCCGAGGTTACTTGCAAGATTGTCAGCACCTTGGTAACAGTATCTTTTGCCGATGCGTTGCAAGATATCCTCACCGACTACAAGGTAACCATTGCTTCGCCCAACGCTTCTCTCGTATTTACCCACAATCACATCGATTCTATCGGTTACTTTATCCTGCCCAAAGATTGCACCCAACTCAGTTGGGCTATCGAAGGCTTGCGCTCCGATGGCAACACATATACTCAATCGGGTATCTTGCAGAATGTCAAGCCGGCTATGAAGTACAACCTCAAGTTTGATTACAACGAGTCGGAATACAATCAAGGTGGTGCATACTTCAATCTCTTGGTCGATGAGCGCACGGTCGAAATGACCAATAACATTGTCATTTACAAGCGCCCCAGCATCACAGGTCTTGATTTTGACATTACTCGCCCCATCGTATTCGAGGAGAACTCGGGCGACAACTTGTCGGTATATATCAACGCCTCTTCGGCTCTATCGCAAGTTGTTGTTTCGGCCGACAATCTCCAAGAAATGGGCTTCCCTGCCAACTCGGTAGATTTTGTTGCCGCCAGCGAGATTACCCTCAACACTTGGGCGATGGCCGGATTGTCTTATCGCTATGAATATGACAGCGACAATGATATATCGGTTGCCAAGCTCACCCTTGCAGCGTCTCTCATCAGCAACCTCAAACAAGGCTCTTATATCATCGCTATTCGTGCCGCCGACATGCACGGTAAGGAATGGACCGAGCAACTCAATATCACTATCTCCAATGCGGTTGTTATGACCGAGCAACTTATCCGTAGCGAGATTTGGGCCAAACGTGCAACCCTCAGAGGTAGCATTTTGCGTGAAACCGACGAGCCCTATTCGTTCCAATACCGCATCAAAAACGATGCTACTTGGACAAGTGTCGATGCTACTCGCAATGGCAACTCTATAACTGCTCAAATCGGCAATCTCACTCCCGGTAAGACTTATGAGTATCGTGCCGTTTCGGGCACTGTTCCTTCGGCTGTTACAATGGAATTTAACACCGAGAGTGCATTTGTTATTCCCAACGCCGGATTTGAAAATTGGCACATGGATGGCAAGGTATTGCTCGTTTATGGCAGTGGCGAAGAGAAATGGTGGGACAGCGGTAATCATGGCTCATCGACCCTCGACAAGAACATTACCACACAAGACACCGAGCTCAAGCACAGTGGCAAGTCTTCTATCAAGATGAAATCGCAATTTGTTGGTTTGGGTACCGTTGGTAGATTTGCTGCCGGTAACGTCTTTGCCGGAGTATATGCCGAGACAAAGGGTATGGATGGTATCTTGGACTTTGGTCGCCCCATCAATTCTCGTCCTTCCAAGCTCAAAGGTTACTACAAATATGTGACCGGTGAGGTCGATTATTCAAACACAGACGCCCTTCCCAAAGGCTCTCCCAACGATGTTGGTAGCATATACATTGCATTGGGCGATTGGGACGATCCTGTCCGCATCAACACAAAAACAGGAACTGTGTTTGACAAAAACGACGAGCATGTGATAGCTTATGGCGAGATTATACAGACATCCAATACTCCCGAAGAAGGCCTCATACCTTTCACTATCGACATCGACTATCGTTCAACCGACCGCATCCCCACATATATTCTCCTTGTGGCTTCGGCAAGTTTCTATGGCGACTTCTTTACCGGTAGCTCACAAAGTACCATGTGGCTCGACGACTTGGAACTTGTATATGAATAACATTCTTAAGACATTGATGCTGACGATATTGCTCCCGGTATTTACTGCCGGAGCAATATCTGTGTCGGCTCAACAACAAGAGATTATTACCGATACTACCCTACTCGACACTCCCCCATCGCGCGGTCTTAAACAACACACGTTTGTACCCAAAGGTCAGTGGATTGTGGGAGGTACCATTTCCTACTCTCAACAGAGCGAGCGCAACTATCAGTTTCTCGTTGTCGAGGGTATCGATGGTGTGGGTTATAGTTTCAATGCAAGCCCTATGTTCAGTTATATGATAGCCGACAATATGGGCTTGGGTGGTCGTTTTTCTTATGGCCGCTCGCTTGTGAGAATTAACTCGGCCGACATCAACCTCAGCCCCGACCTCAATCTATCGGTCAGCGACATTTACAACCTCAGTCACACATACACCGGTATGGTTGTCCTGCGCAATTATATCAGTATAGGCAACAATATGCGATTTGGCCTTTTCAATGAGACTCAGTTGCACATTGGTGGTGGGCAAAGCAAGTTGGTGAGTGGCAGTGGCGACAACATCACAGGCAGCTACGAAACGAGTTTCTCGGTGGGACTCAATTTGGCTCCCGGTATCACGGCTTTTTTCAATGACTTTGTGGCTGTCGAGGTAAATGTGGGCTTGTTGGGATTTAAATATACCAGCACGCAACAGATTACCGACCAAGTCTATGAGGGTAAAACCCACACAACTACGGCCAATTTTCAGATTAATTTATTCTCAATAGGATTGGGAGTGGCTTTCTATATATGATGTTGTTATGAAAAAGATGATGTGTATAATTGTCCTTGCGACAATAATGTGTGTTGTCAATACAACAACGCTATGGGCCTCACAACCCTATACAACTGCACTATCTGCTGCAAGCGACTCTATAAGTGGCACAACAATAGATAGTGACGAAAAGAAAAATGTCCGTAAGTTTCAACGCGGTCTTACCAATTACAGTTTCATTAAGAAAAACGAGTGGATATGCGGTATTACCGCCTCATACACAGGATTTACAAGTGACGAGAGCGACTTGTTGTTGCTTGTCAAAGACTTCAACTTTACAGGCTCGCTATTTGGTGTCGATCCCTTTGTCGGCTATTTTGTCACCGACAATCAGTGTGTGGGTGTCAAACTTGGCTATTCGGCTACCAAGGGCAATTTAGGCAATTTCTCTCTCGATGTTATCGAGGGTATGCCCATAGCCCTCAGCAACCTCGAATATAATGCTCAATTCTACTCGGCCGGTATTTTTCATCGCGCCTATTTGGGATTGACTCATAGCGGACAGTTGGGTCTGTTCAACGAAACAAATCTCTCTTTCCGCAGTGGTGTAAGCCACTTTATAAGGGGTAATGAAGATGGTAGTTCTACCGACACCAAGACTCTCTCCAACGAGATTATCTTGGGTCTTTCGCCCGGTATTTCGGTCTTTATCATGGACAATGTCAGTGCCAGCGTTTCGGTGGGCATTTTGGGCCTCAGCTACAAGCACAACAAACAATATGTCGAAGATGTGATGACCGGCGAATTTATTTCGAGCGGTGCCAATTTCCAGATTAACATCCTCAACATTAACATCGGTATTACTGTTCATATATGATAGTTGATTGCTGATACAATGAAAAGAAGAATATACAACATACTATGCCTCATGATGGCTCTATTGGCCTTTGTCGGATGTATCGAAAACGATATACCCTATCCTCGCATCCCCGCTCAAATACTTTCGGTCGAGGCCAATGGCTTGTTGCAAGCTCCGGCCATTGACAATGAGGCTCAAACTGTGAAGTTGGTACTTGCCGATACGGTAAACCTCAAACGTGTCACTATCACTCAGGCTACTATTACCGACGAGGCTACGGCTTCTCCGTCAATAGTGGGCACTCACGACTTTACAAGCCCGGTCGAGTTTACGTTGTCGCTTTACCAAGACTACCGCTGGACGATTGAGGCTTCGCAAGAAATTGAGCGTACAATATCTGTTGTAGGGCAAGTGGGCAATGCCATTATCGAGGCCAAATACAAGCGTGCCCGGGTTTTTGTCAATGAGCGCATAGACCTCTCGCAAGTCGAGTTCACCTCATTGCAATTAGGTCCCAAGGGCATTACCTCCTACTCGCCTACTCTATCACAATTACACGACTTCTCTCACGGGCCTCGTCAGGTAGAGGTTAGATACCACGACATCGTTGAGCAGTGGACTATATATGTCATTCACACCAAGAGCAATGTAACTCTCTCGTCGGTTGATGCGTGGACATGTGTAGCTTGGCTATACGGCAACGGATTGGAGCAAAACGACAACCGTTTTGAGGTGCGTGAAGCTTCTGCTACCGAGTGGACTGAAGTACCGGAGGAGTATATGGTAGAGCGTGGCAGTACTTTCTCGGCTCGACTCATACACCTCAAGCCCAACACTCAATATGTGGCGCGTGCCGTTATCCCCGGCGAGACCAGCAATGAGATTGCCTTCACTACCGAGGGCGAGGTACCCCTGCCCAACGGAGGTTTTAATGATTGGTGGAAAGATGGCAGTGTGTGGAATCCGTGGGGCGAAAACGACACTCAATGGTGGGATACCGGCAACAAGGGTGCCTCTACCATGGGTGAGTCTAACACCATACCCACCGATGATGCGATACAAGGCAAAGCGGCTATGTTGCAAACCAAGTTTGTCGGCATAGGCGGATTGGGCAAACTTGCTGCCGGAAATATCTTTGTCGGCAGATTTGGCCGTGTGGAGGGTACCAATGGTGTCATACACCTTGGTCAGCCATTCAACCACCGCCCCACCAAGCTCAAGGGTTACTACAAGTACCGCACAGGTCTTATAGACCAAGCCGAGAAGGGTATGGAATATCTCAAAGGCAAGACCGACAGCATGTCGATATACATCGCTCTTGGCGACTGGAACGAGCCGGTAGAGATACGCACCAACCCCAACAATCGCAAGCTCTTTGACATCAACGACCCGCACATCATTGCCTATCAAGCTATCATTACGAGCGAAGAGAAAAGCGAATACACGCCTTTTGAGTTGGAGCTTGAGTATCGTTCTACTTCTCGCATCCCTAATTACATTATTATCATTGCAAGCAGTAGCAAGCTGGGCGACTTCTTTACGGGCAGTACACAGAGTGTATTGTATGTCGATGAGTTCTCGCTCGAATGGGACTATTGAGAGGCTCATATAGAGCAATAGAGCTCTTATCTATACACACGCACCCCACTGCCACAACGAGCAGTGGGGTGCGTCTATTTTATACGATGTATAAACAATTAGAAGGTTACACCCAAATTGAGGCTCCAAGCCAAGCCAAAATCAAATCCATGATAAAGTGTCACGTCTTGACCATAATTGTGCCATTCACCTTCTATAAGCAAATCGCGCGCCATGAGTCCGGTAGAGAAATAGAGGCTGTAATCGCCATCGGTGCGGAAGTTCAAGCCAAACACAGGATTGACAAAGAAACACGATGGATTGTAGCTCACATCGGGAGCATTTTCAACCTCCTTCGAACCGGTCAAGTGTCCACCTATCGAGAAGGCAAAGAAGGGTTGGCAACGTGTGTCGGTAAAGTACAATCGTGCGTGCAAATAAAGAGGTATCGAGATAAGGTTATGACTCACACCAAAATTTCCATTTTCAAAATCATCTGATGGATATCCCCGGTCTGAATCTTCATAAATATAGTTGAAGTTGATACCAATACCCGCACCAAGGAAGAAAAGATTGCTGAAACGATAACCTCCTATGTAGTTGATACCTACATAGTTTGTTTCATCATCATTATCATCGAAATTGGTTGCCACAGGCAACTCTATCGACTGCTCATACCCTGCCTCAAAGGCCTGCTTTTCTTTCACGGTAATGGTTTGCGCAGCCGTGATAAGCTGTGCCGACACCATCATAGGCAACAGTACTACTATGGCACTTAATAGCAATTTTCTACACATAGTTTTGTCTTATCTTTTTGATTTATCTATTTTTCAGAATGTTACACCTACACTCATCTTCATGGCTATACCTTCACCCATGTCATGATTTACATACGTTTCTTTATCAACGGGATCATAATATACCGTATATACAATATCACGTATCATGCAACCCACGGTCAAATACATACCCAACTTATCGTTTAGTTGATAGTTTACACCCAACTGCGGATTTATCATAAAACACGACGGATTATAATACGCCTTATGGTACTTAGCATCTTTACGTCCGGTTACCTGTCCACCTACCGAGAGTGCAAAAAATGGCTGACAACGGGTATCGGTAAAATACAATCGAGTGTGCAGATATATCGGCACAGATACCAAGTTTTCGGGGCAGTCGCTACAATAAAGTCCATATACGTCGCTATAACTCAAATCAAAATCGTAACTATAAGAGTGAAAGTTAATACCAATACCGGCACCGAGAAAGAAAAGGTTACTGAAGCGAATACCTCCTATATACTCCAAGCCATATACGCTTCTATCACCACCCTTATCTTCAAAGTCGGTTGCATCCGTAAACTCTATCGATTGTTCGTAATGCAGTGGTTTTGCCGGCTTCTCTTTCACGGTAATGGTTTGCGCAGCAGTAATAAGCTGTGCCGAGGCTACAGCCGGGAACATTAACGCTACAATTAATGCGATAAAGACTCTTTTTCTCATAATATTTCATTCTTAGAACGTTACACCAAGATTAAGACTCCAAGCAAATCCAAATTCATAATAAAGTTCTACGTCTTGTCCATAATTATACCACGCACCTTCAATAATCAAATCGCGAGCCATAAGGCCGGTTGAGACATAGAAATCGCAATTACTATTGGTGCGGAAGTTCAAGCCAAACACAGGATTGAGAAAGAAACACGATGGATTATACGACACATCTTTAGCACGTTCAACCTCCATCGAACCGGTCAAGTGTCCGCCTATCGAGAAGGCAAAGAAGGGTTGGCAACGCGTGTCGGTAAAATACAATCGTGCGTGCAAATAAAGAGGTATCGAAATCAAGTTGTGGCGTAATCCGAAGGTTCCTGAGCCATCATAATAATCACTTGGATAACCCCAAGTGAAATCTTCATAGAAATAATTGAAGTTGATACCAATACCCGCACCCAAGAAGAAAAGGTTGCTGAAACGATAACCACCGATATAGTTGATACCTACATAGTCTGTTCCATCATCCTTTTCATCAAAGTTGGTAGCAAAGGGCAGTTCAATCGACTGCTCATATCCTGCCTCAAAGGCCGGCTTCTCTTTCACGGTAATGGTTTGCGCAGCAGTAATAAGCTGCGCCGATGCTACTGCAGGGAGTAGCAAAGCAACAATCAATGCGATAAAAATAGATTTTTTCATAGATATATAATTTTAGAATGTACAACCTATACTTGCCTTGAGATAAGGCATCATAATGTACGATATTTCCATGTGATCGCAATAAGGCTCGGCTTGGAACCAACAAGCTACATTGAGATACATCGAAAAGTTATTTCCACATCGCCAATTAACACCAACTGCCGGAGCAACAAGAAATCCGATACGACTATATTCGGCCGATTTACCCGTATATTCCCAATAATAACTATTATCCATAAAATCTACGGTGGCTTGTGACGAAAATCTCACACCCATTGATGCTGAGAAAAATGGCTGAACACGACCTTTACCAAGATAGGCACGCACATGCGCATATAGAGGCACATTAATTACAGATTTAAGTAATAGTCCTCGCTCTTGATTTCCAAACTTTGTGTACGAATTATCATTATAATTACTCGAATCAATGTCGTAATATAAACCAATACCGGCACCAACAAAGAGTGTGTTATTAAATCTATAACCACCTATATAATCGGCGCCAAATGCAGGTGTAAAATGTAAACGATCTCCATCCATGAAAGCCAAATCGGTAATACCTAAAAAATATAGCTCTACCGATTGTTCATAACCGGGTTCAATAGCAGAAAGTATTTTTTTCTCCTTTACCGTAATGGTTTGCGCAGCAGTAATAAGCTGCGCCGAGGCTACAGCCGGAAATAGAATGGCTACAATAGCACATATAATCAACTTGACTTTCATAGTGAATTAGTTTTAAAAGATAATTATCAAATACCGGCAGTTATAGCCTGCATTATTTCTCTTTTACTTTCACATCGACCGACTTGCTCTTGCGCAGTATCTCGGTATTGTCTTGTCCGTATGTGGCCAAACGAGCCTCTTGGACATTCTCAATATCGGCTCTCGTTGCGTTACGGAAGTTGGTATATTTGGCAGGATAACCACTCACGGTTATCTCCAACAAGCCTTCGTCGTTGGTAATAACATCTATGATTGTACCCACAAGCAAGTCGGCATCATGCGCCTTGGCAGCTTTGCTCAATGCTATCTTCTTGAGGTCGGGCATCATGGCCTTTATTTGCTCGGCATTGCCGGCTGTAACAGGAAAAATTTTATAGGCTTCTTTCTCGGTATAAGTAATCTTGTTGGGCGACACTACTACATCGGCAATGAGTGGTGCTGTCATCATGTAATGATCGGGCTCAAGCGTGCGTGTAGATGACTCTTGATAAACAACTCGTGTATCGCGTTGCGCAAATACTACAAGCGACAGACTTGCCATAGCAAGTACAAACATAATGCGTTTCATGGTGTAAAACTCTTGGATACCTCTTACATCCTCTCTGAGGTAATAATACAAAAAAAGCGTGAGGATATTGTTGCTTATCTTTTACGAGGTATCGCCAAACACCTTACAGAGAATAAACAGTCCACCCCACGCGGAGCCGATACCCCGGCGGGGTGATATGGCTGAGCATGAGCGTTTTGTTGACTGCTAAATCTTTCTCTGTTTGAAATTTTGGCGATTTTCGTAAAAGAAGATTAAGCACAAACGCTTAAAAAAAATGTAACAACAAAAGGTCTCAACCTTTCGATTTACAAATATAGAAATAAATTTTGATTTATACCTATCTTAACTACATAAAAAAAATATGGGCACAACCTCGTGAGGGTTGTGCCCATATTTTTTTTATGTATCGTACTATCGATACTATTACTTTTGTACATTGGGTTTTTCAAGACCATAATCTTTGCGACGGTCTTCTATCTTCAAGTAAATACCTATTATCAAAGCCAATACACCAAATGACGAGAAGATAATCATAGGCAACTGATAGCCACCACTCGACTCAAGTGTAGCACCAATCAAAATGGGTGTAAGGCAAAGACCTATATTTTGAATCCAGAAAATCAAGCAGTAGGCCGAGCCCAATATCTTGGCATCGATAATCTTGGGTACCGAGGGCCACAATGCGGCAGGTACCAATGAGAACGATACTCCCAAGATGAGGATAAGTATCACGGCAAAAGTCTTTGAAGGTATGAGGGGCAAGAGGAATGCAAAGCTGAGGTGGCATGCAATCATAATGATAGCACCCAACATGAGCATCGATGCACCTTTACCTTTATAGTCGATAAATGCGCCCAAGAAGGGTGTGAGCACCATAGCCAAGATGGGGAAGAAGCTGAAGAGTTGTGAAGCCTCATCGGCTCCGATACCCAATGTTGTCTCCAAGTAGTTGGGGGCAAAACGTTGGAAGGGGAAGATAGCCGAGTAATACAATACACACAAGAGAGCTACCAACCAGAACATCTTGCTTGACAAGATTTTGCCCAAGTCGCTGATGCGGAACTCCTCCTCGCTCGAAGGCTCTTCGCTCAACTCGCCGGCGGCAATGAGTTGCTTGTCAAACTTGCTATCCATTACAGAGAACACGGTGTAGCAAATAAGACCGATGAGCAACAAGGCGGTACAGAAACCTACGGGTGCTACTACCGAGTTGTCAAACTGTTTTGATACGATAGGTGCAATCCACATAACGGCAAACACACCAAGACGTGCAATAGCCATCTCGATACCCATGGCCAACGCCATCTCTTTGCCTTTAAACCATTTTGCGATAGACTTTGATACGGTTGTTCCGGCCATCTCACATCCGCAACCAAATATCATAAAGCCCAAGCATGCCATCTTGGCATTACCCGGTAGCTCTACCCACCAGCTGTTGAGCCATTGGCACAAGCCTGTTTCCGCAAAGCTATCCGAAATAGCCCAGAACTTAATGGCGGCTCCTATCACCATCAATGAGGCCGACAAGATACCGGTGAAACGAATACCCATCTTGTCGAGGATGATACCGGCAAAGATAAGGAAGAAACAGAATACGTTGAGGAAGTACTCCGATGCTGCATAAGTACCAAATACGGTACTATTCCATCCGAGATTGCTCTCAACAAGTGACTTGAGGGGTGACATTACATCGACAAACATGTAGGCGAAGAACATCATGAGCGCAACAAGAATGAGCGCTGCCCAACGTGCTACTACCGAGTCGTTGAGCTTTTTCTGAATTACTTGTGTCATAGTTTTAGTTTGTTATTTGTTTGATTGTTAGTTTCTCATTATTCCAATATGCGTTTCTCCAACAACACCACATTCTCTACATGATGTGTGTGGGGGAACATATCGACAGGTTGCACACGAGTCACACGATACATATCGTCGAGCAGGGCAAGGTCGCGCGCTTGTGTAGCAGGATTGCAACTCACATATACAATGCGACGAGGGGCGGCAAATCGTATCACGCCTATCACATCATCGTGCATACCTGCACGAGGAGGGTCGGTAATGATGACATCGGGACGACCGTGTTGCTCGATAAACTCGGTAGTGAGTATATCTTTCATATCTCCGGCATAGAATATCGTATTGTCTATACCATTAAACTCGGCATTGAGCTTGGCATCTTCTATGGCCTCGGGTACATACTCTATACCCACTACTCGGCGTGCTTGACGCGACACAAAGTTGGCTATCGTACCCGTACCGGTATAGAGGTCATATACCAATTCCTCACCCGTAAGAGCAGCAAACTCTCTTGCCACTTTATACAACTCATAGGCTTGTTCCGAGTTGGTCTGATAGAACGACTTGGGACCTACCTTAAATTGCAAGCCCTCCATTTGTTCCAATATATAATCTCTGCCACGGAAACATATCACCTCTTGGTCGGTAATCGTGTCATTGGCTTTCTGATTGATGATATAGAGCAACGAGGTTATCTCAGGGAAATTATCGGCTATATGTTGCATCATGTCGGCTATCATATCGGGCTCATTGTCATGGAATACAACAATGAGCATAATCTCGCCGGTAGAGGCTGTGCGCACAATCATATTGCGCAACAATCCGGTTTGTGCACGCAGGTCAAAGAATGTCATACCTCGCTCCAAGGCGTATGCACGCACATCAAGACGTATGCGATTGGTTATATCATCTTGCAAGTAACATTTCTTGATATCCAGCACCTTGTCAAACATACCCGGTATATGAAATCCCAACGCATTGCGATCGGTATATACCTCCTCTTGTTGCATCTGCTCGGCAGTGAGCCACGAGCGATTGGAGAACGTATATTCCAGCTTATTGCGATACGCAAGTGTCTTGACCGACCCCTTGATGGGCGATATTTCGGGCAGCTCTATCTTGCCTATGCGTGTGAGATTATCTACAACCTGTTGTTGCTTGAACTGCAACTGATAGTCATACGGAACATGTTGCCACTTGCAACCGCCACACACACCAAAGTGCGAACAGAAAGGCTCGATGCGCATCGGCGATGGCCGGTGCATGTGTGCTATGCGTGCTTCGGCATAACTGTGTTTCTTCCTCACTATCTGCAAATCTACCACATCGCCGGGTGCGGCAAAGGGTACAAAAATCACTTTATCATTATGACGACAGAGGGCCTTACCCTCGGCCGCTATTCCTGTTATTTCTATTTCCTCCACAAGTGGCAGAGGTTGTTTCTTGCGTGCCAATGCTTATATTATTTAATAAATAAAAAATCGCCCAAAGTTAGCTATTTTTTTCAATATGCTCGCCATATAAATACAAAAAACGATAGGTTTGAATTTTTATATAGTTGTCTTATATAAAAATCGAAATTTTGTACTATCTTTGCCAATCATTTGTAAAAAAAGTAACAACCAATAATACATTTTTAGAATGAAAAGAGTTTATACATTCGGTAACGGACAAGCAGAAGGTCGTGCCGATATGAAAAATTTATTGGGTGGTAAAGGTGCCAACTTGGCCGAGATGAACCTTATCGGTGTTCCCGTGCCTCCCGGCTTCACTATCACTACCGAAGTTTGTACAGAGTATAATCAACAAGGTAAAGAAGCTGTTATCGCACTCCTTGAGAACGATGTTCGTGCTGCGATAGCTCACGTTGAGTCGCTCACAGGTACAATTTTTGGCGACGAAACCAACCCTCTCTTGGTATCAGTACGTTCGGGTGCTCGTGTATCAATGCCCGGTATGATGGATACTGTATTGAACTTGGGTATGAACGATACAGCAGTAGAGGCTCTTGCTCGCAAATCGGGTAACGCTCGTTTCGCTTGGGACTCTTATCGCCGCTTTGTTCAAATGTACGGTGACGTTGTTTTGGGCATGAAACCCCAAAGCAAAGACGATATTGACCCCTTCGAGGAAGTTATGGAGAAAGTAAAAGAAGAGAAAGGCGTTAAACTCGATACAGAGCTCAGCGTTGAAGACCTCCAAAACCTCGTAAGACTCTTCAAAGCCGCTGTTAAAGAGCGCACAGGCAAAGACTTCCCCGACTCTCCTTGGGAGCAACTCTGGGGTGCTGTTTGTGCCGTATTCGACAGCTAGATGAACGAGCGCGCTATCCTCTACCGTCGCATGAACCAAATTCCCGAAGAATGGGGTACTGCCGTAAACGTTCAAGCCATGGTATTTGGTAACATGGGTGACACATCGGCTACCGGTGTTGCTTTCACTCGCGACGCTGCTACCGGCGAAGACATCTTCAACGGTGAGTATCTTATCAATGCTCAAGGTGAAGACGTGGTGGCAGGTATCCGCACTCCTCAACAAATCACTACCGAGGGTTCTCGTCGTTGGGCTGCTTTGCAAGGCATCAGCGAGGAAGAGCGTGCCGCCAAATATCCCTCTCTCGAAGAGGCTATGCCCGAGTGCGCCAAGGACCTCATCGAAACTCAACAAAAACTCGAAGACTACTTCAAAGATATGCAAGACCTTGAGTTTACTATCCAAGATGGTAAATTGTGGTTGTTGCAAACTCGTAACGGTAAGCGTACAGGTGCCGCTATGGTGAAAATCGCTATGGATATGCACCGTGCCGGTATTATCGACGAGAAGACTGTATTGCGTCGCATGGAAGCCGACAAACTCGATGAGTTGTTGCACCCCGTATTTGACACTGCTGCCATGAAGAGCGCCAAGGTTATTACCAAAGGTCTTCCCGCTTCTCCCGGTGCTGCCGTAGGTCAAATCGTATTCCACGCCGACGATGCCGAGGCTTGGCACGAAAACCGCAAGAAAGTCGTAATGGTACGCATCGAGACTTCGCCCGAAGACCTCCGTGGTATGAGCGTTGCCGAAGGTATCCTCACTGCTCGTGGTGGTATGACATCTCACGCTGCCGTTGTTGCTCGCGGTATGGGTAAATGCTGCGTATCGGGTGCCGGTGAAATCAAGGTTGATTACAAAGCTCGCACAGTAGAGATTGGTGGCAAGACTTATAACGAAGGTGATTGGATTTCTCTCAACGGCTCAACAGGTGACGTTTACGATGGTCAAATCCCCACTCGTATGCCCGACCTCAGCGGTGACTTCGGTGCTATCATGGATCTCTGCGAGAAATATACCAAAGCCGATGTTCGCACCAACGCCGACTCTCCTCGTGACGCCAAAGTTGCTCGCGACTTCGGTGCCAAAGGTATCGGTCTTTGCCGTACAGAGCACATGTTCTTTGAAGGCGAGCGCATCAAAGCTATGCGCGAAATGATTCTCTCGAAAGACGAAGAGGGTCGTCGTCGTGCCCTCGCCAAATTGCTCCCCATGCAACGTGGCGACTTCGAAGGTATCTTCGAGGCTATGGACGGCTATGGCGTGACTATCCGCTTGCTCGATCCCCCCTTGCACGAGTTCGTTCCTCACCAAACTGCAACTATGAAAGAACTTGCCGACGAAATGGGCATTACTCTCGACGAAGTGAAACTCGCTTGCGATGCACTCGAAGAGTTCAACCCCATGCTCGGTCACCGTGGTTGCCGTCTTGGTAACACATACCCCGAAATTACCGAAATGCAAGCTCGCGCTATCATCGAGGCTGCCCTCAATGTTAAGGCTAAAGGTATCGACGTTCACCCCGAAATCATGGTGCCCCTCGTAGGTATGATTACCGAGTTGCGCATGCAAGCCAACATCATCAACCGTGTTGCTCAAGAAGTATTTGCCGAGCGTGGCGAAACTGTTGAATACAAGGTAGGTACTATGATTGAGGTTCCCCGTGCAGCTGTTACTGCCGACCAAATCGCCGAGGTTGCCGACTTCTTCTCATTCGGTACCAACGACTTGACTCAAATGACATTCGGTTACTCTCGC
Source organism: Barnesiella sp. (assembly GCA_045645425.1). Classification (GTDB taxonomy): domain Bacteria; phylum Bacteroidota; class Bacteroidia; order Bacteroidales; family Barnesiellaceae_A; genus Barnesiella_A. Next base: position 119,593 of record JAZRIS010000001.1, read on the forward strand.
GACGATGCCGGTAAGTTCTTGAAAGTTTATAAAGAACTCGGTATCATCAAGACCGATCCCTTCGCTGTTCTCGACCAACAAGGTGTGGGCCAACTCGTGAAGATGGGTGTTGAAAAGGGTCGTGCTACCAAGCCCGAATTGAAGATTGGTATCTGTGGTGAGCATGGTGGTGAGCCTTCTTCTGTTAAGTTCTGCGCCAACTTGGGCATGAACTATGTATCTTGCTCTCCCTTCCGTGTGCCCATCGCACGCGTTGCTGCTGCGCAAGCTGCTATCGAGGCTTAAGAAATTTCTTAATCTCACATACTCAAGCGAGCATCTCATTGCAGATGCTCGCTTTTTTTATACCTTTGCCGTTGTATGACGAAATAGAAACACTGCCATGAACAATAGAAAAGAACTGCTCTTTAAGGCCTTGACAAAAGGCATTGCCGGATGTATAATCATTGCCCTGCTGCTCTTTGTACCGGCCGGCACTCTTGCATACCGCAACGCTTGGTTGCTGATGGGCATCCTCTTTATACCCATGCTCATAATGGGCACTGTGATGCTATTTGCCTCGCCTCAACTGTTGCAACGTCGATTGGAGTCAAAAGAAAAACGACACACACAACAAGGTGTTATCAAATATTCGGGTTTGCTCTTTGTTATCGGATTTATTGTTGCCGCACTTGACTATCGTTGGGGATGGTCGCTTATGCCTTCTTGCATCACAGGGTGCGGTGCCCTACTCTTCCTTGTTGGCTATGCCCTATATGGCAAGGTGATGCACGAAAATGTATGGTTGTCGCGCACCATCAATGTCGAGAAGGAGCAGGAGGTAATAACAACAGGCCTATACGCCATAGTGCGCCATCCCATGTACACGGCTACTCTTTTTATGTTTCTTTCTATCCCGTTGGTACTCGGGTCGTGGTGGGCATTACCCATTTTCTTGCTTTACATTCCCATCATCGTCAGTCGCATACTCGACGAAGAGAAACTCTTGAGAGAAGAACTCAAAGGATATGAGGAATACTGCGCACAACAACGCTGGCGACTCATACCCAGCGTGTGGTAATGCACAATGGAACAAAGAATAAAAAATCGGGATCACTTCACAGCGAAGCAACCCCGATTTTTTTCATATCTATCAACAACTATTTTTTCACAATCGCATCTATGGCATTGAGTATGGGTGTGGTGCTCACATCGCTACCCACGGCTTGTTGCATCCAATGGTTGGGTGTGAGGCGACCCAGACGATATATGCGCATAATTTCGGCAGCAAAATCGCGCTTGTCGGTATATTGTGCAAAGTGCTCTTCGAGCTGGAACTCTACAATATGTCCCAACGGATAGTTGGGCAAATACATGGGCGAATTGACCATGTGTGAATAGATAGCCAAGATAGGCGAATCTTTTTCGCCCAAAATAGGCTCATAATAGCTGTTCCACACATCGCGTGCTATCGCCAAGGTTGCTTCGCGCAACTGTGATACCGTTGCATCGGGATGCTCATACAACCATTGCCACATGCGCATATCTACCAATGACACTCCCATTATCTCATACAATCCCCAGAAGATGTCGAGCGTGGTATTATCATCTATTTGTTGCGGATAACCGAGCAACTGCAAATCGCGTTTTTGGAAGATAAACGCCAACGCCTCGGTAAAGCCCGTATTGGGTACGCCACGCAACATATAATGGTCTATATCATAGAGGTCTATGGTCTGCTCTACATTATGTCCAAACTCATGCACAGCAATGTTATAGCCTTTATAGTCCATGCCCTCGCCACCGATGCGGGTGCGCAACAACGAGTTTTCCCATCGGCCCACGGCACCCCAAGCATGTCCCGAACCTCTGGCACCTTGTACAGTAATTTTGTCGGCCAAATAGCGAGCTTCATCGGCTGTAAAACCAAAGGCCACAAGCATACGGGGCATATCGGCCTCAAAGGCCTCGGGGGTAGGATATTGCTTGCGAGTGAGCGCTGTCAATTCATCCTCCGAGATAGTGCTGCGGCTCTTAAATCCATCGTACCATATATCATACGGACGCAAATCTCTACCCAAGCGTTCCTTGATGAGCGCTCCTACGGCCTTGACTTGTGGCGATGATACAAGATTGACAAACAATGCTTCTATCTCTTGCGATGTCATCTCAACGGCTATCTCAAAGTTGCGTATGATGCCTGTGGGGGCTTGCAACTCATACACATCGGCCTCTTTCATGGCTGCATAATGTGCCATGATGCGCTCATATCGGGCGCAATCTTCGGGCGCAAGGGTTACTTCATTGCCGGCTTGCCATGTGCGGTTGCTATATGGAGCCCAATCGTACTCGGCGTTGTTGATAACCGCCTGTGGTATAGAGCCATCGACAATACGTTGCATGACTTGATATATCATCTCTTGCTTCTCATGAGCATTGGGCACATTGGCATAATTCGATTTTATCTCATCGCGCAAATTCCAGTGCGAAAGCAACACCATATCTTCGGGAAAGAGTTTTTGACCCTCTTCGTTGAGAAGATGACCCATCATAATGTTATATCCGGCAATGTAGTTTTCGCCATCGGCATTGGCCTGTCCTATTTTCTTGTTGATGTCGGCCGGCACTCGCGAGGTAAACATATCGCCCATTCGAGCATACGCCCACTCTTGGCGGCTCCACTCTTTGCCCTTTTCATTCTTTTCTTCAAGCGTATAGTTGGGGAAGTTGAGAATGGTTATAAATGCTACCTTATTCTCATACAAGTCGGTAGTCATGTGTGAGAAGGGGTTGAATGCACTCATGATATAGTCGAGATTGATAGGTTCGGGGCCTGTGAGCATAGTGGGCAGATTGAGCTCTACGGCCACTTGGTTTTGCGCTCCCAATAGCACTTCATACACTTTTGTCAATTTGTCACAAAGTACTTGGCGCTCTTGGGCATCGGCTACATAATTCTCCTTGACAAATTGAACAAACTCTTCATTCGTTCCATCTTGCTCTTGCCACAATGCGGCAACTTGCTCTATGCCTCGTTTCATTGCTTCATGATTGGCATCGGGATAAAGACTCTGCATATCGGCAACGAGCGCATCAATGTTTTTATCACACTCATCATTTACCGAGCAACAACTCACACTCATTACTACCATAACAAACAGTGTTAAGTAACTGATTAATTGCTTCATAGGTTTTCTTGTTTTTTATATTTACATCTTACTTATTCTATCACAAAGTCGCATGCCACACGACTCTCGCGCACACGCTTGCAGTAGGTCGATATGGCTACATGAGCCGGATGCTTCTTATAGGCATCCAAATCTTCAAGGGAAGCAAAAGTCGATATAAGACAAGCATCATAATTGCCATCGACAACATTGATACCCACCTCGCACGAGAGAAGTTGCGGCACAACTCCCATCAATGCTTCAAGGTGTTCTTTCATCCATTGTGCATTTTCTGCTGCGGTGTGGCCCTCGGCCTCGGGCTTCAGTTTCCACATGACTATATGTTTTATCATATCTATTTATTATTTATTGTTGTATAAATTCTATTTGCGATGCTACTTCATATCCATGATTATACAAGTCGAGCAACTTCGACGTATTGCGCTCGATACGATCTACAACAATGGGTATTTGTGGTCGTATGACTTTTATCATGCCTTGTTCTTCGAGCGTTTCCACCATATCTACTTGTTTATTATACAAGGCATTGCGAGCGGCAATAGCTTGGCGCAATCGAGGATATTTTCGATAGAAGAAAGGGGGCACGGTTGTAGGCTTTGCAGGCTTGCGATAACCCTTGTTGCGGGTGAGCACAACAACATTATTGTCGTACCCGAGTTGGCGGGCTCGTAGCAAAGGTATCGAATCGGCTATACCGCCATCGAGCATAGGACATCCATCTACATAAACAATGGGCGATACAAAGGGCAGACTGCTCGACGCCTTGACAATATCAATAATGCGCTTGGGATTGTACTTTTCGTTATGATAACAAGCCTCTCCCGTATTGCAGTCGGTCGTCACCATTTCATATACTTCCTTGCAATGCGCATACGCCTCATAATCATAGGGTATAATCTCCTCGGGAAAGGTGTGAAACAGCAAGTCGAAATCCATGATATTACCCTTCGTAATGAGTTGCTTGATACCTATGTAATGGTACTTATCGAGTAGGTCTATATTGCTATATTTGGCCCTACCCTTTTGTCCCGACATATACGACAATCCGTTACAAGCTCCGGCACTCACTCCTATGGTATAAGGAAAACGTATTCCTCTCTCCATCAGATTGTCAAGTACGCCACATGTAAACACGCCTCGCATACCTCCTCCTTCGAGCACGAGTCCCGACGAGTTATTTAAGTATATCGCATTCTCTTTCATGTATGAGTGAATTCAATTTAGTCACAAGACGATTTTATGGCTTCTATGACGGCTGTTGTAAATCCGTGTGCATCAAGTGTATTGATACCCTTTATCGTATATCCGCCGGGGGTACACACCTTGTCTATCTCTACCGACGGATGAGTGTCATTCTGCAATATCAATTCGGCAGCACCCTTCATCGATTGTGCCACCATCTTCATGCCTTCTTGCGGATATATACCCAGCTCTACACCGGCCTGCATGGCCGCTTGGATATACTTGAGGGCATAGGCTATACCGCACGATGTCATGGATGTGGCGGCCGACATTTGGCGCTCGGGTATCAACAGGGCCATACCCATTTCGTTAAACATATCGAGTATATACTTCTCTTGCTCGGCACTTGCACGATACGACGATATGAGTGTCATACTCTCTTGCAAGCCTATGGCCGTATTGGGTATAACCCTGAATATGGCATTGCCTCGTTGCGGCAACATGGCATCAAGCTCATCAAAGTCTATACCGGCGGCTACCGATACTATTATCTGCGAGGAGGTGGGTGCAATCTCGTCTATTACCTCTTTTATTTTCCAAGGCTTAACGGCAAGAATAATGAGTTGTGCGCTTCTTGCCGCCTCTACATTGCTGTGGGTTGTATGTATAGCTGCATAAGTAGCTTTTATATCTTCAAGTTTGCGGGGTGAAGGATTGCTCAATACTATATCCTCGGGCTTGACAATACTACCCCTGCACAATCCGCGAGCTATTGCTCCACCCATATTGCCTACTCCTATTATGGCTATTTTCATGTGAGCATCTTATTATGGTTGCCTATCATATGACAAAGGAACTCTAATCATCGACCAGAGAGCCGAAAAATTAAAGTTCCTATTATCTCATCTGTTACTCATCTTACTGATGTTGTTCGCGCAAGAGGTCATTTACCGTCTTAACAGGATTGAATGTTGCAATAGGCACCTCTACAAAGAGGGTATTCCAATCGCTCATTGCGCCATTCCACAATCCGGGAAGTTCCAATGCCTTCAACTCCTTGCCGCTCTTCGACTTATAGGATATAAATCCGGTGTTTTTATCGACATACATGGGCAGGTTGTATTTCTCGCCTTGGGCATTTCTCACGGCACATACCAAATCTACGGGATTGAAGTGTGTTCCGTTCTCAAAGAATGTTTTGGCCTCGGCATTGCTCATATCTATTTGCGAGCTTTCGAGTATTTGCAACGATACCGTACCATCTTGATTGTATGCCAAGAAGGGGCCTCCACCCGGCTCTCCTACATTTTTCACCATGCCACACACACGCACAGGACGGTCAAACTTCTTGAGCAGATATGCAACCAACTGTTGTTCGTTCAGCTCGGCTATGTTTTCATTGCGATTGTAGAGCGATTTTTCGAGGAACGATACCATTTCTTGCAAGTCGGCAGCGGTATAATTTCCGCCTTTGAGTTGTGTCATGTAGGCATCTATCTGCTTTTTGAGCGACACCAGCACACCGCCTATTATCTTCTTGTAACGCACGGTTTCGTCCTTCAATCTGTCGGGTACAACATTGTCGATATTCTTTACAAATATCACATCGGCATCTATGTCGTTGAGATTTTCAATGAGTGCGCCATGACCGCCGGGACGGAACAACAATGTACCATCACTATCGCGGAAGGGCTTATTTTCCATATCGGCAGCAATCGTATCGGTAGAGGGCTTTTGCTCCGAGAATGATATATGGTAGCGCACATTATATTGGCTCTCATACTCGGGACGCACTTGCTCAACAAGCTCCTTGAAGAGTGGCATGTGCTCGTGCGATACTGTAAAATGCACATTTACATCGCGTGCCGCATTGCCGGCATAGAGTGCGCCTTCGGCAAGATGCTCTTCCATAGCTGTACGCACCTGCTCCTCGTAGGTGTGAAACTGCAACAGACCTTTGGGCAATGCGCCATAGTTAAGACCCTCTTCGCCCAAGAGTGCGGCCACCACTTCCTTGTAGTTGCCTTCCTCGGTGAGGTCATCTATTGTCTTGCCATAAAGCACCACACACGCATCGTTGAGTGCATCATAAAACGCAAATCGAGTGATGTTGTCAAAAAATTTCTTTTCAAAATCGCTTGTAGGCTCGTCATACTCGGCATCCAAGAACTCAAACAAATTCTTAAACATGCGACTTGCCGCACCTGACGCCGGCACAAACTTCACGATGCGATGATTGTCGGCAAGATACTTATCCCACTCGGCAAGATATTGCTCGGCTTGGGCGTCATCTACCGACAATATACCATTATCTATCGAGGCCGAAGCCGATAACTTGAGGAAAGGAAATCCGGTGGCAAAACAACGTAATTGCTCTTCGATTTTTTCTTCCGATATGCCCCTTGAGGCAAATACTTTGAGATCTTCCGATGTGTACATATTATAATTGTATTGGTTATTGCTAAATTATCCTCAAAACTACAAAAAAAGTAGTAGAAACGCATGCTTTTGAAAGAAAAAATTTTTCTCACCGCACTACACTTCATCACAATCCATCGCTCTATATAGCTCCCGCTATTCTCTTTTGCACTCTACTCATTATTGCATTTTTCATGTTACAATAAATTTCTTGTATTATTATTTGCATTTTATTAAATTGTATATTAATTTTGTATCACAAAAATTAAACAAAAGATATATGACAATCAAAAAAACATTACCCACCAAGTGTCCCTCATGCGGAGCTCACACGCAAGTACACGCATTGCATTGCAATGAGTGCGACACTACAATCAGTGGAGAGTATAACATTCCTCCCATCATGCAACTCGCTACCGAGGAGCAGCAATTTATTACCAACTTTATCAAATGTAGCGGTTCGCTCAAGCAGATGGCAAATGACATGGGGCTGAGCTACCCTACCGTGCGCAACCTATTGGATGATATTATCGACAAACTCATTAAATTGGAAAACAATGAACAGACTATTTAACCCCTTCCGCTACATTGCCGGAACAAAAGCCCTTGTATTGGGTATCGTATTTATCATATCATCGGCTCTGCTGTTGTACAGCAACGACATGATACAAGACAGCTACATTCACCTCGGAATTGCCGATGCTGCATTGTGGCAAGTAATGTTGGTGCAATTTGCTTGGTGGATTATACCCGCCATACTGCTTTATGCCGGTGGACTCTTACTCACCAAATCGCACATTCGCATCATCGACATCTTGGGCACCACGGCTTTCTCGCAACTCCTGTTGATACCCATGATTGCTCCGCTATTGCTCCCCGCTGTCAAAGATGGCAGCTTGCGCATAGTAGAGAATTTATTGCAAGGTGTCAGCGCCGCTACCAACGACTTGTTGGCCGTAATGTTATATGGTATTTGGTCCACTCTGTTGTTGGTTCTCTTCTACATCTGGAACTATCATGCCTTTGCTACAAGTTGCAACCTCAAAGGCTGGAAGCCTATAACTTACTATATCTTCATCCAGATTGTCATTACCATTGTAGGCTCTTTATTTTAATACTCAAGTATCAACATTTACCCAAGAAGGGGTTGCATTTTCAATGCAACCCCTTCTTGGGTATTTATAGACATATCTCAATTTTTCTTCAACTCATAGGTCTTGGCCTTGAAGAAACGAGCCAATTCTTCTACATCTTCTATATGTGCATACTCCTCGGGCATGATGGGCTCTCCAACGGCTACCCGCAAGGTGGTGCCATATTTTTTCTTGACCTCGGTGGGCAATCGTAGCGAACTAAGCAAGTAGGTTATCGTGCGCAAGAAGTAAAACATGAGTGTGTTGCGACCATAGAAATATACCGGCACAACCGGTTTCTTAAACTGCTTGACAAGTCGAATGATACTGGGTTGCCAATCTCTATCTTCAGTCGTAAAATCTCGCTTGAGGTTGGATACCGCTCCGGCCGGGAAAAATCCTATCGAGCATCCATTACGCACATGCTGCATTGCCTCTCTGATACCATTCATCGAGGCCTTGCGCGCATCTTCGGTATTGGAGTGTGGTTGCACCGATATAAAATTGGGTACCAAGGCATTGATCATCATGAGCATCTTGTTTACCATCACTTTATAATCGGGTCTGTAACGTGCAAACAATGAGATAATTGACACACCATCAAGCGCACCAAACGGGTGATTGGACAATGCTACGAATGAGCCTTCCGGCAATCTTTTCAACACCTCTTCGCCCTCTATTTCAAGGGTTATGTTAAGGTCACGCAATATACCATCGGTAAAGTCAGCTCCTTGCATGTGACAGTTGTCTCTATGCAACTTGTTTACCATCTCTACATTGAGCCATCGCAACAATACATTGATTATAGCATCACTCTTAAACCATGGAGCCATTTTCTTCACATCCTCGGCATCCAATACACTTTTCTTCATCGATACAATTCTTATAACAGCATTTCACATATGCCCATATAGATGACAACACCTATAATATCACTCGTGATGGTGATAAAGGGGCCTGTTGCAAGCGCAGGGTCTATCTTAAATTTTTCCAATGTCAGGGGCACAATAGTACCAAAAATAGAGGCAAATATCACTACGGCCAACAACGACAACGATACCGCCAACGTAATGGCCATGCTATCCATAAAGAATATATTGTACAGCAATACCAACAACGATATAATAGAGGAGTTGATAAAGGCTACCCCGGCTTCTTTGAAGAGTTGTTGCGAGGCATGCTTGATGTCAAGTGTACCGTTGGCCAAACCTTGTACGACGATGGCCGACGATTGGATACCTACATTACCGCCCGTTCCACCTATGAGGGGGATAAAGAGTGCCAAGGCCGGATGACGAGCCAAACTGCTCTCAAAGCCTCCCAAGATGGTTGCGCTGGCAATACCTCCGGCAATACCTATTAAGAGCCACGGTAAGCGTGCCTTGGTTTGGTCAAAGACGGTGTCGGTGCTCTCAATATCTTGCGAGATACCCGAGGCCAACTGATAGTCGCGCTCCGACTGCTCACGCACCTCATCCATCACGTCATCGACCGTAATGCGACCCACAAGCCTGCCTATGCTATCTACTACCGGCACGGCTACTATATCGTATTTTTCTATGACTTGGGCTACTTCTTCTATCGAGGTATCGGTCTTGACTGCCACAGGAGCTTGCTCCATGACTTGCTTGATGCGCGACACACTCGGGTTGGTTATCATCTTCTTCAATGGGAAGATACCTTTGAGTCGCTCATCGTCATCTACAACATAGACATAGTATATCTCCGACATGGTCTCGGCTTGCAGACGCATCTCCTTGACACACTCGGCCATACTCCAATTCTCATTCACAATCACCATCTCGGTACCCATGATACCACCGGCGGTGTCCTCATCGTACTTCAACAAATCGACAATATCGCCCGCTTGCTCTACGTCGTCGATGTGCGATAGAATTTCTTCTTGAACATCCTCGTCGAGGTCACGCATCACATCTACCGCATCATCGGTCTCCATGTGATCGATAAACTGCTTGGCAATGACATCTACCGGCAGACGTTCCAATATTTTCAGTCGGTCTTCGTCGTCGAGTTCCAGCAACACATCGGCTGCTTTCTCGGCATCCAACAGCAAATAGACAAACTCGGCCTCGTCGAGGTCAAGTTCCTGATATAATGCAGCAATATCGGCGGGGTGCAAATCGTTGAGTATATCCAACGCTTTTTCCTTATCCTTCGATTCGATTATCGAGCGAAAATTCTCGTAAAATTCTTGTGAAAATTGCTCCATTGTCCTATGTTTTTACACCCACAAAGGGGCTGTTTATATTCCTATTACTTATTTCTGTAATACGCCATCTATGAGCTTGGTGAGCTCTATAAACTCTGCCACCGAGAGTTGTTCGGGACGACGATTGAACACCTCGTCGGTCATTGTTGCCATTCGTTCTCCAAGCAATGGTCGCAAGGAGTTGCGCAGGGTCTTGCGACGTTGGTTGAAGGCCGTCTTGACTACTCGCTTGAAGAGCACCTCATCACAACCCAGCGAGGTTACATTGTTGCGTGTCATGCGTATGACTGCCGACTTCACTTTTGGAGGCGGGTCAAAGACATGCTCCGATACCGTGAAGAGATACTCCACATCATACCACGCCTGCAACAATACGCTCAATATACCATAGGCCTTGCTACCGGGAGGCGACGCCAATCGCTCGGCTACCTCCTTCTGTATCATACCACTGCAACAGGGTATATTGTCTTTATAATCAAGCACCTTGAAAAATATCTGACTCGATATATTATAGGGATAGTTGCCTATAACACAAAACTTCTCTTCAAACAATTTAGACAAGTCACATTTCAAGAAGTCCTCGCCAAGTATCCTACCCTGCAATTCGGGAAAATGCACCGACAAGTATGCCACCGACTCTACATCCAGCTCTACCACTGTGAGGTTATGCCCATTATCGAGCAATGGTCGTGTGAGCATTCCCATACCGGGGCCTATCTCCAGCACAGGCATAGACTTGTAGGCATCGAGCGTGGCGGCTATGCGATGTGCTATATCAACATCTTTCAAGAAATGTTGTCCTAACGCTTTTTTGGGCTTTACGGTATGCAACTTTTTTTGTACCGACATCGATGATGTTTATTAACGATATTTATAAAATCTATTGGCTACAAAGCTCACTTTTTCGAGAAAAGAGTTATCTTTGCATTGCGCAAATTTACAATTAAATTTTGGATTTTACTAATTTTGAAGAAAATACTATCACATATTACCAAGTATGTTCTGCCGTTGATATTGGGCATCGGCATATTTTGGCTGGTATATCGACAATTTGATTGGAACGAGATATTATCTATCTTGAGCCAAGACATGAACTACCTGCTCATAGCTCTTTCGATGCTTGTAGGTGTTGTCAGCCACATTGCCCGGGCGTTGCGCTGGCAACTTCAGTTGCGCACTCTCAATATCAACCCCTCTTTCTCGACGCTTTGCAATGCCATATTCGGTACTTATGCCTTCAACTTGGTACTGCCCCGCTTTGGCGAGTTGTGGCGTTGCACCTACATGGCCAATCATGAGAAAGCCTCTTTTTCGCGCGTATTTGGCTCTATGCTCAGCGACCGCATTGTCGATGGCATTACGGCTGTTACCATCATCGGTTGTGTTTTCTTATCTCAAATGGGCATTACGGCATCGTTTATCGAGCAAAACCCCTCTTTGCAACACAATATACACAACCTGCTCACATCGCCTTGGCTATACATCATTGCCATTATACTCATAGGAGCGCTGATATATGCCTTCAAGAATAATAGCAACAACCTCATTATCAAAAAGATAAAAGAAACACTACACAAGATAGCCGAGGGCTTCAACTCGGTACTATCCATGAAAAGTGGCAAAATATTATTCTTTTTATATACCATTATAATATGGGGATGCTACTTTTTACAATTATATATTTGTATATTTGCATTCGATTGGATGAGTCACGTCACCATCATGCAGGCTCTGGTACTTTTTGTATTGGGCAGCATAGGTATGACAGTACCGGTGCAAGGCGGTATAGGCCCTTGGCACGCTGCTGTTATATATGGCATGATGTTTTACGGATTTACCCAAGAACAGGCCGGTGCTTTTGCATTGGTAGCACACGGCTCTCAGATGATAGTCACTATATTGTTGGGCATATACACCACAATAGCTATTCTCTGCGAGCGCAACTACAACAAACGACCTTAACAACTAAATACTCAGTAACAACATTTTAAAGGAGATTATGATTATGACACAAGAAATCACCAACCTCAACCCTCAGGCTATTTGGAAATACTTTGCACAAATTTGCAGCATACCTCACCCCTCCGGTCATACTGCGATGATTGCCGATTACTTGATGGAAACAGGCAAAAAACTCGGACTTGAAACTTATCGCGACAAGGCCGACAATGTCATAATACGCAAGCCGGCTACTCCCGGCATGGAAAACCGCACTCCGGTTATTCTCCAAGCTCACTACGACATGGTGCCTCAAGCCAACAAAGCTACCAACCACAACTTTGAAACCGACCCCATCCTCCCCCGCATCGATGGCGAATGGGTCAAGGCTACCGACACCACCTTGGGTGCCGACAATGGTATAGGTGTGGCTGCTATTCTGGCTGTTCTCGAAGCCAATGATATTGTTCACGGCCCCATCGAAGCTCTCATCACTCGCGATGAAGAGACCGGCATGTACGGCGCAAAAGGCATAGAACAAGGCATTCTCAAAGGTAAAATATTGTTGAACACCGACTCGGAAGCCGATGGCGAATTATATATGAGTTGTGCCGGCGGATTGGATATTGAAGCAACATTCCGCTACCAAGAGAATGAGAGCACTCAACTCAACGACTATGTGGCATACAAAGTGGCTATTGGCGGATTGTTGGGCGGTCACTCGGGTGTTGATATCAAACTCGAAAGACTCAATGCCAACAAAGCCATGTTCCGCTTCTTGAAGATTGCCGTGGGCTGTCATAGCGCTCGTTTGGCCTCTTATTCAGGCGGTACACTGCGCAATGCCATCCCTCGCGAGGCCGAGGCTGTGGTTGTATTGCCCGAGGTGCGTGCCAAGAAATTCCTCGCTTTTGTCGATGAATTTAAGCACACTCTGCAACACGAATACGGCTTTATCGAAAAGAATATCATCTTCACCGCAACTCCTACCGATATACCCCAAAAGCTCATGCCCGAGCCTGCACAAGACGACCTCATCAACGCTGTCGTAGCTTGTCACAATGGTGTATATCGCATGATACCCGATGCGCCCGAAGTGGTTGAGACCTCATCCAACCTCTCTATCGTAACTGCCAACGATGGTATCGCCGAGGTGAAGATTTTGGCCCGCAGCTCAAGCGAAACTCAAAAATACACTCTCGCATCCGAAATTGAGAGTACATTTGCCCTTGCCGGTGCCAAAGTTATTTTTGACGGTGCATACCCCGGTTGGGAGCCCAACCTCCAATCTCCCATCCTGCACACCATGCGTCCATTGTACCCCCAAGTATTGGGTATAGAGGCCGAGGTAAAAATGATGCACGCCGGTCTTGAGTGTGGTATTATCGGTGCAGCATATCCCGGATTGGATATGATTTCGTTTGGCCCGACTATCAAATTCCCCCACTCTCCCGATGAGCAAGTAAACATCGCATCGGTCGAGAACTTCTGGAAAATATTGTGTGCAACGCTCGAAAACATTCCTGTTGAAAAATAATCACTATGAACAACGATAACATCAACACAACCCCTCCCACAACCGACAACAAGCCCACCCCGCAACGCACCAACCCCATTGCCAAATGGTTTAGAAATATAGGTTGTGGCATACTGCTCTTGCTTGTATTGGGCGGTGGCGGATATTTCTATTGGAAATACTACTCGGTATTTGGCGAAGGTGTCAAAAGCGGTGTACTGAACTTTGTTGTTCTCAAAGGCGACATTTTCAAGACCTACGAGGGAAAACTCATCATGGAGGGTGTCGTATCATCGGGTCAAGGACAAATAGAGTCAAACCACTTTACATTCTCGATAGAAGACAAAGAACTTGCCAAGAAACTCATGCGCATGGGTGGTCAAAAGGTAGAGTTGCAATACAAAGAATACCACGGCACACTACCTTGGCGAGGACACAGCGTATTTGTGGTCGATAGCATATTGTCCAATACCGCAATACCCCAAGAAACACCCTCACAACCCGTCGAGAAAGAGGTAGTAGAAGCCGTATCGACATCGATATAACACTACTCTCCAATCATATTGCGACCGCACCAAGACACCACTCTTGCGATGCGGTCGCTTTTGTTTTGTTTATTTTTTTGCACAACCTCACCAATATTCTCACTAATATTGCATTATCTGGTTGATTATTTCGGTGTTTTTTTGTAAATTTGCACGGTTTTATATCAAAATATAGCAACCCATATTACAAAAAGAAATAACGAAATATAAATCACATAACTATGGACAAAGAACTTGCAACCAAATATGTACCCGACGAAGTAGAATCGAAGTGGTACAACTACTGGTTAGAGAATAAACTCTTCGAGTCGAAACCCGACAGCCGCGAGCCATACACGATTGTCATTCCCCCGCCCAACGTAACGGGTATCTTGCACATGGGACACATGCTCAACAACACCATACAAGATATTCTCGTGCGTCGCGCCCGTATGGAAGGCAAAAACACCCTTTGGGTGCCCGGTACCGACCACGCCTCTATCGCCACCGAAGCCAAGGTGGTTGCCAAGCTCGCCACTCAAGGCATTAAGAAAAACGACCTCTCACGAGAGGAGTTTCTCAAACACGCTTGGGAGTGGAAAGAAGAACACGGAGGCATCATTCTCAAACAGTTGCAACGTTTGGGCGCATCGTGCGATTGGTCACGCACCGCATTCACCATGGACAACACCCGCAGCGAGAGCGTATTGCGAGTTTTTGTCGATTTGTTCAACAAAGGCCTTATCTATCGCGGCGTGCGCATGGTTAATTGGGACCCTCAAGCGCTCACCGCTCTCTCCGACGAAGAGGTTATATACAAAGACGAGCACAGCAAGCTCTACCACCTTCGCTACTATGTAGAGGGTGAAGACCGCTATATCGTAGTTGCCACCACTCGCCCCGAAACAATATTGGGCGATACTGCCGTGTGCGTCAATCCCAACGACGAACGCTACTCATGGCTCAAAGGCAAGCGTGTCACCATACCCTTGGTAGGTCGCACTATTCCCATCATCATGGACGAATACGTTGAAATGGAGTTTGGTACCGGATGCTTGAAGGTTACTCCCGCCCACGACGTAAACGACTATATGCTGGGCGAAAAATATAACCTCCCCTCAATCGACATCTTCAACGACAACGGCACAATAAGCCAAGAAGGTGGCATGTATATAGGCATGGACCGCTTTGACGTGCGCACTCAAATCGTTAAAGACCTCGCCGAAGCCAACTTGCTCGAAAAGGTAGAAGAATATGACAACAAAGTGGGTTATAGCGAACGTACAAACGTTGTCATCGAGCCCAAGCTCTCGATGCAATGGTTCTTGAAAATGGGCGACTTGGCACGCCCCGCCCTCGATGCCGTCATGAACGACGACATCAAATTCCACCCCGCCAAATTCAAGAATACCTATCGCCACTGGATGGAAAACATCAAAGACTGGTGTATATCTCGCCAACTATGGTGGGGTCACCGCATACCGGCCTACTTCCTCCCCGAAGGCGGATATGTTGTAGCTGCCTCTATCGAAGAAGCTCTTGAATTGGCTCGCGAAAAAACAGGCAACGCCAATCTCCAAGCAAGCGACCTCCGTCAAGACGAAGATTGCCTCGATACTTGGTTCTCTTCTTGGTTGTGGCCTATCTCGCTCTTTGACGGTATCAACAACCCCGACAACGAGGAGTTTAAATACTACTACCCCACTGCCGACCTCGTTACAGGACCCGACATCATCTTCTTCTGGATTGCCCGTATGATTATGGCAGGATACGAGTTCTGCCAACTCCCGCCCTTCCGCAACGTATATTTCACAGGTATCGTGCGCGACAAGATTGGTCGCAAGATGTCAAAATCGCTTGGCAACTCGCCCGATGCACTCGGCCTTATCGACCAATTTGGTGCCGATGGCGTGCGCATGGGACTCATGCTTGCCGCACCCGCCGGCAACGACATCCTTTACGACGACTCGTTGTGCGAGCAAGGTCGCAACTTCTGCAACAAGATATGGAACGCATTCCGCCTTGTTAAGGGCTGGAGCGTGGATGAAAATATTGCTCAACCCGACACTGCCGCTACTGCCGTGCGATGGTTTGATGCGCAGCTCTCCAAAACACTCGCCGAGGTCAAGGACTTGTTCTCCAAATTCCGCCTCTCCGAGGCTCTCATGGCTGTATATAAGCTATTCTGGGACGAGTTTTCTTCATGGTATCTCGAAGTTGTCAAGCCCGGTTATCAACTCCCCATTGATGGTGCCACATACCGTGCTACACTCAACTTCTTCGATGCTCTATTGCGCATGTTGCACCCCTTCATGCCCTTCATCACCGAAGAGTTGTGGCAACACCTTGCCGAGCGCAACCAAGGCGAAAGCATCATGACTGCTCGCATGCCCGAGCCCAAGGAGATTGACGAGGCACTTATAGCCGCTTTTGAAACTACCAAGCAAATCATTGCCGGAGTACGCACCGTTCGCTTGCAAAAGAACATCCCCAACCGCGAGGCTCTCACCATGCAAATTGTGGGCTCTCACAACAACGCCAACGACTGCGTCATCATCAAGCTCACCAACCTATCTCAAATAGATATTGTTACCGAGAAAGATGCCAACTCTGCCGCATTCCTTGTAGGCACTACCGAGTATGCCGTACCATTGGGCAACAATATCGACGTTGAAGCCGAGCTTGCCAAGCTCAACGAAGACCTCAAATACATGCAGGGCTTCTTGCGCACCGTTATGGGCAAACTCTCAAACGAGAGATTTGTAAACAACGCTCCTGCTCAAGTAGTAGAACTCGAACGCAAGAAAAAAGCCGATGCCGAAAGCAAGATAAAATCTATCGAAGAGCGCATCGCTGCATTGAGCAAATAACAGACACTACCTCTCCTTTATATAGGCCGCATAAAGCACCATCTTTATGCGGTCTTTTTGTCACATCCTTTCTGTAATTTTTCGCACACGTTTATCCGGCGAAAATTTCAACAAAAGAGTTTGAGCTTACAACATTTTTGCCTATCTTTGTAAATTACATTATTATGCACACATTGTGCCACAACAACACATAAAACAACTGTAAATCAGATGGCAAAAAGAAAATTTACAACCTTCAACATTATATGCCTCGTATCATTGTGGGTCATATTGTGCGGCTGTGTATTGGCATACAGTCCTCTCAATTTCATGACTATATTCACAATCATAGCATCGGGCATCATCGTTTTTGTCCCTATTTACAAGAATAAAAAAAGAGAGAAAGATAACCGATAGGGCTATCAATACCATACTGCCATGAACAAAGATAATATAACAAACATACTCTCAACGATAGACACACCCGACGACTTGCGCAAACTCAGTGTTGCCGAGTTGCCCGCCGTATGTCAAGAGTTGCGCAACCACATCATCGACGCTTGCTCTACCAACCCCGGTCACTTTGGGTCGAGCATGGGTGCCGTTGAGATTACGGTTGCCTTGCACTATGTTTTCAACACACCCTACGACCGCATAGTATGGGACGTAGGTCATCAGGCATACAGTCACAAGCTACTCACCGGTCGTCGCAATCGTTTCGACACCAATCGCAAACTCAATGGATTGAGCGGATTTCCCAATCCCGCCGAAAGCCCATACGACGCTTTCATAGGAGGCCACGCATCCAACTCTATCTCGGCGGCATTGGGCATGGCTATTGCCACCAAGTTGCAGAACGACACTCCTCATCGCAAGGTGGTTGCCGTCATTGGCGATGCCTCTATTGCTGGCGGATTGGCCTTTGAGGGTCTTAACAACGCCTCTATCAACCCTAACGACCTGCTCATTATCCTCAACGATAACGACATGGCCATCGACCACAATGTGGGTGGATTGAACAGCTATCTTGTCAATATCACCACCTCGCGTCGATACAACAACATGCGCAACGGAATTTACCAATTCCTCAAGAAACTGCGACTCATTGGCGACTCAAGCAAAGGCTCTATATTGCGCTTTAACAACAGCCTCAAGTCACTCCTATCCAAGCAACAAAACATCTTTGAAGGTCTTAACATCCGATACTTCGGCCCGGCCGACGGACACGATGTCGAGAATATTGTGCGCATCTTGCAAACAATCAAGGACATGAAAGGCCCCAAAATACTGCACTTATGCACCAAAAAAGGCAAAGGATACAAGCCTGCCGAGCTATCGCCCACTCTATGGCACGCTCCCGGCAAGTTTAACAAAGATACCGGCGAGATTGTACGCAATACCGCTCCCAACCAACCCAGCAAATTCCAAGACGTTTTTGGACACACTTTGGTAGAGCTGGCCGAACAAAACGAGCGCATTGTTTCTATCACTCCCGCCATGCCCACAGGCAGCTCTATGAACTTCATGATGGAACGTTTCCCCAAACGCTCCTTCGACGTGGGTATCTCGGAAGAACATGCCGTTACCTTCTCGGCCGGTCTTGCCAAGGATGGCATGCTACCCTTCTGCTGCATATATTCGAGCTTTATGCAACGTGCCTACGACGAGATTATTCACGATGTTGCCATACAAAATCTCCCCGTCTCTTTCTGTATAGACCGTGCCGGTATCGTTGGAGAAGATGGTGTTACCCACCACGGATGTTTCGACTTGAGCTTCTTGCGTAGCATTCCCAACATGATTGTTTCGGCTCCCATGGACGAGCACACCTTGCGCCATTTGTTATACACGGCTCAAGCTGTCGAGCATGGTCCGCTTGCCATACGATACCCTCGTGGCGGTGGCGAAATTGTAGATTGGCGTTGCCCCATGCAACTCATTCCCATAGGCAAGGGTCGCAAGCTCACCGACGGCAATGGCGATATAGCCATATTGAGCATAGGTAACATAGGAACTACCGTTGCCCACGCCATCGAGAAAGCACAAGAACAAGGTTGCAATGCGGCTCATTACGATATGATTTTCCTCAAGCCCATCGACGAGGAGATATTGCAAGAGGTTGCCCGGAAATACAGTCGCATCATTACCGTCGAGAATGGTACTATTGTGGGCGGTCTGGGCAGTGCCGTTATGGAATGGATGAACGACCACGGTTACACTCCGCGCATCAAGCGTATCGGTATTCCCGATACTTTCATCGCTCAAGGTACCGTTGCCGAGTTGCACAAACTGTGTGGAATGGATACCGATAGTATCGTTACATTGCTCACAACTCAATGGTAAAGAAAGGATTGTAAAATGAGAATTGTTATTGCAGGAGCCGGAGAAGTAGGACTTCACCTTGCCAAAATGCTTTCTCGCGAGGAGTTGGATGTGGTATTGGTCGATAGCAACGAAGAGGTGCTATCGGAGGTTGAAAACAACTACAACCTCATCGCCATTACAGGCAACCCCACATCTTTCGACACGCTCAAGCGGGCGGGTGTAGCCGATGCCGACCTCTTTCTTGCCGTCACTCCCTACGAAACACGCAATATCGTTGCTTGCACAATAGCATCATCATTGGGCGCAAACAAGACCGTTGCTCGCATCGACAACTTCGATTATTTGAGCAAAGAGAGTCGCAAGCACTTCAAATCTATGGGTGTCGATGACCTCATCTATCCCGAGAAATTGGCTTGTGAGGAGGTACTTGCAGCCATGCGACACACATGGGCGCGCAGTTGGTTTGAGCTGCACAATGGCGCATTGATACTCGTTGCTGTCAAGTTGCGCGACAATGCCAGCATACTCAATCGCAAGCTCTATGAGCTCACAAGCAACAGCAACCTGTTTCACATTGCCGCCATCAAGCGTCACAACCGCACCATCATCCCTCGCGGTAACGACGAGGTATTGCAAGGCGATATTGTATATTTTACAACCACACCCGAGTATGTCGAGGGCATACGAGAGATATGCGGCAAGCAACAAGTTGATGTCAAGAATATCATCATCTTGGGTGGCAGTCGCATAGCCATACGCATAGCCCAAGAAGTAGGCGATGATGTAAGAATAAAACTCATCGAAAAAGATCGCAACAAGAGCTACCGATTGGTCGAAAAGATGCGCAATACGACTATCATTCAAGGTGATGCACGCGACGAAGAGCTGCTCTCTGAAGTGGGTATCGCCGACACCGACATGTTCATTGCCTTGAGCGACAGCTCCGAAACAAACATTCTGGCTTGCCTCACAGCCAAGCAAATGGGCGTTCCCCGCACCGTAGCCGAAGTAGAAGATATACAATACATCGCCACTGCCGAAAACCTCAATATCGGTACGGTGATTAACAAGAAACTCATTGCGGCAAGTCACATCTTCCAGCTGTTGCTCGATGCCGACTCAAGCAATGCCAAGTGCCTCGCCTTTGCCGATGCCGAGGTCGTGGAGTTGATTGCCAAGCCCGGCTCCAAAATCACACGCCGTCCGGTCAAGGAGCTCAATCTGCCCATCGACATGACGCTGGGTGGTGTCATCCACAAGGGTGTGGGTACGATTGTGTCGGGTAATACTCAAATACAAGAGAACGACCATGTCTTGGTTTTCTGCCTCGACACGGCTCTCAGCAAATTGGATCGTTGGTTTGGATAATACAATAGCAAGATGAACAAGATACATATAGGCATAATACTACGCATTCTCGGAATACTACTCTGTTTCGAGGCTGTATTGATGTTCATCCCCACAGCCGTATCGTTCTATTACCACGAACCCGACTGCTGGGCTTTTCTCCTCTCGTCTATTGCCACGCTCATCGTGGGTGGCTCATTGGCCTATCGTCTGCGCCACTGTCGCCAAACAATGGGTCGTCGCGACGGTATTTTGTTAGGTACTGCCGTATGGATTGTATTTGCATTCATGGGCATGTTACCGTTCTTGAGCATTTGCCCCTCATTTACCGATGCAGTATTTGAAACCGTGTCGGCTACTACAACAACAGGTGCAAGTATATTTAAACACATCGACTACCTACCCCATGGCATACTCCTATGGCGCAGCATGTTGCAATGGATAGGCGGTATCGGTATCATCCTATTTACCATCGCCGTGCTCCCTATGCTCAATCATCGCGGTGGTATGATACTGCTTAGCACCGAGGTTTCGGGCATCGGACAATACAAGCTCAGCCCTCGCATCAATCACACGGCTATGAAATTGTGGGCTTGCTACTCTATATTCACCATTATACTTTGCATTCTCCTCTATGCCGGCCCCATGAGTTTCTTCGATGCTGTATGTCACAGCCTCTCTACCATGGCTACAGGTGGCTTCTCTACTCACAACCAGAGCATTGGCTACTATCACTCGGCCTACATCGACTATATCATCACGCTCTTTACCTTTATTGGCGGTATCAACTTTGCCATCATTTACCGCACTGTTATGAGCGACCACCGACTTTTGTTCCGCTCCGAACAGGTACGATGGTACACCACCATGATTATCGTTTGCACCATTGTATTCACCATAGGCCTCTATGCGCAAGGCGAATATGCTACCATCGAGCAATGCTTCCGCAACGCTCTATTCCAAGTATGCTCGGTCATCACAAGCACCGGATTTTCTACCAGCGACACGCTCCAATGGGGCGCATTCTACTCGCTCATTCTACTGCTCCTCATGTTCTTCGGAGCTTGTGCCGGCTCAACAAGTGGCGGTGCCAAAATAGACCGTATGGTGATACTCACCAAGAATGCTCGCAACGAATTTAATCGTGTTCTATACCCCAATGTCATACGACCTGTCTTGTACAACGGCAAGGTGCTCTCGCACGAAACCGTATCAAAGGTACTTGCTTTTACCATCATGTATGTCATCGTGTGGATTACAGGAGCTATCATTCTATCTATGCAAGGTGCCGCTATGGGTGAAGCCGTGTATGGCTCGCTATCGGCATTGAGCAATATGGGCATAGGCATAGGCTCGGATGCAGGAGGTTTTTACTCCGATATTACCACCGGTGCCAAATGGACTCTGATGTCACTCATGGTTGTTGGTCGCTTGGAGGTATTTACTGCCATCATTATTTTTATGCCCCTTTTCTGGAAAAAATCTTAATACGACAATATTGCACATGGCACAAAATAAAAATACAAAAAAGAAACCCTCTACCAAGAACAATGCTCCTCAATCCAAGAGCATTGCCCAACATCTTGCCCCTATATCTCGATTTTTTCAAAACGAGATATTGCACTTTGTTACAGGTTTTATACTCTCACTTTTTGGCATCTTCTTGCTCATAGCCCTCACCTCTTTTATTTTCACAGGTGCTACCGACCAGAGTGCCGTCAATGGATTGAACAGCGAATTGGTAAAAATCGAAACCGAGATACAAAATTGGGGCGGTGCGTCAGGAGCTATATTATCCAACTTTCTCATCAATGGCTGGATGGGGCTCGGTGCTTTTATTGCCGCACTATGGATTATCATAACCGGATTGCACCTCATGAAGGTGGTTGAAGGCGGCTATTGGAAAACAACTATCATGTGCTTTATCGCCATCATTATCATATCGCTGTTTTGCGGCTTTATATACAGGCTCACCGGTCAAGTCGCTTTCATGGCTTGGGGAGGTGCTCATGGCAATATTATTACCAACTATCTTTTCCACTATATCGGTTCGTGGGGCACAGGCCTCATCATCGTTATTTTGCTCGTCATATTCCTCATTATGGTGAGTCGCAGCACTATCGACTTCATACGCAACATGCTCAAGAGCAATCCGTTCCGCAATCCCTTTGCCCGTCGCGAGAAGGCTCCTATCGTCGATACTTGTGAGGAGGATGAAGAGGTGGACGACACTACCGACACACAAGACGATGAGCACGAGAGCATCGAAAGCGACTCTTTTATCTTTATCACCGACAACGACCTACCCGAGGATGAAATTGCTGAAGAGAAAATTGCCGACTTTATAGAGCCCGACATCGTTACCGAGAAGGATATTCCTATTGTTATCGACGATACTCCCATTGTCATTGACGATACCCCCATCGACATAGCAGAAAACAAAGAGCCTACATTCACCGTTTCTACCGGTGCCAAAGAGGAGCTGTTTGATGAGGTTATCAAAGATTATGACCCCACTCTCGACCTGCCTCGATACAAGAAACCCACTCTCGACCTTCTGGCCAACCTGCCAGAGAATAGTGGCAATGTGGATAGAAATGAGCTGGAAAGCAACAAAAAACGCATTACCGACACGCTCATGACTTATGGCATCGAGATAAGTTCGATACAGGCTACTGTAGGCCCCACTGTTACCCTATACGAGATTGTTCCGGCTCCCGGTGTGCGCATTGCCCGCATCAAAAACTTGGAGAATGACATTGCCTTGAGCTTGGCCGCATTGGGCATACGCATCATCGCTCCCATTCCCGGCAAAGGTACGATTGGTATTGAAGTGCCCAACAACGAGCCGCAAGTGGTATCGATGCGTTCTATCATTGCGTCGAGAAAATTTCAAGAAAGCAAGTATGAGCTGCCCATTGCTTTGGGTAAAACCATTACAAACGAGGTATTTACTGCCGACCTCACCAAGATGCCCCACGTATTGGTAGCCGGTGCTACGGGACAGGGTAAGTCGGTAGGTCTTAATGCTATCATTTCGTCGTTGTTATACAAGAAGCACCCTGCCGAACTGAAGTTTATATTGGTCGATCCCAAGAAAGTCGAGTTTAGTATCTACTCGGCCATCGAGCGACACTTCCTTGCCAAGCTCCCCGATACCGAGGAGGCTATCATTACCGACACCAACAAGGTTGTGCAAACTCTCCAATCGGTGACTCGCGAGATGGATATGAGATACGACCTGCTCAAGGCTGCCAAAGTGCGCACTATCAAAGAATACAACACAAAATTCAAGTCGCGACACCTCTTACCATCCAAAGGACACCGTTTCCTACCCTATATTGTTGTCATCATAGATGAGTTTAGCGACCTCATCATGACTGCCGGCAAGGAGGTGGAAAGCCCCATTATTCGCATTGCTCAACTTGCGCGTGCCGTGGGTATTCACATGATTATTGCAACGCAACGTCCTACGACAAATATCATTAC
>JAZRIS010000002.1:0-103292 GCA_045645425.1 Barnesiella sp.
CGTTTGAGCCCGGGTAAGGTTCCTCGCGTATCATCGAATTAAACCACATGTTCCTCCGCTTGTGCGGGCCCCCGTCAATTCCTTTGAGTTTCACCGTTGCCGGCGTACTCCCCAGGTGGAATACTTAACGCTTTCGCTGTACCGCTAACATTATATCGCTAACAGTTAGTATTCATCGTTTACTGCGTGGACTACCAGGGTATCTAATCCTGTTCGATACCCACGCTTTCGTGCTTCAGCGTCATTGTCGGCCCGGCGTGCTGCCTTCGCAATCGGAGTTCTGCGTAATATCTATGCATTTCACCGCTACACTACGCATTCCGCACACTTCTACCGAAATCAAGATCGACAGTTTCAATGGCAGTTACAAAGTTGAGCTTCGTGATTTCACCACTGACTTATCAATCCGCCTACGCACCCTTTAAACCCAATAAATCCGGATAACGCTCGCATCCTCCGTATTACCGCGGCTGCTGGCACGGAGTTAGCCGATGCTTTTTCTTCGGGTACTTGCAAGAGGTTATACATAACCTTTTTTACTCCCCGACAAAAGAAGTTTACAATCCATAGGACCGTCGTCCTTCACGCGACTTGGCTGGTTCAGGCTTTCGCCCATTGACCAATATTCCTCACTGCTGCCTCCCGTAGGAGTCTGGTCCGTGTCTCAGTACCAGTGTGGGGGACCTTCCTCTCAGAACCCCTATCCATCGTCGCCTTGGTGAGCCGTTACCTCACCAACAAGCTAATGGAACGCATGCCCATCCGACACCGATAAATCTTTAACAAATATTCCCATGCGGAACCCCTGTATTATGCGGTATTAGTCCGAATTTCTCCGGGTTATCCCCCTGTGTCGGGTAGGTTGCATACGCGTTACTCACCCGTGCGCCGGTCGCCGACAAATGTATTGCTACATCCTCGCTGCCCCTCGACTTGCATGTGTTAGGCCTGTCGCTAGCGTTCATCCTGAGCCAGGATCAAACTCTTCGTTGTATATCTTATTTTTTTATTTTTTATTCTATACCAACGACCTCTAAGTTTTTTTCCTTAGCTCGGCTTAAACTGACGTGACTCGTACTTACGTTGTTTGATACATATTAATTATGTATCCCCGTTCTGTACTTATTGTCTCTCTTTTAATGTTCCAATGATCTCTTTTTGGTCTTTGCCCCGTTTGAGAGGCGAAAGTGGTGCAAAGATAATACCTTTTTATAATACCATCCAAATTTTTTCGGATATTTTTTAAAAAAATTTTTTTCTTCGCTGTTTTGACCCGCCATTTTCTCATCGGCAGGGACTGCAAAGGTAAAGCAAGAATTGAATACAAACCAAACTTTTGGACATATATTTTTGCATCAGTTATCAACAAAGTTATCAACACCATTGTTAATAACCCCGGAATAGAGTGTTAATATACTATATTTCAAGGATATAAAAAAGTGAGTTATCAACAAATATGATAACTCACGCGCGCATGTACATATTATATATAGGAAGTATTATTTAAGTTTAAATCTTAATCGCAATTTTCCATCGGCAAAGTCATGGCTAATAATTGAAAAATGCCCAACTTCGCTCGTTGTAGCCACATGAAGACCCACGCAAGGACAGGCATCATAATCACCTATACGCACAATGCGTAAGGTATCCCCGGCAACATCGGGCAGACGTCGCAAATCAAAAAGATCGGCCACTTCGTCACGAGATACAAACTCATAGGTAACCGGATAGTCGGCCTCAATAGCCGCATTTACGGCATCTTCTACTTTCTGAATATCTTCGTCAGAGGGTTGCTCTGCAAAAAGATAGTCGCACTTTGACTTTTTTCTTTCGACATGCGCCGATACTGCGCGTCCACAACCAAACATCCTATCCATAGTAGCGTTGAGCAAATGCTCGGCCGTGTGCATAGGCGGATATTCTTGTTTGTTGTGGTCGTTCAACTGTGGTGTATTGGTTCTCATTGCCTTATTGATTTTGTTGGTTTATAAGATTTACAACTACTTTTACCATTACATCTTTCTCTTCGGTGCGACTCTCTGCTATCATCAGCGTAAGTGCAACAAGGGTATTGTCAGCTATGCGTTTGCTACCATCGTTGCGGTAGAGTATGCCATTGCGCTCCATAAACCAAAGGAACAGCATCGCCGCTATTCGTTTGTTACCATCGGTAAACGAATGATTTTTTGTAACTAAGTAGAGTAGCATCGCCGCCTTTTCTTCAATGCTTGGGTAGAGTTCTACACCGCCAAAAGTCTGATATATTTGTCCTATCGAACTTTTGAAAGAACTATCTTTTTCATTGGCAAACAACTTGCTCTCACCAAACTTTTGCTTAAGACTCAGAATTGCCTCCATTGCGTTCTCATATGTTGCATGAAAAAGCTCCTCTTTGGTGGTATTTTCAATTGTTAGTTGCTGATAGTCGTAGCGGTCGAGTGTATCAAGAGCATACACATAGTCGCTCACTACCGAGAAAAGCCCTCTTGATTGCTCATCAGTAAGTTTGCCTTGCGAATGAACTGTATGAGCAAGCAGTCGAACAACTTCTTTCAGCTCGTTGTATCGCTCCATTTTTATTTTATCATTTATTGCATAGCCTTTGATAATGTAGTCTTTGAGGATTCTGTTAGCCCATTGACGGAAACGAGTACCATTAACCGACCTCACACGATAACCAACTGATATAATAACATCGAGGTTATAAATCATTGTTTCGTATATTTGGTCACCATCTATACCCATATGTGCAAATTTTGCACTTGTGATATTTTTGTCAAGTTCACCCTCCCTAAAACAGTTGCTTATGTGTCGTGCAATAACTGTTCTGTCGCGACCAAAGAGCAGCGCCATTTGACTTTGTGATAGCCACACAGTTTCATTCTCCAATTTCACATCAAGCGTAATTGTATTATCCTCGCTTGTATATATTGCTATTGGAGATGCTTCAAAACCGCTTGTATGCATAGGCGGATATTCTTGTTTGTTATGGTCGTTGAGAATTGAAGACTGTTGTTCGCTCATAATTATATCACACATTAATTACTTAATATCAAAAGCCACGCGCACATAAGATAAGCCAAAATCAACAAAAACTGCATCACCCATGCGAGTGCCGGCCATTGAGAATAAATCTTATAACTAAACACCTGCGATGCGACTGCATACAGAGGCATGGCATAGACTGCAAACTTGGCAATATCGGGATTGACCGCATACACCGCAATGGCATCGAGCCTACCCGGCAACATCACCAAGAATACCAATGGCAATAACAAAACCACAAGCAAGAACACAAACCAAGGTGGTGGCGACGCAGATTTCTTATTATCTCTACTCATACATATATATAATATAGCCACAAATATAGGCATAAAATCAAAAGAACAAAACTCAACAAGGAACAATAAGGTCGCTTTTCGTCATCAAAAAGATACAATTATCCAAAAAATAAACATACCTTTGCAACGATAACACATACTAACGTGTAACACCGAGAGCCACTCGTAAAACTGTATCAAAAACATGTCCACTTACATAGAAGACAATCGCAAAGTTACCACTCATCGCCTATTTGAAATGAAACAAAGAGGCGAAAAGATTTCGATGCTCACTGCCTACGACTATTCGATGGCAACCATTATAGACCAAGCCGGCATTGATGTTATACTTGTTGGCGACTCGGCCTCAAACGTTATGGCCGGTAATGTCACAACCCTACCCATGACTCTCGACCAAATGATTTATCACGGCAAGTCGGTCGTTCGCGGCGTCAATCGCTCGCTTGTGGTTGTGGATATGCCCTTTGGTACTTACCAAGGCAACTCCAAGGAAGCCCTCGCTTCGGCAATACGCATCATGAAAGAAACACATGCCGACTGCATCAAGCTGGAAGGCGGCTCGGAGGTGCGCGAAAGTATCGAGCGAATTCTATGTGCCGGAATACCCGTTATGGGCCACTTGGGATTGACCCCGCAATCAATCAACAAGTTTGGCACATACGCCGTGCGAGCACGCGAGGAGGCCGAAGCTCAAAAACTCATAGACGACGCTCACCTGCTTGAAGAACTTGGATGTTTTGCTCTTGTATTGGAAAAAATACCCGCCGACCTCGCCACCCGAGTGGCACAAGAACTCACCATCCCCATCATAGGTATAGGTGCAGGAGGTGGCGTTGATGGACAAGTACTCGTAATGCACGACATGCTGGGCATTAACAAGAACTTCTCCCCTCGTTTTTTGCGCCGATATGCCGACCTCAACACCATCATCACCGATGCAGTGCAAAACTACATCACCGACGTCAAAAATTGTGATTTCCCCAACGAGAAGGAACAATACTAACAGATATTCCCCCATAAAACAATCGCCCCGCCATCATCAAGACAGCAGGGCGATTATCATTTTGTGCTTTTACAGCCTATTATTTGTCTTTTTTCAAAAGGTCACGAATTTCGGCCAACAATTTTTCTTCATTGGTAGGCTCGGGTGCGGGAGCAGGAGCAGGTTCGGGCGCAGGCTCTTCCTTTTTCATTCTATCGGTAACCTTTTTCACAATGCTGATAAACAAGAAAATAGAAAAAGCAATGATGAGGAAATCGAAAGTTTGTTGCAAGAAATTGCCATAATTGAGAGTAACAGCAGCAACAACCTCCTCGCCGGCCTCATTCAATTCGGCAGGCTTCATCACCCACTTCAGGTCGGTGAAGTTTACACCACCTACCAACAAACCGATAGGAGGCATAATGATATCATTGACAACAGAGGTAACAATCTTACCGAAAGCACCACCAATAATAACACCGACTGCCATATCAATCACATTACCGCGCATGGCAAACGCTTTAAAATCACTTAAGAAACTCATAATGATATGTTTTAAATTTATAAATAACGTCTATTGCAATGTACACCTTACAAACTCACATATTAAATGGGAGAGAATGTGTAATATGTCAAATTAGCAAGCATTTTTAAAAGAGAATAATCAAAAAAATTATTATCTTTGCACAAGAATTACAAGTAGCCCCATAAGCTATTTATCGTACGAGGTTGTTATTCTTCAGTGCCATAACCAACAACAATGTTAATTAATGGCAAAGATAAGAAATAAAATCGAAACATTACAAATAAGAACTGATAAACCAAAACACATTTATAATAACAATAAAAATTTAAACAGGATGATTAAAGTAGGTATTAACGGCTTCGGCCGAATCGGACGTTTCGTTTTCCGTGCTGCTCAAAAAAGAAACGATATCGTTATCGTTGGTATCAATGACCTTTGCCCCGTAGATTACTTGGCATACATGCTCAAGTATGACACTATGCACGGTCAATTTGAAGGCACTATCGAGGCTGACGTTGAAAACAACAAACTCATCGTAAACGGCAACGCCATCCGCGTTACTGCCGAGCGCAACCCCGCCGACTTGAAATGGGACGAAATAGGCGCCGAGTATGTAGTAGAATCTACCGGTCTTTTCTTGTCAAAAGACAAAGCCCAAGCTCACATCGAGGCCGGTGCTAAATATGTAGTTATGTCGGCTCCCTCAAAAGACGACACTCCCATGTTTGTGTGCGGTGTAAACGAGAAAACATATGTAAAAGGTACTCAATTTGTATCTAACGCTTCTTGTACTACCAACTGCTTGGCTCCCATCGCCAAAGTATTGCACGACAACTTCGGTATTACCGATGGTTTGATGACTACCGTACACTCTACAACAGCTACACAAAAGACTGTTGATGGTCCTTCATTGAAAGACTGGCGTGGTGGTCGCGCTGCCAGCGGCAATATCATCCCCTCTTCAACAGGTGCTGCCAAGGCCGTAGGTAAAGTTATCCCCGAACTCAACGGCAAACTCACAGGTATGTCAATGCGTGTTCCCACCCTCGACGTATCGGTTGTGGACTTGACTGTAAACCTTGCCAAACCCGCCACTTATGAGCAAATCTGCGCTGCTATGAAAGCTGCTTCAGAGGGCGAATTGAAAGGTATCCTCGGCTACACCGAAGACGCTGTTGTATCGTCAGACTTCCTCGGCGACACTCGCACTTCTATCTTCGATGCCAAAGCCGGTATCGCTCTTACCGATACATTTGTAAAAGTTGTATCTTGGTATGACAACGAGATTGGTTACTCTAACAAAGTACTCGACCTCATTGCTCACATGCACTCGGTAAACGGCTAATAGATAACGCTTCAACAAAAAAGACAGCCTCGCCGTTACGCGAGGCTGTCTTTTTTTTATTTACACATTAGAGACAGAGACATCGACATCTATTGCAACACAATAAACACACATAGCCAAGCGTTTATAGGGAAAACACATCATCAAAGAAATTACGATATGCACTTCTTCTACTTCAACAGTCACATAGGCCGATATATCTTTTTTGCAGTAGCCATCCTTCTGGTAGGAGGCTCACTGCTCATTTCTAACAATCTCGTCAAGAAATTGGAGCTGGAAGAACGCAACAAAATGGAGATATGGGCAGCCGCCACAAGCGAATTGGCATCGGGCGAGAGCGAGAGCAATTTCGATCTCATTCTCACCATCATTCAGAGCAACACCACCATTCCGGTAATAGTGGCCGACAACAACGAGATAGTACAATACTCCAACATAACAATCAACACACCCGACACAACACGCTTCCTCGCCAACAAGCTCGAAGCAATGCAGAGGAAAGGCTCTTCGATAGAGATAGACTTGGGCAACGGCGAGAAACAGACATTGTACTACGAAGACTCGGTACTACTCAAACAACTCTCATACTACCCCTACATACAGCTCATGGTAATGATACTGTTTGCACTCATTGCCTACATAGGCCTCATCAGTGTCAAACGCGCCGAGCAAAACAAAGTGTGGGTAGGACTATCGAAAGAAACAGCACATCAATTAGGCACCCCCATTTCGTCGCTCATGGCTTGGATAGAGTTGTTGAAAATCAACGAGAATATAGACCCAAGCATCGTGAACGACATGGACAAAGACGTCAAACGGCTATCGACAATAGCAGAGAGATTTTCCAAAATAGGCTCCGTGCCCGATAAAGAACTCATCTATATCAACGAGTTGTTGGAAGAAACTTGCAGCTACATGAGCACACGCATATCGAAACAAGTACAGCTCAACACTCACCTGCCACAAGATGCCGAGGCCACAATGGCATGCCGCTCGCTCATAGAATGGGTAATAGAAAATCTGTGCAAAAATGCTGTTGATGCCATGGAAGGAAAAGGCGAAATAAACATAAATCTCACATCGGACAACAAACATATATATATAGATGTGTGCGACACAGGCAAAGGCATAGCCCGCAAAGATTTCGACAACGTATTTAAGGCCGGCTTTACATCCAAGAAACGAGGTTGGGGACTTGGACTCACACTCGCCAAACGCATTGTCGAAGAGTATCACAACGGACACATCTATATCAAAGAATCGGAGATAGGCAAAGGCACAACCTTCCGCATCGAATTTCCACGCAACGTATAATCTGCAAAGAATAGGCAGGAGATAAACACCATCCACACAACTCACCCGGCAGGTGCCCGACTACAAAATAACAAACAAGAGAGGGAGCTTGCAGGAAAGTATCTCCGAGGGAACGAGGACACGGTTTAGTGTAACTATAAGGCAGTTGCGAAAAAATTGATTAAAAAATATTTGTCACATAAAATAAAAACACTACCTTTGCAGTCCGATTATTAGCCAAAAAAGAGAAATTTGCAAACGAATTATCATTCCTTTGGCCGGGAATATAATGCGAAAGCAGTATTAAGTAACTAATTATTAAAACTTTAAAGCAGTGAACACTTTAAGTTATAAGACAGTATCAGCTAACAAGGCAACTGTAACCAAAGAGTGGGTTGTAGTAGATGCTACAGACCAAGTATTGGGTCGCCTTGCAAGTAAAGTCGCAAAAATTTTGCGTGGCAAATACAAACCCAACTACACACCTCACGTAGATTGCGGTGACAATGTAATCATCATCAACGCCGACAAAATCATTCTCACCGGCAAGAAGATGACAGACAAAGAGTATATCGACTACACAGGCTATCCCGGTGGCCAACGCATCAAATCACCCGCTGACTTGATGGCTAAAGGTGCCGACCGTCTTGTACTCCGCGTAGTTAAAGGTATGCTTCCCAAGAACAAATTGGGTGCTCAATTATTGCGTAACCTCCGCGTATATGGTGGTGCCGAACACGAGCATGCCGCACAAAATCCCAGAATTATTGATATTAACCTCTACAAGTAATTAATATATGTATCTTCTCGAAAAAGCTGTAGTAGGCCGTCGTAAAGCAGCCGTAGCTCGCGTATTCATCAAAGAGGGTAATGGTACAATCACCATCAACAAACGCGACTTGACAAATTACTTCCCCTCGTCGATACTGCAATTTGTTGTAAAACAACCCCTCAATACACTCGGTGTAGCAGAGAAATATGATATCTTGGTAAACCTCCAAGGTGGTGGTTACAAAGGTCAAGCCGAGGCTCTTCGTCTTGCCATTGCCCGCGCACTTGTTGCCATGAACCCCGAAGACAAAGCAACTCTCCGTCGCGAAGGCTTCATGACTCGTGACCCCCGTGCCGTTGAGCGTAAGAAACCGGGTCGTCCCAAAGCTCGCAAACGCTTCCAATTCAGCAAACGTTAATCTATTTGTAAGCTTCGAGCAACAAGTAAACCAACGTTTAGTATCCAAATCGTCGCGACTTGCTCGGTTGCATAAGTCAGCCGCTTAACTACCCGACGATTGTAATAGTAGAAAGTAAACGAAAAAAATAAAAAAGAAAATGGCTCTTACATCATTTGAACAACTCCTTGAGGCAGGTGTACACTTTGGTCACCTCACAAGAAAATGGAATCCCGCAATGGCTCCCTACATCTTTATGGAGCGCAACGGTATCCACATCATCGACTTGTATAAAACAGTAGCAAAAATCGACGAGGCTGCCGCAGCCCTCAAGTCGATTGCAAAATCGGGCAAAAAAGTACTTTTTGTTGCTACTAAAAAACAGGCTAAACAAGTTATTGCCGATAAAGCCACTGCTATCAACATGCCCTATGTTATCGAGCGCTGGCCCGGTGGTATGCTCACCAACTTCCCCACTATCCGCAAGGCTGTGAAGAAGATGACCACTATCGACAAGATGACCAAAGATGGAACTTTCGATAACCTTTCAAAACGCGAAAAGCTCCAAATCACTCGCCAACGTGCAAAACTTGAGAAGACTCTCGGTAGCATCGCTGACCTCAACCGTCTTCCCGCAGCTTTGTTTGTTGTAGATGTTCTCAAAGAACAAATCGCCGTTCGTGAGGCCAACCGTCTTGGCATCCCCGTATTTGCTATGGTTGATACCAACTCTGACCCCACAAACATCGACTTCGTAATCCCCGCTAACGATGACGCTTCAAAATCTATCGAAGTAATCCTCGATGCACTCTGCGGTGCTATGGCCGAGGGTATCGAAGAGCGTAAGATTGAGAAACTCGACGAAACTCCCGCTGAAGAAGCTGCTGCAGCTCCCAAGCGCGAACGCAAAGCTCGCATCGCTCGCCGCAAAACAGAAGACGAGCCCGTTGCAGAGAAACCCGCCGAAAGCGAAGAATAAAAATTCCCACACAAAGAGCGAGCCTTTTCTCACAACAAGGCGCGCTCTTTGTCTTTTATGACATAAGTATTAACTACTAAAAACATACCACTATGGCAGTAACAATGGCAGATATCAGCAAGCTCCGCTCACTCACAGGAGCCGGTATGATGGACTGCAAAAAAGCATTACAAGAAGCTGACGGCGATATCGAAGCCGCAAAAGAAATAATCCGTAAAAAAGGTCAAGCCGTAGCCGCAAAACGCGAAGACCGCGAAGCAGCCGAAGGTTGCGTTCTCGCTAAAGCCAACGGTGGCTATGCTGCTATCGTATCATTGAAGTGCGAAACTGACTTCGTTGCCAACAACGAGTCATTCGTATCATTGACCAACCGCATCCTCAACGCTGTTATGGAGGCTAAACCCAAAACTCGCGAAGAGGTACTCGCCCTCACTATCGATGGTGTTGAGATCGCTACTCTCATCACCGACGAGATTGGTAAAACAGGCGAGAAGATGGAACTCGGTGACTTCAACTTCATCGAAGCAGAGCACACCGTTGTTTACAACCACCAAAACAAAAACCAACTTTGCACTATCGTAGGTCTTAACAAAGCCAACGAAGAGGCCGGCAAACGTCTTGCTATGCAAATCGCAGCGATGAACCCCATCGCTATCGACGAGGACGGCGTTTCGGAGGATATCAAGAATGCCGAGATTGCTGTGGCTATCGAGAAAACCAAAGCAGAACAAGTACAAAAAGCTGTTGAGGTTGCCTTGAAGAAAGCCGGCATCAACCCCGCTCACGTTGATTCTGAAGACCACATGGAAAGCAACATGGCCAAAGGTTGGATTACAGCCGAGGAAGTTGCCAAAGCAAAAGAAATCATCGCTACTGTTTCTGCAGAGAAATCGGCCAACCTCCCCGAGGCTATGATTCAAAACATCGCCAAAGGTCGTCTTGGCAAGTTCTTGAAAGAAGTATGCTTGCTCAACCAAGAGGACATCTTGGAAGCCAAGAAAACTGTACGCGACGTACTCAAAGAGGCTGATGCCGAATTGAAAGTTGTTGCTTTCAAACGCTTCACTCTCCGCGCCGAGTAATTTTCTCATTATAAATTACAACGACAGGCTATCTCGCACAAAACGAGGTAGCCTGTTTTTTTATTACTTCATACACTGATTATTGCCCGCGATAAAACAACAAAACACTCCCGGCGCATTTCTATAAACACTCTCACTGCACATACACAATACACACGGATAGGAGCAATAAAAGAAAAGCGGATTGCTACCACTTGAGGAAGCAACCCGCATGACTTGCGAGAGGCAAGTATGATTGACTATTCAACAGTTACCGATTTGGCAAGATTGCGAGGTTGATCGACATTCTTACCCTTGCACACTGCAATGTGATAGGCAAGAAGTTGCAAAGGAACAGAAGCCAACAACGGATAGAGGAACTCGGCAGTCTCGGGCAACTCAATAACATAATCTACCAACTTAGATATAGTATCATCACCCTTGACAACAACAGCAATGACACGACCTTGACGAGCTTTTATCTCCTGAATATTACTCAACACCTTCTCATATAGAGCCTTGTTGGTAGCTACCACGACAACCGGCATCTCGGCATCTATAAGAGCAATAGGGCCATGCTTCATTTCGGCAGCAGGATAACCCTCGGCATGAATATATGAAATTTCTTTCAACTTGAGCGCACCTTCAAGAGCCACAGGATAGTTATAGCCACGACCCAAATAAATAAAGTTGTGTGCATAGGTAAATGTACGCGACAACGATGCGATAGTATCATTTTGCTTCAACACCTCACGCATCTTATCGGGAATAGCTATCAACTCTTGCAAGGCCGCTTGCAACTGTTCTTGAGAGATTGTGTTGCGCTCCTTGGCTATACACAGAGCCAACATCGTCAATACGGTAACCTGACCGGTAAAGGCCTTGGTAGAAGCTACACCTATCTCGGGGCCTACATGGATATAAGAGCCGGTGTGTGTATTGCGAGCAATAGAAGAACCGACAGAATTGACAATACCATACACAAAAGCGCCCTTGCTGCGAGCCAATTCTATGGCAGCCAAGGTATCGGCTGTTTCGCCCGATTGCGATATGGCTATCACTACATCACCCTCGTTTATCACGGGATTGCTGTAACGAAACTCCGACGCATAGGCTACCTCCACAGGAATACGGCAGAAATTCTCTATAAGGCTCTTGCCTATCAAACCGGCGTGCCATGAAGTTCCACAAGCCACTATCACAAAGCGACGTGCATTGACAAATTTTTCGCCAAAGTCTATCACAGACGAGAATCGCACATCGGTACCATCAACATCTATACGACCGCGCATAGAGTTGATGAGGCACTCAGGTTGCTCAAATATCTCCTTGAGCATAAAGTGGTCATATCCACCTTTCTCTATGGCTCCGAGGTCGAGATTTACCTCACTCACCTCATGAGTTACCGACTCACCTTGTATAGTAACGATATTTACTCCACTATGACGATCGATAACGGCAATCTCATTGTCCTCAAGATATATCATCTTGTGGGTATATTCCACCATAGGTGTAGCATCGGATGCAAGGAAGTATTCATCCTCACCCAAGCCTATGGCCAACGGACTTGCCTTGCGGGCAGTCACAATCTGATCGGGATTATGCTTGTCGAGTACCGCTATGGCATAGGCACCTATCACTTGTGTCAAAGCACGTTGCACGGCCGACAACAAATCAGAATTATATTTGAGCTTATAGTACTCTATCAACTGTACAAGCACCTCGGTATCGGTATCACTCGCAAAGGCAAAACCTTTCTCTATGAGCTTCTCCTTGAGTGAAGCATAATTTTCGATAATACCGTTGTGTATCAACGACAATGTACCCGAGGAAGAGAAGTGAGGGTGAGCATTTTCGCGACAGGGCACACCATGAGTTGCCCATCGAGTATGCGCAATTCCCACAGTACCACTCACATCTTTGTCGGCCAAAAAGGCTTCAAGATCATCCACCTTTCCTTTTGCCTTGAAGACATTGAGAACACCGGCATCATTTATCATAGAAACACCGGCACTATCATAACCTCGATATTCCAAACGGCGCAACCCCTTAAGAAGTATAGGGCACGCTTGTTGTTTTCCTATATATCCTACTATTCCACACATTGTAGAGTAAAATTAGTAAATAAATCAAATAATAATTGATACAAAGATAGGAAAACAGAATGATATACACCAAACAGAAATAAAAAAAACACCCATAGAATGGATGTTTTCAATGTAATTTTAATGGTGGGCGTTGACGGATTCGAACCGCCGACCCTCTGCTTGTAAGGCAGATGCTCTAAACCAGCTGAGCTAAACGCCCTTGTAATAAGAGTGCCGAAGCACCCGAGGATATATAAAGTTTAATAATGGTGGGCGTTGACGGATTCGAACCGCCGACCCTCTGCTTGTAAGGCAGATGCTCTAAACCAGCTGAGCTAAACGCCCATTATTTTCTTCTCTTTCAACAGCCTCACTTGGCTATCATTTATCGGTGGGCGTTGACGGATTCGAACCGCCGACCCTCTGCTTGTAAGGCAGATGCTCTAAACCAGCTGAGCTAAACGCCCGATTGTTTCTTTCTTTAGAAAAGCGATGCAAAGGTAATACTATTTTTTATATCCACAAAACAAATTGGAGAAATTATTTCAAAAAACTCATTATTAGCCTCCTTTTTTGTTCTTTTCTACCCCTACTCATAGTGCACAAGAGCCACAAACGCCATTACAAGCATTGACACACACTGCCTACACCTCCATTTGCCCGCCCTTCAACCTTTATGAGAAGATAAATCAAATTCAAGCATGCTTGATTTGCTTCTTCGCTCACCTTTCACTCTTTGGCTGAGGGCCCAAGATAGGATGCGGTTCGGAAAAATCAAATTCAAGCAAGCTTGATTTGCTTCTTCGCTCACCTTTCACTATCTTTGTCACTTCAATGGTAATATAAAATTATTATGCAACTTACACCACTCACAGCAGTATCGCCCATAGATGGTCGCTACCACAGCAAGACCGAGTCGCTCTCGGCTTATTTTTCTGAATTGGCCCTCATAAAATATCGCGTAAGAGTAGAGGTCGAGTATTTTATCGCTATATGCGAGTTGCCCCTTCCTCAACTTGCGAGTATTGATAAATGTATGTTTGACAAACTGCGCCAAATATACATCAACTTCAGCGAAGCCGATGCTGCACGCATCAAAGAGATAGAGTCGGTTACCAACCATGACGTCAAGGCGGTAGAATACTTTATCAAAGAACAGTTTGACCGCTTGGGACTTGAAGAGTACAAGGAGTTTATCCACTTTGGCCTCACCTCGCAAGATATTAACAATACCGCCGTACCTCTATCTATCAAAGAGGCTCTCATCGAGGTATATATTCCCATGCTCGAAGAGATGGTTACTCTGCTCAACACCTATGCCGAGGAATGGAAAGAGATACCTATGTTGGCCAAAACTCATGGACAACCCGCATCTCCTACTCGACTTGGCAAGGAAGTTCGTGTCTTTACCTACCGCATCGAGCAACAAATAGAACAGTTGCGCAACATACCTATCAGTGGTAAGTTTGGTGGTGCAACAGGCAATTTCAATGCCCACCGCACCGCATATCCCGCAATTAATTGGCCTCAATTTGCCGCCACTTTCTTGCAAGAGAAATTGGGTATAGCTCGTGAAGCATATACCACTCAAATATCCAACTACGACAACTTGGCAGCTCTCTTTGATGCCATGCGTCGCATCAACACCATCATTATTGACCTCGATCGCGACTTCTGGCAGTACATATCAATGGAGTACTTCAAGCAAAAGATTAAGGCCGGTGAGGTAGGCTCCTCGGCAATGCCCCACAAAGTCAATCCTATCGACTTTGAAAATTCAGAGGGCAACCTCGGTATTGCCAATGCCATATACGACCACCTCTCTATGAAATTGCCCATATCTCGCTTGCAACGTGACCTCACCGACTCAACCGTACTGCGCAATGTGGGTGTTCCCATGGCTCACTCTCTCATCGCTTTCAGTAGCACGCTCAAGGGCTTGGGCAAGCTGTTGCTCAATCGTGCAGCCATAGACCGCGACTTGGCCGACATGTGGAACGTTGTTGCCGAGGGTATTCAAACCGTGCTCCGTCGAGAAGGCTATCCTCAACCCTATGAGGCACTCAAGGCTCTCACTCGCACCAACACCGTAGTCGATGAACAAGCCATAAGCCAATTTATAGATTCTCTCGACATATCGGACGAGGTAAAAGAAGAACTACACCGCCTATCGCCTCAATCCTACACCGGATTTTAAACATCCAATCGACATATCGTGAGCCTATCACATAGACGATTGCTGTTAAAAAGATAGAATTACCGAAAGATTTGTGAACATTCACAAATCTTTCGCATTTTAGTAGTAGCAACACCTCAATTTTTTCACTTATTTAGCATTGAAATGTAAAAAATCCTTTGCATCTTTGCATTTGGATTTATAAGGTAAGAAAACGAGGGCAATTATGCCATTATGAGATAATTATTATACCATAAGACCAATTATACAACAAAAGAGCCGAGAGGCCATAACACATTAAATATAGCATATAGATGGAAGAAGAGAAAAAAACCAAACGTCCACGCATCGGAGAAGCTCGTGGCACAGTCCGTGAAGGATTTATTCCCAATAATGAGAAAAAAGAGTACACTCGCCCCACTGAAGGCAGTGATTCCGAGCGTCAATCTTCATTTGAACGTCGCCCCTACAACAACGGTGGTTACAACCGCAACAACTACAACAACCACAATGGCGAGCGCCGTCAATACAATAATGGTGGCAATTACAACAACCGCAACAATTATAACAGATATAATCGCACCGAAAGCGAAGGCAACACCGGCGACTCTCAACCCGAAAGCGGCTACACACACAATAGCTACAACAACGAGCGTCGTCAATATAACAACGGCGGTTACAACAACAATCGCACCGGTTATAACAACCGCAACAACTACAACAACGGCAATCGCACCGGTGGATACAACAACAACAACAACAACAACCGCTACAACAACAGAGGGTATAACAACCGCTATAACAATAGCGAGGTAGAAAATACCGAGAACACATTGACTCAAAGCTACTCGCAAGAGGGCGGTTACAATCGAGGCGGTTACAACCGAAACAACTACAACAACCACAATGGTGAGCGCCGTCAATACAACAATGGTGGCAATTACAACAACAACCGCAACAATTACAACAACAATAATCGCAACGGAGGTTACAACAACGGCAATCGTACCGGTGGCTACAATAACAACAACAACAACAATCAACGTGGCGGATTTAACACCCGTCGCTTCACTCCTCGCCCTCAACGCGTAGAGTACGAGTTGCCACCTATCGACCCCACACAACCCATACGCCTCAACAAGTTCCTTGCCAATGCCGGCCTCTGCTCACGTCGCGAAGCCGACGAGTTTATCCAAGCCGGTGAGGTACAAGTAAACGGAGAAGTTGTTACCGAGTTGGGTACAAAAATCACACCCGCCGACATCATTACCTTCCGCGGCAAAGAAGTGGGACTTGAGAACAAAGTATATATCCTCCTCAACAAGCCCAAAGATTGCGTAACCACAGCCGACGACCCCCAAGGTCGCCTCACCGTTATGGACATCGTACGCAACGCTTGCAACGAGCGCATTTACCCCGTTGGTCGCCTCGACCGCAACACAACAGGCGTATTGTTGCTCACCAACGACGGCGACTTGGCATCGAAACTCACACATCCCAAGTTTGTAAAGAAAAAAATATATCATGTATGGACTGACAAGGATGTGACAGAAGAAGATATGCAACGCATTGCCGATGGTATAGAGCTCGATGATGGAAGCATCCACGCCGATGCCGTAAGCTATGCCACCGAAACCGACCGCAACCAAATAGGTATCGAGATACACTCGGGACGCAACCGCATTGTTCGCCGCATTTTTGAGGCTCTCGGCTACCATGTAGTCAAGCTCGACCGCGTATATTTCGCCGGCCTCACCAAGAAAAATCTCCCTCGTGGTCGCTGGCGTCACCTCACACAAGCCGAGGTAAACATGCTCATGATGGGCTCATTTGAATAAAAAAACAAGCACACCGTTCTCGACAAAAGCCGGTGAGCCATAATAAATAACACAACTATGGAAACAATAAGAAGAACAAGAATAGCAGACATATTCGACCCCGCATTACTCAACACAACCGTGTGCGTAAAGGGTTGGGTGCGCACTCGTCGCGGCAACAAGCATGTCAATTTCATCGCCCTCAATGACGGTAGCACCATCAAGAACATCCAAGTAGTAGTAGATCTCGCCAACTTTGACGAAGAAGCTCTCAAACCCATCACTACCGGCGCCAGCCTCTGTGTCATTGGCAAGCTTGTAGAGTCTATGGGTAAAGGTCAAACAGCCGAGATACAAGCCGATAAAATCGAAATCTATGGCACTGCCGACCCCGAACAATACCCCTTGCAAAAGAAAGGTCACAGCCTCGAATTTTTGAGAGAAATAGCTCACCTTCGTCCTCGCACCAACACTTTTGGAGCGGTATTGCGCATACGTCACCACATGGCTTATGCAATACACAAATACTACAACGACCATGGATTTTTCTACATGCACACACCCCTCATCACCGCAAGCGACTGCGAGGGTGCCGGTGCCATGTTCCAAGTAACCACACTCGACATCAACGATGTACCCCGCAACGAAGAGGGACACGTTGATTACTCACAAGACTTCTTTGGCAAGCAAACCAGCCTCACCGTTTCGGGTCAGCTCGAAGGCGAATTGGGTGCTACTGCATTGGGAGCTATATACACTTTCGGTCCCACATTCCGTGCCGAAAACTCCAACACCCCTCGCCACTTGGCCGAGTTCTGGATGATCGAGCCCGAAGTAGCATTTAACGACATCACCGACAACATGGACCTCGCCGAGGACTTCCTCAAATATTGCATCAACTACGCTCTTGAAAACTGCATGGACGACCTCAACTTCCTTTGCGAGATGTATGACAAGGAGCTTATTGACCGTTTGCGATTTGTTGTTGATAACGAGTTTGTTCGCTTGCCCTACACCGAGGGTATCAAGATTCTTGAAGCATCGGGCGAGAAATTTGAATTCCCCATCTATTGGGGCGCCGACCTTCAATCGGAACACGAACGTTACTTGGTAGAGAAACACTTCAAGAAACCTGTTATTCTCACCGACTACCCCAAAGAAATCAAAGCCTTCTACATGAAGCTCAACGACGACAACAAGACAGTGCGCGCCATGGACGTTCTATTCCCCCGCATTGGCGAGATAATCGGTGGCTCGGAACGTGAGGACAACCTCGAAAAACTCCAAGCTCGCATCGAAGAGATGCACATCCCCGACAAAGACATGTGGTGGTATCTCGACACTCGTCGTTTCGGTACTGTACCTCATGCAGGCTTCGGTCTTGGATTTGAGCGTTTGTTGCTCTTCGTAACCGGTATGACCAACATCCGTGACGTTATACCCTTCCCCCGTACACCCAAGACTGCCGAATTCTAATCATAAGATTACCAAATACCCAAGAGGCTGTGTCCGTTCATTTCGACGACACAGCCTCTCTTGTTTTCACACTGCAAGATATATTCATTATTACATAGGATCTACATCGTAATAAAGAGTAAGCGACTTGAAGCTATCATCCATGAGGCATTGCTCATATATTTGTCGCAACATCTCTTTTACGCGCGCCATTGATGCTGCAATCTCTACTTTCAACATCACCTTGCGTATATACAACGACTGAATACGAGCCACCGGTGGATTATCGGGGCCCAATACCCGCTCGCCAAATACTTTACGCAAAATAGCGGCATAACGTTGCGAGAGCCTGTCGAGCAGGGCTTCATCGCGATGTTTGAGATAGATATATATAAGACGAGTAAAGGGTGGATAGCCATACTGCTCACGTTGCGATAGCTGGTCTTTATACATCCCGGCATAATCATGGTTGATTACTTGCGATATAATGGGCACATCGGGCTGTGATGTTTGCAACAGTACTACACCACGGCTCTTGCCACGTCCCGAGCGACCTGCTACCTGTGCCATCATCTGGAAGGCTCGCTCATGCGCTCGAAAATCGGGAAACGACAACATACTATCGGCACTGAGAATACCCACCGTGCTCACCCTGTCAAAATCGAGTCCCTTGGTCACCATCTGTGTGCCCACAAGTATCTTGCTCTTGCCATTGGCAAAGTCGTCGATAATCTCTTGGTAGGCATTGCGCGAGCGAGTTGTATCCATATCCATACGCGACAATGGAGTATCGGGAAAGAGAGCCTCCACATCCTCTTCTATACGCTCGGTACCAAAGCCCCGCACCTCGATGGTGGGCTGCAAACAGGCCGGACACATACGAGGCACTTCGCACGAATATCCACAATAGTGACACACCAAGCGATTGTCGCGCTTGTGATAGGTAAGCGTAACATCACACTGCGTACATTTGGGCACCCACGCACACTCTCTACACTCTACCATCGGAGCAAACCCGCGCCTGTTCTGGAAAAGTATCACTTGCTCTTCTCGCTTGAGCGCCACACTCATCGCATCGAGCAATGGAGCAGAGAAATTACCCTTGGCAAGTCGCTTGCGACGCTGCTCGCGCATATCTACCACTTGCACTTGTGGCAAAGGATTATCGGC
The DNA here is from genome assembly GCA_045645425.1 of Barnesiella sp. GTDB lineage: Bacteria > Bacteroidota > Bacteroidia > Bacteroidales > Barnesiellaceae_A > Barnesiella_A. The sequence continues at coordinate 19,402 of JAZRIS010000002.1, forward strand.
ATAACGTGTAAACAATTCTACCAAGCCATACTTGCCGGTGAGGGCATTGTAATAACTCTCGACTGCCGGGGTTGCCGAGCCCAACAAAACCTTTGCGCCATACATTTGAGCCAATACAATAGCGGCATTGCGAGCATGATAACGAGGTGCCGGGTCATATTGCTTATAGCTCGTTTCGTGTTCCTCATCGACAATAACAAAGCCCAAATCATGGAAGGGCAGAAAGACCGACGAGCGCACACCAAGTATCACACGAGACTCGCGACTACTCAATAATTTCTGCCACAACTCTACTCGCTCATTGTCGGAGAAACGAGAGTGATATATCAACAACTTGTCGCCAAAGACTCGTTGCAATCGCTCGGTAAGCTGGGTTGTGAGCGCTATTTCGGGTACAAGATACAGCACTTGACGTCCTTGTCGCAATACAGCATCTATGATGTGTATATAAATCTCGGTTTTGCCACTCGATGTCACTCCATGCAAGAGTGTTACCGACTTATCGGTCAAGGTTGCAAATATCTCGTTATAGGCACGACTCTGCACAGCACTCAATTCGGGCATAGGAGTACACGCCGTGTGCGTAGGAGCAAAACGACTCACTTCGCGCTTGTAGGTCTGCATCACTCCCTTATTGACAAGTCCTGCCAACACGGCGGGCGACACATTGGCACGCTCCAACAAGGCGGTACGCAATACTTCGACATAACAACCCGCTTGCATAAAGTGCGAAAGGTCGAGAAAAGAGAGCAAAAGCGTTTCTTGTTGCTTGGCACGACCCACCAACTCAAAGGCATGGCGCAAAGCATCGCTATTACCTTGTTCAAAAGTCAGACGCACACACACCTCGGTCTTGGGCTTATATTGTGCGCGCAAACGCTCGGAAACAAAAATCGCCTCACGTTCCACCAAGCGGCGCAAGACAGGCAACGTATTGCGCAATCCGGTTGCCTTTTCCAACTCATGCACTGTCATGCGACCTTGCAATGAAAGAGCCTGCATCAATACAGCTTCTCGCTCGGTAAGACGATTATCTATTTCCTCCTCATAATCGGCATTGATAGTAAGTGATGTTTCGCTTTCGAGCTTCAATCCCGAGGGCAACGCTGCCTTATAGACATCGCCCACCGAACAGAGGTAATACTCGGCAATCCACTCCCAAAATTTTAGTTGCGGGCGCAATACAATAGGCTCATCATCGAGCAATGTTGCTATCTCTTTGACCTCGTAACCTTGTGGCTCGGTATCGTGCAATGCAACAACAATAGCTGTATAGAACTTGGAACGGCCAAACGATACAACGACACGATGACCCTGTCGCAAACGTCCTTGCATCTCGTCAGGCACACGATAGGTAAAGTATCGGTACAAGGGGAGCGGCAATATCACATCGGCAAAACGGGTCATGCGTTGTATTATATTTTACTATATGATTTTATACTTCAATGTTTTTCGTCTATCAAGCCCAAGCGATAAGCACACAAAAGCTTCTTCAACTCGTCAATCTGTCCTATCAACTCTCGACCTATATCGGTGTCGCGCACGTGCATGCGATTGTCATTAAACTCCAGCACAAAGCGGTTGGAAATAATATCCACACCCTCTTCGATAGCCTTTTGTGTAGATTGGAATGGCTCGTGCTGAACAAGTTGCAAACCGCGCGAGTGATATATAAGCGTATAGCCCGCAATACCGGTTTCCGATTGATATGCTTTGGAAAAACCGCCATCTATCACCAGCAACTTACCTCCGGCTTTAACGGGTTGCTCGCCCTTGGCCACCTTTACAGGTACGTGACCATTGATGATGTGCGAGTTGGGACCTTCAAGACCAAACTCCTTCAATACCTTAACGCAAATATTATACTCGTTGCGCAAGGTATAATAGTGACCCTTTATCTCTTTGGTCATGCTCTTGTCCGAGATAAAGTACTTTTCAAAGTTTGTCATCTTGTCCTTGTCGAAGAAGGGCGAATTGGGGCCACACCACAAGTACCACATATAATCGACATCTCGTTGATGTTCCTCGCTTGTGGGGTCGCCAAAATAGGCTGCACGCACCACACTATCTACTCGGTCAAACAACTCTTTACCCGAATACTCTTGGCCGTGTACAAGCACTTTCTTGAAAGTTCCATCCTCGTTCATCGGCACCGATGCATGGAACATCAAGTTGGCATTGCGCACAAGATACAAGCTACCCTTGGCATACAGCCAACGCATGTGCTTGCGCATCTTATCGCTATTCATAAACGAGTGTTTCAACTTCTGCATAACACTCGCCTCCTCCTCGGTAAGTTGGTAGGGATTTTTAGGATCGACCGTAGGCAAATTCTTGTCGGCAAGCTCAAACAATCTACCGCCCAACTCTATTGTCATATTCTCATAGTTGATGCGCTCAAGCAAATTGCGGTCTTGCATATCATACTCGGGGTTGCGGTTGATAATCTGACCCTCAACCTTAAACTGTATCACGGCAATAGCCTTTTGCATCATGGTTATGAGGCGTGTGGTTTTCTCGCTATGAGGCACAGCTGTTGGTGTAGGCTTGAACTTAACACACTCATCATCGCCATACACATCCATTGCCAGCGTAGCCAATGGCAATAAATTGATACCATATCCATCCTCGATGGTAGGCAAGTTGCCATAACGCAACGCCATGCGCAACACATTGGCTATACAAGCCTCGTTGCCACAAGCGGCACCCATCCACACAATATCGTGATTGCCCCATTGCACATCTATATCATGGTACTTGATGAGGGTATCCAAGATGATATGCGCACCGGGACCACGGTCAAATATATCACCTACAATGTGCATCGAGTCTATGGTGAGGCGTTGTATCAACTCGCTCATAGCGATAATAAAGTGGTCGGCACGACCTATCTCTATGATAGTAGAGATAATCACATTGACATAGTCTTGCTTGGGCTCGGAGAGCGACTCATGCAACAACTCCTGCATAATATAGGCAAACTCGGGAGGCAATGCCTTTGACACTTTAGAACGAGTATATTTCGACGAAACAGAACGTGCCACCTTGATGAGTTTGTGCAACGTTATGCGATACCAATCTTCGATATTTGACTCTGCGGCCTTCACCAGCCCCAACTTCTCCTCGGGATAATAAATGAGCGTACACAGCTCTTTCTTATCATTCTCGCGCATCGTCTGACCGAATATTTCATTCACTTTACGCGCTACCGAGCCCGACGCATTTTTCAACACATGTTGAAATGCTTCATACTCTCCATGTATATCGGTGAGGAAGTGTTCTGTTCCTTTGGGCAACTCCAAGATGGCTTCCAAGTTGATAATCTCTGTACAAGCCTCTGCTATTGTCGGAAACTTTTTAGATAACAACTTCAGATATCGCAAATCCTGTTTTACTTCATCTTGTTTCAATTCATCTGCTTTGGTCATCATATCAGTTCATTAGATTAAGGTTAGTAAGATTACCGACATTATTTTCTTTATGGTATTCATGGTGTTTTTCTATCGGTGTCGGCAACGCATTTTTTGCTGAAATTTGTTTGTAACAAAGTTAGATATTAAAATCATAAAAAGCAACCCTACAAAAAGATTGTTTTTTACACGCTACGGGCTTTTGTCATTATCGAGTAACCAAGACCCCGCCCATCGGGCTGAAATAGACAGCATAGGGCTGCAAGAAGTAACGACTATCGGCAGCAACTCCCGAGAGAGGCGAGCCGGTACTGACATCGTAGGTAGAGCCACACTCATCACATCGCAATACCAAGTCTTCCTCGTCATAGTACACTCTTATGAGCGAACTTCTTTCTACGGGACACGACAAGTCGTAAGCCAGCACCGTATTGACGGGAGTACACAACAACATCACGCCACCATACCCGGTATAAGAGTTGGCCACATAGGTAAATCCTCGCGGGAGATTTTCGTTCTTGATAAACTCGCGATGGTCGGGATATGCCGCTACACCATATTTACTCCACATGGCGGCATTACCAAACTCTATGCGCACAGCAGCCGGTGGAATACGGTCATACTCACCATATTCACACCCCACCACCGAGATGGCTACGAGTATTACACTCAATAGATACTTTATACCCTTCATAATATTGTTTATATCAAAAAAAGCGACCTTATATACCATGAGAAAACGGCATATATGGTCGCTCATTAATAAGCTCTACCTCTTAAAGGTCGTATGGTATAACAGCAAGAACATCGGCCATGCGATCTACCGCTTGTTGCAATGGCTTCGATACCATCGGCTTGAGAAATGCGTTTATCTCGGCCTTGACAGTTATACGCGTCTTGGTTGTTTGCTCATCGACAGGCAACAACTGTATCCACAGAAACAATGGCAACGGTGACTTTTCGGCTGTAAATTTGATTGTTTTCGGGGGCTCTCTATCGATGATACGAAAGGTCATCTCACCCACCGGATCGACATTAATCGTACAGCTATCTGCGTCAAAGCGCATATCCTTTATTTGGGCAGCTTTATCGGCAGGTATCATATTACGCACTGCTTCAAGGTTGTTGAGGTCTGACAACTTGGCAAACACTTTCTCAACCGAAGCCGGGATACGTGTTATTTTACTTTCAAAAGAGGTCATATTCCGTTATCCTATTACTTTTCTACGAGCCAATTTGCGGGGTCTTTGCGCCACTCTTGCAATGTTTCGAGATATTCGGGTGCTATGTAGTTGGTTTCAATAGCTACTTCGAGCATGGCATTATAGTTGCTCAAAGTCAATAACTCGATACCGGCTTCTTTAAATCGACGTGCAGCCTCGGGGAAGCCATAGGTAAAGATAGCGGCCATACCTATCACCTCGCAACCTGCCTTGCGAATACTCTCGGCAGCTTTGATACTGCTACCGCCGGTAGATACAAGGTCCTCAATAACAACGACCTTTTGTCCGGGTTTGAGATCGCCCTCTATCAGGTTTTCGAGTCCGTGGTCTTTGGGTGCCGAGCGCACATATACATAAGGCAAGCCAAGAGTATCGGCCACCAATGCTCCTTGTGCAATAGCTCCCGTTGCAACACCGGCAATGGCATCTACCTCAGGATAATTCTCAAGAATAAGGCGACACAACTCTACCTTGATAAAGCTACGCACCTCGGGATAAGAGAGTGTGCGACGATTATCGGTATAAATCGGAGAATTCCAACCCGATGCCCAAGTAAAAGGATTGGCTGGTTGCAACTTAATGGCACAGATATTCAACAACTTCTCTGCCAACAATTTTTCCACGGTTTTCATATTATTCATGTTTATTTATTGTACTATTTTATCTATCCGATTGTATGGCGTAGATATACACCATGCAAAGATAAACAAAAAAGGAAATAAGCACGAATGAATACTACAAAAATATCTACAAATCTTTATCCCGAAATCGCAGAGTATCATTTGGCAGCCGCAAGAGTAGCCATACTCACGGCATGCACACCACCCTTCATCAATGCTTCTCCGCATGCCAAGAGGGTTGCTCCCGTTGTCACCACGTCATCCACTACCAACACATGGGCACCCACAAGCGGTGTATCGGGCAATAGTTCAAAGGACTCTTGGGTAGCCAGATAACGTTCATAAATACCTTTTTGAGTTTGCGACTCGCGTTGCGTGCGACACACCAAGCCACCGACATAAAGCGGGATACCTGTTTCATCGGATATTCCTTGTGCTATCCACTCGCTCTGGTTATAACCACGCTTACGCTCTTTGCGAGGGTGCAAGGGTACAGGCACAATATAATCTATACCGGCAAAGAAATCACCACCCCACTCGCGAGCCATCATCATTCCCAAGTATCGGCCACACTCTTTCTTTCCGTTATACTTGATGCGGTGAATGAGCCGGCGATAGTCACTACCTTTTGCAAAATAGAAATATGATGCGGCACGCTCCACCGGCAATTTGCCATAAAACAGCTGCGCCATTGCATTATCCGGGCATCGAACAAAATCGGTACGAGGCATATCCATCATACACTGCAAACAGATATGCTCCTCCTCGTGCAATAACACCCTTCCACACACCTCACATGTGCGAGGGAAGAAAAAATCGGCTATATCTCTGAAATATCTTCGCACTCCAACGACAGTTCTTTAAGACTTGTACGAATAAGTTCGGGCTCAAAACCTCGCGACATGGCAAATCTCATCAATTTCTCTCCTTGTGTTTGCACCGGGAGCGCTTTCAACGCCCGCATCTTGGTTTTAAGGATGTGCATCAAGGCCTCGTGATACTCTTCTTGGTCGAGATCTTGCACAGCTTGCGACACGGTAAGCGAGTCTATACCCTTCTGACGCAAGGTGTAACCTATCTTTATGCGGCCCCAACCGGCAAAACGAAACTGGTCGTTGGCAAAGGCTCTTGCATAACGTTCTTCATCTATAAACCGCTCTGCAAGAAGTTGCTCTACAACGCTCTCCTCATCGACTCGCGCCACATTCCAATTATGCATTTTCTCTCTTACTTCCGACACGCAACACTCCTTTGACATGCAACGCGCCGATAGTTTACGAAAGGCTTCATCACGCCCCATTACATCTGCCATTATCTTAACTGTTTTTCCGTTTTTCAATCTTTTTATACCTTCACACATCGCACCATGCGATTGGCCTCCAGATAGTCGCGATACACCTCCACTTGCTCAAACCCTTTCTCCTTGAGCATCTTGCTACAAGCATCGCCCATTGCACTGTTTATCTCAAAATAGAGCGCACCTCCCGGCAACAGCTCTTGCATGGCAATATCGGCTATCGCATTGTAAAAAAGCAGAGGAGTGTCATCGGCAACAAAAAGTGCTGTGTGAGGCTCGTACAACAACACATTATCATCCATCGTAACACGCTCGCTATCCATGATATAGGGAGGATTGCTCACCATCACCTCATATCGAGGTTGTGAGGGCTCGTATTGCAACACATCGCACTCGCGCCACATCACATCTACACCATGACTCTCGGCATTACGACGGGCATAAGCAAGAGCTTGCGGCGATATATCCCATCCCTCTACCTGTGCATTCTTCCAAGCCAACGACAAGGCAATGGCTATACATCCGCTACCGGTACACAAGTCGGCAACCCTACCCTGCACATCACCTTGTCGAGCTATGATGCGTTGCACTATTTCGGCCGTTTCGGGACGCGGAATAAGCACTCCGGGGCCTACCGACATACACAATTCTCCAAAATAAGCCTCCCCCAATATATATTGTATAGGCTCTTGAGCAAGCAATCTTTGCGTGATATGCTCTATCTGTTGCACGACATCGGAGGAAAGCTCACTATCGCGACACAACAATAATTGAGTTGTTGTATATCCACACAACTTCTCAAAGATAAGGCGAATAAATCCCTCCACCTCTCCATGCGGATAGATACCGGATAGCGAGGTGCGCATAAAACCTATTGCTTGTTGCACATTTTTTATTGCCATTACGAATTATATCGCCTTTTTAAGAGAACCATAAAGCAATAGCCCAATTCGGCGCACAAAAGTAAGAAAAATATTGGAAAATTTATATACATTTGCGACATGAACATCGATGAAATGTATATGCAACGTTGCTTGCAGTTGGCTGCAATGGCAGAGGGACACACATCGCCCAACCCTATGGTGGGCGCAGTGGTTGTATGCGAAGGACGCATTATAGGCGAGGGCTATCATCGTCGCTGTGGCGAAGCTCATGCCGAAGTAAACGCCATCGCTGCCGTAAAAGACAAATCAAAATTACGCCAATCTACCATATACGTTTCATTGGAGCCCTGCTCTCACTATGGAAAAACTCCGCCCTGCTGCGACCTCATTATTGCTTCGGGCATTCCTCGTGTCGTTGTAGGATGTTTAGACCCCTTTCCACAAGTGAGTGGTCGCGGTGTTAAACGACTGCGCGAGCACGGCATAGAGGTAGTAACAGGAGTGTTGGAAAAAGAGTGCCAATGGCTCAATCGCAAATTTATAACTTTCCACCTGCAACATCGCCCCTACATCACACTCAAATGGGCTCAAAGCAGCGATGGATATATAGACCGTATGCGCAACGCCGACGAGCCGGCAACTCAATTTTCCACCCCCACAACTCGCTCATGGTCACACCGCCTACGCACCACCAACGATGCCATTGCCGTGGGAACAAACACCGTTTTAACCGACAATCCTTCTCTTACCGCTCGCTATTGGAGTGGTAATAACCCCCTGCGCGTAACCATCGACCGCCACCATCGCATACCCCCACATGCCACTATTCTCGACAACTCCACTCCCACCCTCATCATCACACAAGAGGATATAGAAAAATATATATGCGACAACACCACACCGCATGCTACGCCCTCGATTGGTGCACTTATCAATAAGATGAATACCAACAACATACAAAGTCTTATCATTGAGGGAGGAGGAGAGTTATTACAATCGTTTATAGACAACAATCTATGGGATGAAGCACGCATAGAAATCACTCCATTAGAACTGAAAAACGGCATTGCCGCACCACATATACAGGGAGAAATTGCCACCATTTTCAACCACAATCATTCGCATCACACCTACATCATGTACAACCGGCACAACGCCCATTGAGCACTGCAAGCACAAGCATCCCCAAGGTATTGAAGTGTTCAAGAAGTTAAATTTATCTCTAAATAATTATAATTATAATAACCCAAGAGGTTTATTGACAAAAAAGTTGCTATCTTTGTCGGTTGATAATTTTGCATCACTCAAAACAACCGAACAAAATGACAAAATACATAAAACACCTCATACCTCTCATTTTGCTTCTTGCAACACTCTCTTCCTGCAACAAAGAAGAGAAAGAGAAAAATGCTCTTTCGGAGAGCGTACGCATATCGGCATTTGCACTCAAGCCCGACTCTCTCGTGCTCGAAAATCTTGATAAAGTATTTTTTTCCATCGATTTGGAAAAGGGACTCATATACAACGCCGACTCTCTGCCCAAAGGCACCGATATATCGGAATTGAAATTTAAAATCACCACCGAAAATGCCAAAGAGGTAGAAATAAGCAACGTCGATACCACTTACAGCTACCTGAAAAAAGACAATCTTGCCAACAACCTCAACTTCCCGGTAACGATTAAGGTAGTATCGCAAAGTGGCATGCACGAGAAAACCTACCAACTCAAAGTAAACGTACACAAGCTCAACCCCGACCAACTCTTCTGGGGTGGCGTACAATACTCCTCCCTTCCCGGAAAGGGCAATTTGTCGGCTCAACAGACTGTAAAATACTGCGACTTGCTCTACTGCTTCATGACACGCGACAACAAGCACATGGTAGCTACTACAACCCATCCCTCGCACGAATGGCAAGTAACCGACCTTGCGCTGGCGTTTACACCCGATTGGCAAACCTTGCACGCCGGCGATGACGCTCTCTATATACTTGACACCGAAAACAAGCTACACACATCGACCGATGGTGTAAATTGGACCGATACCGGCAAGAGCTATGCCAACATCGTAGGTTGCATAGGCGGCGAGCTACTCACACTCACCCTTGACAATGGCAACTATTACCACGACAAATATCCCCAACCCGAAGGTTTCACCCCCCAACCCATAACATCCAACTTTCCCATCGAAGGATATAGCAACATGCTCACATACAACTCGCCTTGGCTCACATCGCCACAAGGCATGATTGTAGGAGGTCGCACAGCCGATGGTCGCCTCACCGGCGCCATGTGGGGATATGATGGCAACACTTGGGCCATGCTCAACAACCAACTGCCACCCAGAGAAGGAGCCGCATTCTTCTCATTCGTAACATTCTACACCGATGGCAATTGGGTTACCTCCGAGCTACCCACATGGTTTATCATGGGAGGACTCGACCAATACGATGCATTGAGAGATATATGGTACTCCAACAACTATGGCATAACATGGCAAAAGAACGAAAAAAGCCTGGTGATGCCCGGTTACATCACCTCGCGCGGATATGCTTCGGTAGTTGTATGCGACGAGCCGGAAGACACCAGCTACTCATCATGGCAATCGGTCGATATGCTACCCATACCGGCCGGCTACCGCAAATTGCCCGCATACAGTGACACAGACAGCCGCCTTGTGCCCTACATATACATGTTTGGTGGTAAATATAGCCAAGACCATATATTCGACCAAGTGTGGCGAGGAACTATCAACCGACTGCGTTTTGAGCCAATTCCCTAAATATTATAGCACAAAAGATACTTTTCGACACCCTTTTATCGTTCATATTATAACAACATACAATGAACAAATATCCAATCAAAAGCATGAAAAGAATCTTGGCAATATGCTATATACTTGTGATAGGCTCACTTGTGCAACACTCATATGCGCAAGACTATAAATACGAGTTGGGAGTAGAAGCCGGTATAAGCAGCTATTGGGGCGATGTCAATCAGACCTCCCTGATATACCGTCCGGGATTTACCGGAGGTGCTGTATTTAGGTATGTCATAGACTACCGATGGGCTATCCGAGCCAACCTCTCGGCAGCCATGTTATCGGGCAACGCTACCGATGACGACAACATTCTTCCCGGAGGGGACGAATACCAATTCAGCACGACACTCTTCGATGCAGGATGCCGTGCCGAGTTTAACTTTTTCAACTATGGAGTAGGCCAATCATACAAAAACACAAGTCGCATATCTCCTTATATCACCGCAGGAGTGGCCTTCTGCGCAGGATTTCCCGAAGGGAACACCTTCTTTACCGTCAATATACCTTTTGGTATAGGCGTGAAATACAAGGTAGGCGACAGGTGGAACTTGGGCTTGGAGTTTGCCATGCACAAGGTTATTGGCGACCACATAGACAGCCCTGCGCTCAAAGACCCCTACTTGATACCCAGCTCGGCATTGAAAAATACCGATTGGTTTTCGACTTTGGTGCTGAGCATTACATACGACTTTGGGTTCAAGACATTGCCTTGCAATACTTGTCCCGACAAATAATATATTGACTGATAACAACCCCAAAAACTAATCGAGAGATGTCTCTTGTAGAAAAAATAGACTTACAACGTGTTCCCCGACACATCGCCATCATCATGGATGGCAACGGACGTTGGGCAAAAGAGCGCAATCTTGACCGCTCTCAAGGCCATCGCAAAGGTCTTGATGTGGTACACGAGATAACCAATGATGCCGCCGACTTGGGCGTAGAATGTCTTACACTATACGCCTTCTCGACCGAAAATTGGAACAGACCGCAAGCCGAGGTCGATGCCCTCATGGCTCTTGTCGTGTATGGCATAGAAAGAGAGACTCCCGGAATGATAGAAAACGGTGTGCGCCTGAGTGTCATCGGCGATACATCGCGCATGCCCATCGACGTGCAAAAACGCTTGCAAAAGTGCATTGAAGACACTGCCGGAGGCAATCGCATCATCCTCAATCTGGCCCTCAGCTACTCGGCTCGTTGGGAGATTGTCGATGCTACCAAGCAGTTGGCTCACAAAATTGCACAAGGCATCATAAAGCCCGAGGATATAGATGACAATCTCTTTGCATCGCATCTTACAACAGCTCATCTATCCGACCCCGACTTGCTCATTCGCACCGGAGGCGAAGTGCGCATCAGCAACTTCCTTCTGTGGCAACTATCATACGCCGAATTTTACTTTACCGATGAATATTGGCCCGACTTTAACAAAGAGAGCCTCTGCCGTGCCATCATCGACTATCAAAACCGAGAGCGACGTTTTGGTAAAACAAGCGAACAAGTTCAAACAAACGACCAAGCATAAGATACATAGACAACATGTCACATAAAATCTCAAAAATATTACTACTCTTGGCTGTTGTAATGGGTATCACTCAACAAGCTATGGCACAAACCATTGCAAATGATACCATTTACAACCCCACTGTCATATATAACGAAAATCCCAAAATCTACGAAATAGCCGGTATAGAGGTCGTAGGTGCCGACAACTATGAAGACTATATCATCATAGGCTACTCGGGCCTGTCCGTCGGACAACGCATTGAGATACCCGGCGATGCCATCACCTCGGCGGCCAAACGTTTCTGGCGACAAGGACTCTTCTCTGACATAGAGATTGTTCTCTCAAAGGTATATGGCGACAAGGCTTGGATAGAACTACGCCTCACTCCTCAACCCCGCATATCGGAAATAAAATACAACGGACTGAAAAAAACCGAGATAGAAGACCTTGAAAGTCGCCTCGGCCTCGCCAAAGGACAGCAAATCACACCCAATATCGTCGATCGTGCCGAGATGATTATCAAAAAATACTTCGACGAAAAAGGATTTAGCAACGCCGATGTACAGTTGGTGCAACAAGAAGACCTCTCTCGCAAGAATGAGGTAATTCTCAACATCAATGTCAATAAAAACGAGAAAATCAAAGTTCACAAGATATATTTCAACGGCAATAAAGTCCTCTCGGACTTGGACTTGAAATGGGCCATGAAAAAAACAAGTGAACGCGACTACCTCCTCACCATATTCAAGCAAAAGAAGTTTGTGGAGAGCGACTTTGAGAGCGACTTGGACATCCTCACCGAAAAGTACAACGAAAAAGGCTACCGCGACGCAACGGTTGTGTGCGATAGTATCGTACCATACGACAAGAACAAGGTCGATCTCTATATCTCTATCAACGAGGGTAACCAATACCACATTCGTGATATAAGCTGGGTGGGCAATACCGTATATACCAGCGAGACTTTGTCAGAATTTCTGGGCATGAAACCCGGCGATGTTTACAACCAGAAGTTGCTCAACAAGCGCATCAATGAGGACGATGATGCCGTGTCGAACTTGTATCTCGACAAAGGTTACTTGTTCTTCCGCCTCTTGCCCATCGAGCAAAATATCGAAAACGACTCTATCGACCTCGAAATGTCGATAATGGAAGGCCCGCAAGCGCGCATCAACAAAGTGATTATCAATGGTAATGACCGCCTCTACGAGCACGTTATACGTCGCGAGTTGCGCACCAAGCCCGGCGAGTTGTTCAACAAAACCGACCTTGTGCGTTCGGCACGCGAGATAGCTCAAACCGGACACTTCGACCCCGAAACAATGGATATCCAACCCCGTCCCAACCCCGAAAACGGAACGGTGGATATAGAAATGAACCTCACTTCTAAGTCGAATGACCAAATAGAATTGTCGGTAGGTTGGGGACAAACCGGTGTTATCGGTAAGCTCAGCTTGAAGTTTACCAACTTCTCTATGCGCAACCTCTTCAACCCCAAAAGCTACAAAGGTATCATCCCCCAAGGTGACGGACAAACCTTCAGCATCAGCGCACAGACCAACGCCCGATACTATCAGGCTTACAGTATATCGTTTGTAGATCCTTGGTTTGGCGGAAAACGCCCCAACCAATTCTCTGTGTCGGCCTACTACAGTATGCAGACTGGTATCGAAAGCTCATATTACAACAACAACTACTACAATCCCTACCTCTATGGTGGCTATGGATATGGATACAACAATGGCTATAACTACTACGACCAATCCTACTATCAGTCGCAGTTGATGAACGCCTACGACCCCTCCAAGTCGTTGCAAATGGCCGGTGTGAGCATATCGTTTGGTAAACGTCTGTCATGGCCCGACGACTACTTTACGTTTATGGTAGATTTGGGATATCAAGCCTATATCCTCAAGAATTGGGATTATCTCTACTACATGAACACCGGTACCTCGCATAGTATCACGCTGGGTGCAACATTGGCACGCACCTCTCTCGACAACCCCGTTTACACTCGTCGAGGCTCGCAATTCTCGCTCTCGGTACAACTCACACCTCCCTACTCGGCTTGGGACGGCAAAGACTATAAGACTCTTGCACAACAACCCACACAAAAGGCCAAGCAAGAGATGTATCGCTGGATTGAGTACTATAAGATTAAATTCAAGAGTCGCACATATACACCCCTTACCAACCCCGACAACCAATACACACTTGTCTTGATGACTCGTGCCGACTTTGGTATCTTGGGTAGCTACAACCCCTACAAGAAGTCGCCGTTTGAAACATTCTATGTGGGTGGTGACGGTATGACAGGCTCCTATACCTATGCTACCGAAACGATAGGTTTGCGCGGTTACGACAACGGTGCATTCACTCCTTGGGGTTACGAAGGTTATGCCTACACCCGATTTGCCCTTGAGTTGCACTTCCCATTCCTCCTGCAACCATCTACAACCATCTACGGATTGGCGTTTGTAGAGGCAGGTAACGCATGGCAAGACGTCAAAGACTTCAATCCCTTCTCGATGAAACGCTCGGCGGGTGCCGGTATTCGCGTATTCCTCCCCATGATTGGTATGTTGGGTATCGACTGGGCGTATGGCTTTGACAAAGCGTTTGGCACACGAGGTGGCAGCCACTTCCACTTTGTACTCGGACAAGAATTTTAACAACGATTGATATTTGTGTAAATTTTACTAAAATACCGACAAAAAAGATATTTTTTACCACAGGCATTTTTAACTTTATCACAATATTTCAGTCTTATAAGAAAGCAAAATTTGTTCACCTACTAATAAAGAAAGATTATGAGAAAGCTTATCATTATCCTCAGTGCAATGATACTTGGCATCGCAAGTGCTTCAGCACAAAAGTATGCACTCATCGATATGGAATACATCCTCAAAAATATTCCGGCATACGAGATGGCAAACGAGCAACTCAACCAAGTAGCCAAACGTTGGCAAAAGGAGTGTGAAGACCTCACCAAAGAAGCCGAAACCCTATTTAAAAACTACCAATCGGATATGGTATTCCTCACCGACGAGATGAAGCAACAACGTGCCGACGAGGTAAAAGCCAAGGAGGAAGAAGTAATGGAATTGCGCCGCAAATACTTCGGCCCCGAAGGTGAGTTGTACAAAAAACGCGAAAGCCTTATGAAACCCATCCAAGACGACATCTACAATGCCGTGAAGAAACTCGCCGAAGAGCGTGGATACATGATGGTGATAGACCGTGCCTCTTCTACCGAGATAATATTTGCTTCGCCCAAGGCCGATATAAGCAACGATGTATTGGCAAAATTGGGATATTCAAAATAATATGTGTACATTTGCACCTCAAACAATATAATGCAGAATATAAATCTAAAAAAGAATATCATGTTTAAAAAATTAATTATTGCCATCTTGTGCTGCTTGCCCCTCACTATGGTAGCACAAACATTGAAATTCGGTACAGTAAACACTGCCGAAGTATTGACAGCCATGCCCGAGCGTGCAGCGGCCGAAAAACAACTTCAAGACCTCACAAAACGTTATGAGGATGAGTTTGTAAAACTTCAAGAAGACTTCCAAAAGAAATATCAAGAGGTGCAAGCCATGGGCGACACTGTACCCGAAACTATCAAAATGCGTCGCTACGAGGAGTTGCAAACAATGGATCAACGCATCCAAAGTTTCCGTCAAATCGTTGAGCAAGACCTTGCCAAGAAACAAGAAGAACTCTTTATCCCCATCCAACAAAAGTTGATGGAGGCCATCAACGCCGTAGGTAGCGAAAATGGCTTTACATACATCTTTGATGCCAATGCAGCATACTACAAAGGTGTAGGTAACGAAGATGTTACCCCCCTTGTAAAAACCAAATTGGGTATTCAATAATATACGATAATACCGGGAAAATCCCGACAAACGTATAAAAAAGACCTCAAGGCTGTGTCGGGCTATATACACCCCCGATACAGCTTTTTTAGCAAATTATAGTGTATGACGCAAGAGAACAACAACAAAGCTCCCATTGGCATATTTGACTCGGGATATGGAGGGCTCACCATCCTTTCCGAGATACGACATGCATTGCCACAATACGACTACATATACTTGGGCGATAATGCGCGCGCACCTTATGGTACTCGCTCGTTTGAGATTGTATATAGATTTACTCTCGAAGCCGTACAATACCTTTTCAACCAAGGATGCCAATTAGTCATCTTGGCCTGCAACACAGCATCGGCCAAGGCTCTGCGTTCTATACAACAAAACGACCTGCCTCACATCGACCCTCAACGTCGCGTATTGGGAGTAATAAGACCCACTGTCGAGATACTCGATACCATTACCCACAACGGACACATAGGCTTGCTGGGAACGCCCGGAACAATCAATTCCGAGTCTTACACTGCCGAGGTTGCCAAGTTATATCCTCAATACACCGTACACGGACAAGCATGCCCTATGTGGGTACCGCTCATCGAAAACAACGAAACCGACAATGCCGGCACCGACTTCTTTGTTCAGAAGTACATCAACGAGTTGCTGGCTCAAAGTTCGCTCATCGACACAGTCATATTGGGATGCACTCACTATCCTCTGCTGCACAACCTCATTCGCAAGCATCTGCCCAACCATATCGAGATTTTATCGCAAGGAGTATTGGTTGCCAACAGCCTTAAAGACTACCTCTTGCGACATCCCGAGATAGAGCAAAAATGCTCACGCAACGGTCTTTGTACGTTCCTCACTACCGAGTCGAGCCAAAAATTTACCGAGACAGCAACCCTCTTTTTACAAGACACCATTACAGCCCGACAAATCGAGCTGGGATAAAACATACATATATGCAAAATAAGAACAACGAAGGAGTACGCATCAATAAGTATATAAGCGACTATGGTTTCTGCTCACGTCGCGAAGCCGACAAACTTATTGAAGACATGCGCGTCACTATCAACAATCGCCTTGCCACACCCGGCGACAGAGTCTGCGAAAATGACAATGTTCGCATCGACGGCGAGCACTTGGCTTTCGTGCCTCGTGAAGCACGCCCCAAGAAACATCGCTGGGGTCCCCCTCGCAATCCTGAGGCTACAGAGGCTGAGTCTTCGCAACGCGCCGGCAAACGAGGTGCTGCACGCAACGTCAAGCCTCGCGCAACAACTCCCAAGACTACCTCTCCGGCTACAAAAGGCACTGCAAAGGCCCAAAAACCGGCAACAAAAAGTATCAAACGCAAATAATATTTCTCAATGCCCGTAAAAGTTCCGGCCTCTCTGCCTGCCGTTGAGTTATTGCGCAACGAAAACATTTTTGTCATGGACGAACATCGAGCCAATAGGCAAGACATTCGTCCATTGCGCATACTTGTACTCAACCTCATGCCCCTCAAGATACTCACCGAGACCGATTTGTTGCGCCTGCTATCCAACTCGCCGCTACAAATAGAACTCGACTTGATAATCCCATCGGGACACACCTCGCGTAATACCCCCAAGGAGCATATAGACACTTTCTATCGAGAGTTTAGTGAGATACGCTCTCACAACTACGATGGTATGATTATTACAGGCGCACCGGTAGAGCACCTCGACTTTGAACAAGTAGATTATTGGCCTGAACTTGTCGAGATTTTTGAGTGGGCTCGCACACACGTAACCTCTACGCTATACATTTGTTGGGCAGCGGTTGCGGCTCTATATCATCACTACGGCATTCCCAAGCGCATGCTCGACAAGAAAATGTTTGGCGTCTTTGAGCATCGCATCCTCGACAAGACTCGCAACCCGCTTTTCCGTGGGTTTGACGACGTATTCTATGTACCACACAGTCGCCACTGTGAGGTAAGCCGTGAAGACATCGAGCATACCCCGCAACTCTCGCTACTATCCTACTCCGACGATGCCGGCGTACATATTGCTATGGCTCGCAACGGACGGGAGTTTTACATCATGGGACACTCGGAGTATGCTCCCGACACGCTCGATAAAGAGTATCGTCGCGACATTTCTATGGGTATGCCCATAGAGATTCCACAAAACTACTATCTCAACGACAACCCACACAACGCTCCCATTGTAAAGTGGCGGTCGCACGGCAACTTACTATTCAGTAATTGGCTCAACTATTTTGTCTATCAACTCACCCCATACGACCTCAATCAAATAAAATGAAACAACGTCGAGCAATAGAATTATTGGCCCCTGCCAAAAATGCCGAAACAGGCATTGAGGCTATCCTGCACGGAGCCGATGCTGTATATATTGGTGCGCCTCGCTATGGCGCAAGAGCCGCCGCCGGTTGCACAACGGCCGATATTGAGCGCCTTTGCACCTTTGCTCACACCTACAATGCCCGGGTATATGTGGCACTCAACACTATTCTCTATAAGGAGGAACTCGAAGATGCCCGACGCATTATTTACGAGCTATACAATGCCGGTGTCGATGCTCTCATCGTACAAGACATGGCTCTTCTACAACTCGACCTACCGCCCATAGCACTACATGCCAGCACTCAATGCGACAATCGCACACCCGAGAAAGTGCAATTTTTGGCCGATGCCGGATTTTCGCAAGTCGTATTGGCACGCGAACTCTCATTAGAGAATATACGCAACATCGCTCAACACACCGATGTGCCTCTTGAGGTATTTGTTCACGGTGCGCTATGCGTGAGTTACAGCGGACAATGCTACCTGAGTGCCGCCCTCAACGGTCGCAGTGCCAATCGTGGCGAGTGCGCACAATGTTGTCGCTTGCCATACTCTCTCATCGACGGCAACGGCAAATGCGTTGTCAAAGACAAGCACCTTCTTTCGCTCAAAGACCTCAACCAAGGCAATCGTCTGGAAGAACTCATCGACGCCGGTGCATCCTCTTTCAAAATTGAAGGTCGTCTTAAAGATGTCACCTACGTCAAGAACATCACCGCCTACTACCGACAAGAGATAGACCGCATCATAGCCCGCCGTGGCGACGAGCTGTGCCGTGCATCCGACGGAGTATCCACCATATCCTTTACCCCCAATCCTCACAAGAGTTTCAACCGTGGATTTACCCACTACTTCCTCGACGGACGCACCCCGCAACCCATCATACAACCCCACTCACCCAAGTCGATGGGCGAATATGTAGGTACAATACAGGGTGTTATAAACAACCGCACCTACCGCTACAATGGCGATGTAGAACTACACAACGGCGACGGACTCTGCTATATAGACCGCGAAGGCAACTTCCACGGCTTTCGCATCAATCGGGTAGAAGGTCGCACCTTGCACACCGCAACAGCACAAAACATAGAGAAAGGCACCGAGATATATCGCAACAGCGACCACGACTTCGACAATGCCCTGCAACGCCCCACGGCACAACGCCATATTGAGGTGGAAATAACCCTATCGGAACAACCCGAAGGATTTGCCCTCACCATCAGCGATGGCAAGACTCACATCACACATCGTTGCAACGCCGAGAAGAGCCTCAGTCGCACCCCGCAAGCCGAGCGACAACGCCAAGAGTTGGGCAAGCTGGGCAACACACCCTATCGTGCTACTCATATCGAAATAGCCTTGTCACAAGACTATTTCATCCCGCCCTCGCAACTATCCACATGGCGTAGAGAGGCCATCGAGTGGTTTGATCGCACTCGCCGATTGGCATACCGCACCGACCGTCGCAAGCAGCCCACAGGACACCCTCAATGGCTCACTACAAGCGTCGATTACCGTGCCAATATTGCCAATCCACTATCCGAAACATTCTACCGCAACCACGGCGTAGCAACCACTGCACCGGCCTTTGAGCTGTCACGCCCCGCCGATGGCGAGTTGATGCGTACACGTCATTGCCTGCGTCACCACCTCGGCGCATGCCTCAAGACCCCGCAAGGCAAAAACCTCGTTGCACCCCTCACCCTGCGACAAGGCAACATCGACCTCACACTACACTTCGACTGCGCCCGTTGCGAAATGGTGATAAAGAAATAACCCGACTGCAACCTTCTTGCATATAGAAAACACATAGGTGCATGCGGTTACCTACGCCTTGAAAAATCTGATAGGTGGTGAGTTATGCCATAAAAATGTAAAATACCTATCACTATTATGTCATAGCTCACTGCACCTCACAGCTATACAAGCGTGTATTTCTCAACTATTTTGCAAAAAGATGTTAATACACAAAACTTTTTCACTCTCAACTCTTGACAAATAAAAAAAAGTCCTTACCTTTGCACCGTGTTTTTCATGGTATTAGAATTAAGGTTAACGAAGATTGGTTGTCGGGAGACAATCAATTTTTTTTGCACCTATCGCAACCCCGTTTTTACAACGCAACATCCTATATTACAACAGAATAATATAATAGGAGGTAAAACAATCAACCATTTTTTGCATCTTTCTCAAACTTTTTACAACCGCACAATGTTGTAAAGAGAAAAAGCCATGAAGAAATCTATCTTTATTATAATAGCAGTATTATCTGCATGTGCGAGTTATTTATCATGCAACGAGCATGATGCCATCTACTTTGCCGACCTGCCGGATATGGCGCAGGCCTTCTTGCAAAAGTATTTTCCCGACAACTTGGTAGCATGGGCCGAACGTCACCACGACGAGCCTATGTATGAAGTAACGCTGGATAATGGCTACGAAATAGACTTCTACAGCAATGGCGAGTGGCAGGAGATAGATAGTCGCAACGCCATCCTACCGGCCGAAGTAGTACAAGGCGTGTTGCCCGAGAAGATACGTAACTACTTGGAGGAAGAATACCCCTTGGCGGGCGTGAGTAATATCGAAAAGTCGTCGATGGGATATATTGTCGATTTGGCAACAAGCCCCATCACCGAACTATACTTTGACTTGGATGGCGACGTGATGATATATTGGGATGAATAACTATTTATTGTCTTATTTATCCCCCCGATTTGCTCATTCGCAGGCACTTTATTTAGGCTAATCGCTCACAACTCGTCATCCGCAGGAGTTTACGGAATACTATTTAAAATATAGAGTGAGTCGCATATTTTACCCGACTCACTCTATTTTAATTTATTAATCCTCTTAAGTTCTAAAACTTATCTTGGAGATAATTTTGCAGAAGCATTATATACCTCTTTCTCCGATCTACAAATATAGTACTTACCATCTCGACTATATCGTTTAGTTCCTTCGTCTTTTAAGTAATTAGTTTGGCACATTGTTGAACACTCGCTTAATGCCTCTTGTTCTGCTTCATAAGGAGATTCTGCATATACATAAATTATTTGTGCAGTCCCGGGTTCTGAGTCTGTTCCTACTTCATGATAACCGCTTTCATCATAATAATGATATATAATGCGTACTTGTACAGCAACTTCATATCGAACCTTTTCTGCAAACATTGAACCAACAAATCCAAAAATCGCAACTAATATTAAAATTAACTTTTTCATCTTTTTTTAATTTAAAGTTTTCCTACTCTCTTGTCGTGGTTTTCGGCAACCCCACTGTACCTCTTCATGGCAGAGTATATACACAAAAAAATAGCGCGGTACTTTTAGTATATCCTCTACCTAAGGTGTTTGGCGTTACCTAACAGCAGAATACACAAAAGCCCGCACCATAGGCGCGAACATTCTTGCTATATTCCTGCTGTTTTAAATAGTCGCCAAACTTTTAGGTAGCAGAATAAAGCTAAAACGCTTTTCCAATATGTCTAAAATGTGTATATCTATTTACACTTTTTTACTTCATAGGCTATAAATTTATTGTTTCCGCAAATATAAACAAATATTTTTAATTATCAATTCTTTTCTTTACTCTCCTTACGCTCGTATGTAACAAATGTGTAGTCGTACGGGTGACGCTCGTCGGCTTGATGCTCTTCACGCTCTATCTCGCACCACTCATTGGGATTGAACGACGGGAAGAAGGTATCGGCATCGGCAAACTCATGATGTATATGGGTAATGTAGAGGCGATGGGCACGACCTATGGTCTGCGCATACAACATTCCTCCGCCTATCACAAACAGTTCTTTGTCGGCGCTATCGGCCAATACTTCGTCTATGGAGTGAACGACAACGGTATTCTCCCACGATGCATCGGCTTGGCGTGTCACCACCACATTGGTGCGACCGGGCAATGCCCCTTTGGGCAAAGACTCGAAGGTGCGACGACCCATCACGATGGTGTGTCCCAACGTTATGGCCTTGAAACGTTTCAGGTCGTTGGGCAAATGACACAAAAGATCTTGTTGCTTGCCTATGGCACCGTTGTCGGCTACGGCTACTATAAGAGAAATCATAACTGCTTTATCGAGTTTATACCGCTACGACACCGGCAATGTGGGGATGCGGGTCATAATCGGCGAGTTGAAAATCGGTATATTTAAAATCAAAGATTGAATTGACCTCGGGATTGATAATCATGCGAGGCAAAGCTCGTGGCTCTCGTGAGAGTTGCAACTTGACTTGCTCAAGGTGATTGGTATATATGTGTGCATCGCCAAGCGTGTGCACAAAATCGCCTGCCTTGAGGCCTGTCACTTGCGCCATCATTTGCAAGAGGAGAGCATAGGATGCAATGTTAAACGGCACACCCAAGAAAATGTCGGCACTGCGTTGATAGAGTTGCAAGCTCAGCCTTCCGTCGGCCACATAGAATTGGAAGAATGCGTGACAGGGAGGCAACTTCATTGTGGGGAGGTCGGCCACATTCCACGCATTGACAATAATGCGGCGCGAGTCGGGATTGTTCTTGATGGTATCTACCACCTCTTGTATTTGGTCTATATGACCGCCATTGTAATCGGGCCACGAACGCCATTGATAGCCATATATATGTCCCAAGTCGCCATTCTCATCGGCCCACTCATTCCATATACGCACGCCATTGTCTTGCAGATACTTCACATTGGTATCGCCCGCCAAAAACCACAACAACTCATGAATGATAGACTTCAAGTGCAATTTCTTGGTAGTGAGCAGAGGAAATCCCTCCTCAAGATTAAATCGCATTTGATAACCAAAGGTACTGATTGTACCCGTTCCGGTGCGGTCTTCTTTGCGAACACCATTATCGAGAACATGTTGTAGGAGTGCAAGGTACTGTTTCATGATGTCTTTGTTAGGTCTATTGCAAAGGTAATAATTATATTTGTGATATACGACAAGTGCTACACCTATAAGTGTGTTTACATGGCAACTTGCCGGGCTATCATGGCTGTATAGTCGCTCCACGCAGCATCGGGAGTAGCTCCTATGCGTATAGGCAAGTTGCCCACTCGTTGCAAGAGAGGCTCTATCGTTGCCACAAAATCATCGGTACTTGTTGCATAATATACATATAAAACTTGCCCGGCACCGGTGTGAATGGCCGACAACACCGCCGTAGAACTTCGCTCCAAGGCATCGGTCATGATATTCATCACACTATCTATCACATCGGTTTCGGTATCGGTGGGCATTCCTTTTTCGTCACCTTTGAGTTGCCACTGTATCTCCACTCTCATTCCATACAACGACGATTGTCGCACGGCATCGAGGTGCATGCGTCCTCGCAACACTACTGTGCCTTTATTACTCTCATAAGTAGTGGCAAACCACTCGTTTGACAAGTGCATAATTACTTTTCCTCCTTATTTTCTTCCTCTTGATAGAAAGGCGATGTCTCGGTAAACTGATAGGCTCCCACATCTACACGCTCCGCACGACTTGCACCATACATATCGGTAGCAGTAGAGTCGGAAACATAAGCCACCGCACCCCAACCTATGGCCGACGACTCCTCCGACCCAAGTCGATAATCATAGAGATAATTCTCACGCTCGATAAGCCAGAACATCGGCTCGCCATTCCACATGGTATGAATAAAATTGGCATCATCACTACCCTCCACGCCGGCTATAAGACAACTATTGAGATAGACATCGCTACCGGTAAAGTCGCCTTCGGACAATGGAGAGGCATTGCCCGCTATGAGGCAATTATTGAGCGTAAGATGCACACCCCACTCTATCAACTCCTCGCATGAGGGCGTTGCCACAATAGCCCCGCGTATCATATCGTAGAAATAATAATTGACGATAGTGCAATGAGTAACATCGACAATACCTTTATGGATGCGCAACACCGAATATCCGGCATCCGAAAGCTCGCTGTTGGTAATGCGCACACGATTACATGCTATGTCTATAAGATTGTCGGTAGAGTTATGGATTATACTGTTGTGTATGGCAAGAGTTGTTTGCGACAAGTCGGTAGAGTCGCATTTGATACCCCATGTCATACCTCTCACCATGGCATGCGTGATGCGATTGTCGAAACTACCCTCATGAAAGCGTATGCCACCCCACTGTCCCGCCAAGTTGTTGTAGGGTAAGTTGTCGAACATGCGGTCGAGGCGATCGCCACGCATGGTAACAGGCGCATCGGGCACACCCTCGGCGAGGAGTCGGCCATAGACTTCGAGCGTAGCACTGTTGTGAAAATACAATGTCGCTCCCGGCTCTATCGTGAGCGTAACATTGGGAGCTACCACAAGCGAGTCATAGACGATAAAGGGTGTATCGGCAGTAAGCAACGTGTCGCTATGGATAGTCACAGCGCGCATGCGCTTGGCATCTTGCGTGCGAGCCAACAACTTGACATGTTGTTTCACTCCATTGGTAACAAAAACCAGCGAATCGCGCACATCGGTCAATCCCGGCTCGCCATTCTCGGCAACATTGGCAATAACAAAAATAAACAAGCTGTCATTGCCTCTTATCTCGGTGTCGGTAAACGAGGTGCCCGACAAGCCATCGACATTGACTATAAAGCCCGACGAGCCGCCCTTTCCCAGCGTAATGGAACTTATGTTTAACGACTTGTTGTTGCGGTTATAGACCTTGAGAGTGCGAGTAGCAGTGCCTTCGTTGGTAAAAATGGTATCAAGACTTATTGTATCGGCCGAGAACTCCAACACATCGTTGGGAGAGGTCGAAAAACTATCATTGATGCAAGATACCAACAAGCTCGATATGCACAGCAATAATATAGATATGGGATATAATATTCGTTTCATACAATATATAAACGCACTTGTGGAGTTTTTATTGTATGCCATTGGGAGCCCTCATCCGAGAAATATTTCACATAACAAAAACGCAACTTTTAGCTTCTTTAAATCTATTTACGAACTTAAGGAATAATGCGTTACTATGATTTTTTGTATTTTTGCATCGCAAAAGAAGTTCAAAGAGAGATGAAATACTATCTGATAGCAGGAGAAGCATCGGGCGACTTGCATGCCTCACACTTGATGGCAGCCATTTTGCAAGAAGATGAGCAAGCCCAATTTCGGTTCTATGGTGGTGATATGATGACTGCCGTAGGCGGTACTTGTGTACAACATTACAGAGAAATGGCTTACATGGGATTTATAGAAGTGATAGCACATCTTCGTCCCATCCTCAACAATATGAAGAAATGCAAAAAAGACATCTTGCAATGGAACCCCGATGTGCTCATCCTCATCGATTACCCCAGCTTCAATCTCAAAATGGCAAAGTTTGTCAAGGAGCGGTTGAACATACCCGTCTTTTACTATATCTCTCCCAAATTGTGGGCATGGAAGGAGTATCGCATCAAAGATATACGTCGATATGTCGATATGGTATATTCAATACTACCTTTTGAGGTAGATTTCTATCGCCGACACAACTACCATATCAACTATGTAGGCAATCCCACAGTCGATGAATTGGCTATACGCCCCTATGCCAACGAAACATTTACACAATTCGTTACCGACCGACACCTGCCCGACAAGCCTATCATTGCTCTATTGGCCGGCAGTCGCAAGGCCGAGATACATCGCAACCTTCCACGCATGATAGAGGCCGCCAAGGAATTTACCAACTATCAGATGGTTATTGCGGGAGCCCCCGGCATTACAGCCGAAGAGTATGCACCCTATCTGCGCAACAACCAAGTAAGCGTTGTATTTGATGCTACATATCGACTTCTTGCACAGAGTTCGGCTGCTGTCGTCACGTCAGGCACTGCCACGCTTGAGGCGGCTTTGCTCCATGTGCCACAAGTTGTATGTTATGCAATGCCCGGAGGAATGCTGGCTTATAATTTCTTCAAGAATGTACTCAAAGTCAAGTATGTATCTCTCGTCAATCTCATTGCCGACCGGGAGGTTGTCACCGAGTTGTTGGTGCATCATTGTACTGCCGAGCGCATAGGTGATGAACTAAACTATCTGCTACACGACCGCACGGTACACAAGCGCATCATAGACGGATATAATGAGATTGAACGCCGACTGGGCGAGCCCGGTGCGCCACAACGTGCTGCCCGAAGTATCGTCAATCAACTTCGCAATAAATAAGAGATAAGAAAGATTATCGAACTACCACCTTATATGCCACATGACCGGCTTGTACAATATACACGCCGGGCGATATTGTGTATTGTGCGGTTGTCGATACCGATAAGGTATTCATTCGCTCACCAAGCATGTTGTATATATACACTTCTTGTGGCTCTTGACTGCTTATATAGATACATTCACGACCGCCCCATGCCTTAAATGGTGAGAAGGATACCGGGATATGCGATAGTGTATCATACTCTTCGATAGAGATATTGCGCAATAATATGGCATAACTATCGGCCTCACTACAAGCCTCAAATGCCAAATAGTATATACCGGGCACATACACATCAAATGGCGCAACAATAACCGTGTCGTTGATGAATGTAAAGTTGTCAAGTGCGCTTACAACAACCGACATTTCCTGTGGCTGTGGCACAAAACCAAGCATCACACGCATCGATTCGGGATAATGACTCAACCCCACACAACAACTATACTCCACTTGGTAGCGCATGGTTGTATCGAGGTATATCGGAGGAGTAATGAGCCAATCGTCGGCATCCTTTTCGGCACTTGACATATAGCGCATACATCCGCCAAAACGATTGTCATAGTAGTGCCACGTTACCCCATCGGCATTATTATCCTTGATGGTAAAATAGCCCAAACCATCTACAAAACTATGTTCATAGGGGAAAGGCGCAACACCGGCGACTATGGTCATTTGGGCACAGTTGCCCGCCAACATACCACAATAGGGCTCTATTTTATAGACATACTCACCTATAACATCAACCGAATCGCTGTAAGCAATCTCTTCATTGGGAAGTGGTTGTTCAACCACATATATAGGCTCGTCATTGCGATAGATAACAATCTTATCCAACGCCTCTATAAGAGAGCCATCAACGTTGAGTGTAGGCGCATTGCACTTTATATCTACAATATGAGGTGTACGCTCACTGCATGTCAATGCCATGTTGCTCACCTTATCGGGGACAGCACCTTCGCCACATTCGGCAATCGCAATACTATCTACATACAGCATATAATGATTGGCCGGACTTGTACAATGCAAGTACAACCTATAAGAAGCATCGGCCTCTACTGCAAAACGCACCTTATAGGGCGTGCTCTCTTTCGATGTCACCTGCTGTTGCGACAATAATATAGAGGGGGTAGAGTTATCGGTATCGGCAACAATACCCAGAGAGAAAGTTTCGTAATATTTTTCACTACCTGCACGCATATACACCATTGCCTCATAGGTTTTTCCCGTGCGCATAGCGACGGCCGGAAGATAGATAAAGTCATCGGCACGATGAAATTTATTGTAACGATAGCGCAGGTTGCACACACCGGCATCTGCCACGTTAAGTTCCCAAGTAGAACTATCGGCATTGGCATCATCAACAATACAATCGGCAAACAACTCGGCATGCCAATGAGATATGACATAAGGCAATTCTTGTCGCGCACCATCCGCCTCCGATGTCGGGCAAAGAGGCTGCGCAGCAAGCCCCGAAACAGAAGCAAATAACAGGGCAAAAAGCAAGCCTGCAACTTTCCTTATCAAATGTAAATCGTCTAACATATTTTGACTTAAACTCATGGGCAAAGATAGCGATAAGTGAGAGGAGAACAAAATAAGTTTACTTATTTTTTATCCCGAACGTAGCTATCTTGGGCATCAAGCCAAAGTAGCGATAAGTGAGAGGAGAACAAAATAAGTTTACTTATTTTTTATCCCGAACGTAGCTATCTTGGGCACCAAGCCAAAGTAGTTTTCAACTCCTATTTGTGAGGCTTTAATTTTTTTGCTTAACTTTGTAGAAAGGTCAAATGCAGATTATGGAGATTGAAAATCTTTTGGACTACACCTCTCGTGACGAATTGAGAAGATGGCTCGAAGCAAACCACGATACCGCCCGAGCATGCTGGGTGATTACATCACGCTCAAAACGTCCTCCCGAAGGGATAATACCATACACAGATGTTGTAGAAGAGGCCTTGTGCTTTGGTTGGATAGACTCCACCCTAAAACGTCTGCCCGATGGGCGTTTGGCGCAACGACTCTCGCCACGACGCAAAACAAGCCATTGGACCGAACTAAACAAGAGTCGTTGCATAGACCTCGAACAGCGTGGTCTGATGACAGAGGCAGGACGACAAGCATTGGCAAACGCAAAAACAGACAAGACAATATGAGAAGAGTATTTGTTACAGGAGCAGGACATGGGATAGGACGTGCCATCGTTGAAGCATTTGTACACGAGGGCGATCGTGTGGCGTTTTGCGATATTGATGTGTCGCGTGGAGAGTCGGTAGCAGCCCATACGGGAGCGCGATTTTTCGCTCTCGATGTATGCGACAAGGTTGCATTGGAACAAGCCTTGCAGAGCTTGCTTGACGAGTGGGGCGATATAGACATCATCGTCAATAATGTTGGTATCGGAGGCTTTGAGCCCATCACATCAACCAGCGTCGAACACTTTGAAAAGATAATAAACACCAACCTCCGCTCGGCATTTATCACAGCTCGTATGCTTGCCATACACCGTGAGAAAATGGGTGCTACAAATCCATACGGTCGCATTGTAAACCTATGTTCAACACGCTACTTGCAGAGCGAAGCCGGAACAGAGGGCTATGCGGCATCGAAGGGTGGCATCTGGTCGCTCACACACGCATTGGCGGTATCGCTGGCACCCTACCACATCACCGTAAACTGCATTGCTCCCGGCTGGATAAGCGTAAACGAAGATGAGATATTGCGCCCCGAAGACCACGCCTTTCACCTATCGGGCAGAGTTGGTTGCGCAGAAGACGTCGCACGCACATGCCTGTTTTTGTGCGATGCAAAGAGCGACTTTATCAACGGGCAGTGTATCACCGTCGATGGTGGCGTAACCAAGAAGATGATATATCCCGAAGAATAACCTGCTACATGCCCGCAAGCATCCCAAAACATTTGCCTACATCTATGCGACCATAAAAGGCAATATTGTCAATTATAAATATAGATGTAGGAATTGAGATATGTTGCTATGGCAAGCCACAGGATATAGGGAACAAACAACACAGACGCCCATCTATTGACTCTGAAACTTATAATAATATAGATTATAACAAGCGCATCGAGCAATAGAATATTGATAAGCCCCAACAACGGGTTGCGCATAGCAAAGAAGGTTATGCACCACAAAAAGTTGAGCAACAACTGCACTACAAAAACGCTCAATACAAAGCCTCGGTTTACATGAGTTGTTGCACTCACCAATCCGGCCGATATACCCATGAGAAGATAGAGAATACTCCACACAATAGGAAAGACAATGTTGGGCGGTGTAATAGATGAGCGTTGCAACATCGGATACCACACTGTCAGCGATTCGTTCTGAAAATACGACGCTACAAGCCCTACGGCAAAACAGATAATAACCCACATGGGTATGGAAAATACAAGACGCATAGACTATATTGTTTTTTATAATCTAACACACTACATACCCATATTGTTGAAATAAAACATAACACCTCATAAGGCAACATTTGTGACCATGAGGTGTTATGTAACAATTTTATGCGATACGCTTTTTTTATCTTATCACATCGCTATAACGCTTCTTGCGGCGCAAAAAATAGTCGAATATGATATTGACACGCCCTTGGGGCAGGTCATTGAGGCGATTTTCGGTGGGTTGGGTATGATAGTTGTGCTTCATTTTGTCAAAATCTCTATGCGCATTCCACACGGCTTTGACATAAGCGAGCTGCCCCGATACAAGATATTTCACCGCCGACACGCCGTCATAAAGTTTGCGACGGAATATACGCCACGAGCGAATATCGGCAGGTAGGTTTTTGTACATCATAAGCAAGTTGTTACGATAGTTGAGATACAACTTGCGAGGGCTGGCACTATCGAGCGATGCACCTCCATAGTGATATACCACCCCTTGCGGTACTGCCATGATACGATAGCCCATCAATCGCAATCGCCAGCAAAGGTCTATCTCTTCCATGTGAGCAAAGAAACTTGCATCAAGACCTCCCGCCCGACGATAAAGGTCGGTGCGAACAAACAGGGCAGCTCCCGATGCCCATGCCACCTCACAAATATCATCATACTGTCCGTTATCTTGCTCTACGGTGTCAAAGATGCGCCCACGACAATAGGGATAACCGTTACAGTCGAGAAAACCACCGGCAGCACCGGCATACTCATACGACTTGGGGTCGCGATAGGCCCTTATACGAGGTTGCATGGCAGCCACATCGTCATGCGACTCGGCATACTCATATAATGGTTGCAACCACCCATCGGCTACAGCCACATCGGAGTTAAGCAATACGATATAGCGATAATGGGCAAGTTGCTCGATGGCTCTATTGTACCCCTCCGCAAAGCCATAGTTTTTATCAAAAAGAATGGTAGGCAATGAGGGGAAATCTCTACGCAACACATCAATAGAATTGTCGGTAGAGCCATTGTCGGCAACAATAACATCGGCCAACTCCGATGGGGTGTTGCGACACACTATCGGCAAATATTCTTGGAGCAAAGAGGCTCCATTCCAATTAAGAATAACAACAGCTATCGGCTTCATACTTCTTTCTTAGGAGAGGGAGTATATTTCCAACGACGATGCGACCACAACCAAGCGTGCGGAGTGCGTCGTATTGTTTGCTCCAAGGCTTCTATATATTTATCTACTACTTCAAATTGAGGTCTTGAGGCAGGGTCATCTTCAATCAACCTGTATGTTGCCTTATAATAGCCCCTCTTTACAACTTCTATATCTGTGTATATCAACACCATATCCATTTTTCGAGCTATTGTTTCATAGCCTGTTATCACAGCAGTTTCTCTGCCCAAGAAAGTAGAATGATGATGAATACTGCGCCAGTCGGGACTTTGATCGGAAAGAAATACCGTAATAGAAGTTTTTCCCTCTTGCGAATAGCGCAAGAGCTCGCGTAGTGTTCTCTGCATCGGTATTCCACCAAGTCCAAATCTACTGCGTAAACGCAAGAAAAGTCGGTCAAACCACTCATTGTGCAACGGAGAATATATACATCGTGGCACTATCTTGTCATTGATATGCATCCATAGGGGGAATGAGGTAGTCCATTCCCAATTACAATAGTGTCCCATCAACAATATCACCGAACGTCCCTGCTGCGTATAGCTATCTACCAACTCGGTATTGACAAACTGCATGCGACGTCTTATCTCCTCCTCACTTATGTGCAAAAGCTTTATCGTCTCTACCATATAGTCGGCAAAGTAATGATAAAACTTCTTCTCTATCTTGCGTTGTTCATCGACACTCTTCTCCGGGAAGGCCTTCTCTATATTGTCACGAACAACATCACGTCGATACCCTACAATATAATATATGACACAATATAAGAAATCGGACAGCCTATACAGCACCCACATAGGCATCCACGACAGCACGGCAAATAAAGCATATACCGGCCAATACAATATATCTTGAAGACGTCTGCTCATATTACTCTATTTTATAAGCCATGAGGGCATCGCCCGCATCATTCATTTCGCCCAATCGCACACGACACACCTTGTTGATGGCATCGCGCTCATAGGGCATTTCCACTCTTATATAATTATCGGTAAAGCCGTGCATAGGCATACCCTTTGCCGGTTGTTCAAAGAGCACCTCTCGCTCCTCCCCTTGGTATGCCTTATAAAAATTATGCAACTTGGCATCCGACAGTTCTATGAGTTTATTGGTGCGCACATGACGCTCATTGACATCCACAACAGGCTCTATACCCAAGGCGCGGGTATTGGGGCGCTCGGAATAGGTAAAGACATGCAACTGCGACACATCGAGCGAAGCAACAAAACGATAACTCTCGTCAAACAACTCGGGGGTTTCGCCTCGCATACCGGCAATAATATCCACGCCTATAAAGGCATCGGGCATGACAGCCTTTATCCTCTGTACTTTGTGGGCAAACAAGGCGGTATCGTAATGCCGGCGCATCAAGGCCAACACCGCATCGCTACCCGATTGCAACGGGATGTGAAAATGCCTACAAAAACGCTTGGAGCGAGCAACAAAGTCTATCATTTCATCGGTGAGGAGGTTGGGCTCTATCGACGATATACGATAACGCTCTATACCATCCACCTCATCGAGTGCTCTTATGAGCTCAAAGAAGTTCTCTTGGGTGTGCTTGCCAAAATCGCCTATGTTTACACCTGTGATAACAATCTCCTTGCCACCTGCAGCCGCTACTTGTTGCGCCTGCTCTACCATCTGTGCTATGGTGCCACTTCTACTGCGTCCGCGTGCAAAGGGTATGGTACAATAGGTACAATAATAATCGCAACCATCTTGCACCTTGAGAAAATAACGCGTGCGATCGCCGCGCGAGCAAGAGGCTCCAAATTGACGTATGTCTTTGTGCGGTGTGACTACCATTTCGCCATGCTCACGCTTCTCAAGCGAAGGAAGATAATTAAGAATATCCAATTTCTGCTCGGCACCCAACACCAAATCTACCTCCGGCATATCGGCAATATCCTGAGGCTTGAGCTGCGCATAACAACCCGTTACAACCATAAACGCCGAGGGATGCTTGCGTGCTATACGCCTGATAGCCTGACGGCACTTCTTATCGGCAAGTTCGGTCACCGAGCAAGTGTTTACAACACACAGGTCTGCACACTCTCCGGCACGAGCCTTTCGCACACCCTGCTCGGCCAAAATTTGCCCAAGTGTAGATGTTTCGGCAAAGTTGAGCTTACAACCCAACGTGTAAAAAACGGCCGTCTTGTTCTGAAATATCGTTGTATCTATCATTCTTTACCCAAATTTTTGCCCAAAGTTAGCTATTTTGTGCCAAAATCGACACAAAAACACCAACATTCACTCAAAAAAACTATTTATCACAAAGCAAAGATATAATTTTGCACCGCAATCACATACCAAATAACTTTACAAACATATGATAGAACAACGTTTTATTCAGATTTATCAAGATAGTTTTTGTAAAAACTGGGAACTTCCCGCATTGACCGATTACAGCAACAAGCATACGCTTACATATAAAGATGTAGCAACCGAAATAGCCAAACTGCACATTTTTTTTGAAGAGTGTGGTATCAAACATGGCGATAAAATAGCATTGGTAGGTAAGAATACACCCCAATGGTGTACAGTATTTATAGGTGTCATTACTTATGGAGCAATTCTTGTACCTATCTTACAAGAGTTCAACCCGCACGACATGCACCACATTCTCAATCACTCCGACTCAAAATTGTGCTTCTCAAGCAACCAAATATGGGAACACATCGAGTTGGAAAGACTGCCCAATGTACGCGCCGCCATATCTATCGACAACTTCAAGATCTTGGCACAACAAGAGGATGAGAAGATTGACGAAATAATGAACAGCGTCAATGATATATTTGCTCGCAAATATCCCAATGGCCTTACTCCCCAAGATGTAGTATATGCACAAAACGGCAATGAAGAATTGGCTCTCATCAACTACACATCAGGAACAACAGGATTTAGCAAAGGTGTTATGTTGTCGGGCAACAACCTTGCAGGAAACGTGGTTTTCGGATTGCGCTCACACCTCCACTACCGAGGCAGTCGCGCCCTCTCGTTCCTCCCTCTTGCCCACGCTTATGGTTGTGCCTTCGACTTCCTCACACCGCTTGCTGCCGGCTCACACATCACATTGTTGGGACGCACACCCTCGCCCAAAATTCTGCTCAAGGCTCTCTCCGAGGTAAAGCCCAATCTTATTATATGTGTACCCCTCATTCTTGAGAAAATATATCGCAAACAGATACAACCGCTCATCAGCAAAGGCTCAATGCGATTTGCGCTGAACATCCCATTGCTCAATGACCAAATCTACGGCAAAATACGCAAGCAACTTACAGAAGCCTTTGGTGGAGAATTTGAAGAAGTAATTATCGGTGGTGCCCCGCTCAACGGAGAAGTAGAGGCTTTCTTGAAAAAAATCAAATTCCCCTTTACCGTAGGTTATGGCATGACCGAGTGCGGCCCGCTTATCAGCTACACACCCTACCGCGAATTTCAATCGAGTTCATCGGGTCGCACACTCTTTGGTTACGTTGAGACAAAGATAGAAAAGACAAACCCCGACAGCAATGTAGGTGAAATATGTGTGCGCGGTGAACACGTTATGCAAGGCTACTACAAAAACGAAGAGGCTACAAGCGCTGTACTCGACAGCGATGGTTGGTTGCACACCGGCGACTTGGGTACTATCGGCCCCGATGGAACAATATTTATCAAAGGTCGTTGCAAGACAATGTTGTTGGGTGCAAACGGACAAAACATCTATCCCGAAGAGATAGAAGCCAAGCTCAACAATCTACCCTACGTTATGGAGAGCCTCATTGTAGAGCGCGACGGCAAGCTCACCGCACTCGTGTTCCCCGACTTTGAAACAATGGATGCCGAGGGCATAAGTAGCGACGAACTTCCCGGTATTATGGAACAAAACCGCAAAGAGCTCAACAAAATCGTAGCTCCCTATGAGCAGGTAGCCAAAATACAACTGCACGCCAACGAATTTGAGAAAACTCCCAAACGCAGTATAAAACGATACTTATACACCAATTAAGAGAATTTTTAATGGCACATAAGCAAGGTTTTAAGAGCAATATCAAAAAAAATCTTAAAACCTTGCAACTTTTTAAAATTTTATATGTACCTTTGTGCCGTTTTTGAAACTACAAGTTATTGTTTATCTTAATTAAGAAAAAGAAAATGAAAAAATTAGTATTGTTCTTCGCTGTTGCTGCTGCTGTTTCTTTTGCAGCTTGCACTAACAAACCTGCTGAAACTACTGAAGCTGTTGTTGCTGACACTACAGTTGTAGAAGTTGTAGAGTGCGACTCTTGCACTAACGCTTGCGATTCTTGCGAAGTTGCTCCTTGCGACTCTTGCCAAGCAGTTGTAGAAGAAGTAGTAGCTGAATAATTCACTACACACAGAAGGAAGTTGAGCCGTTACCCGAGGTAGCGACTCTTTTTTATATCCATCTATTAGTTGCATACGCAACTATAAAACACAACTTTCTGCCCACAACATTACTCTTGTTAATTAGGTGCAACACATTGTTTTCTACCGAATAATTGTGTAATTTTGTATTCTCAAAAGAAAAAAAGACCTACCCTGCAAGATGTCACAAGAAAAGATTACAATAAAAGGAGCACGAGTAAACAACCTGAAAAATATCGATATAGAAATCCCTCGTAATACTCTCACAGTCATTACAGGATTATCGGGTTCGGGCAAGTCATCACTCGCTTTCGACACACTATATGCCGAAGGACAACGACGCTATGTCGAGAGTTTGTCGGCCTATGCCCGACAATTTTTGGGTCGTATGAACAAACCCGAGTGCGACTACATCAAAGGCATACCCCCCGCCATAGCCATCGAGCAGAAGGTAAACACACGCAACCCCCGCTCAACAGTAGGCACCTCAACCGAGATATACGACTATCTGCGCATGCTTTTTGCCCGCATTGGCCGCACCATATCGCCCATATCGGGCGAAGAAGTGCGCCGGCACGATGTGAAAGATGTCATTAACTGCATGCTATCATACCCCGAAGGGACACGATTTGCGCTCCTCACTCGCCTCATCATACCTCAGGGACGAGCACTCAACGACCACTTGGCGATATTGCTCAAAGAGGGATTTACACGCATAGAGATTGATGGGCAATTTGTCATGATAGAAGATATTCTATCGCAAGACACTCCTCGCAATATAGAGAATGCACGCCTATTGGTCGATCGCATGGCATCGGCCGACAATGGTGCTGCCATAAGTCGCCTCACCGACTCTACCGAAACAGCCTTTTTTGAAGGCAACGACGAGTGCTTCTTACAATTCCACATAGATGGCAAAATTGTAGAGCACAACTTCAGCAAGCGATTTGAAGCCGACGGAATGACATTTGAAGTTCCCGGCGATTTGATGTTCAACTTCAACAGCCCCGGAGGTGCATGCCCTCAATGCGAAGGATTTGGTCGTGTAATGGGTATTGACGAAAATCTTGTCATACCCAACAAAACGCTCTCTATATACCAAGACGCTGTCATGTGTTGGCGAGGCGAAAAGATGAGTATATGGAAACAAGCATTTATCGAAGCATCGGAACACACCGGATTTCCCATACATCGCCCATACTACCAACTTACCAACGAAGAGAAACATCTCCTATGGCATGGTCGCGAAGGTGTACACGGCATAAACGAATTCTTCAAGATGCTGGAGGAAAACCAATACAAGATACAATATCGGGTAATGCTTTCGCGATATAGAGGCAAGACGGTGTGTCCCTCATGCAATGGTTCTCGATTGAAGCCCTCCGCTTCGTATGTCAAGGTGTGCAATCACACTATCACACAGTTGGTAGCCATGTCGGTCAAGGAGCTGCACCATTTCTTTGCCCACATCACATTGGACGACACAGATACACGCATAGCCCTGCGACTACTCACCGAGATACGCAACAGGCTGCAATTTCTCATGGATGTGGGGCTTGGATACCTCACGCTCGACCGCCTTTCTTCTACCCTCTCCGGTGGCGAGAGCCAACGCATCAACTTGGCTACCTCGCTGGGCAGTAGTCTTGTTGGCTCGCTATACATTCTCGACGAGCCCAGCATAGGCCTTCACTCCCGCGACACGGCACTGCTCATCAAGGTTTTGCGACAGCTACAACAATTAGGCAACACGGTGGTGGTTGTAGAGCATGACGAAGATATTATTCGTTCGGCCGATTACATTATAGATATAGGCCCCAAAGCCGGTCGTCTGGGTGGTGAAGTGGTATTCCAAGGAGCCTATGACAACAATATCACCGATACTCAAAGTTACACACTGCGCTACCTGACAGGTGAATTAAAAATTCCCACCCCCACACAACGTCGCCGTTGGAACAACTATATCCGCATAGAAGGTGCCGCAGAAAATAATCTGAAAAACATAGATGTCACTTTTCCATTGCGTGCCATGACCGTTGTAACCGGAGTAAGCGGCTCGGGCAAATCGACATTGGTAAGCAACATATTATATCGCTCACTCATAAGACACTATGGATTGGGAGGAGAAATACCCGGCACGCACGCCGGCATCAGTGGCGATATGAATTTGATTAAAGGTGTGGAATATGTCGATCAAAACCCCATCGGGCGCTCTTCACGCTCCAATGCGGCGACTTATCTCAAAGCCTTTGACGAAATACGACAACTCTTTGCCAACCAACAGAGTGCCAAGCAAATGGGATTTAGCCCCTCTTATTTCTCATTCAATGCCGAAGGGGGTCGATGCGAAAATTGCAAAGGCGAGGGCGTTATAACCGTTTCGATGCAATTTATGGCCGATATTACTCTCGTATGCGAAAGTTGCAAAGGCAAGCGTTTCAAACAAGAAGTGCTCGACATCGAATACAGAGGCAAGAATATCAACGACATTCTTGAAATGACGGTCAATCAAGCCATCGAATTTTTCAGCGAGGTGAATGAAACAACCGAGAAACGCATTGTCAAACGCCTCAAACCGCTACAAGATGTGGGCTTGGGATATATCAAGCTGGGGCAGTCATCATCCACCCTGTCGGGCGGCGAAAATCAACGCGTCAAACTCGCCTACTTCCTATGCAACGAGCGACAAGAGCCCACCATATTTATCTTTGACGAGCCAACAACCGGACTACATTTCCATGACATAAGCACACTTATGAAATCGCTCAACGCTCTCATCGAGCGTGGTCACACGGTTATCATCATCGAGCACAACCTCGATGTTATCAAATGCGCCGACCACATCATAGACATGGGACCCGAAGGAGGCGATGCCGGAGGCGAAGTTGTGTGCACAGGCACTCCCGAAGAGGTAGCTGCTTGCAAACAATCATACACGGGACACTTCTTGCAAGATAAATTATAATAGCAATGTATATGAAAAAATTCATCTCTCTCCTACTCATTACTTGTGCCATCATGACACAGGCACAAGTACGTTATAGCCCATCGGCTCAACAACTGCTTCTCAATCACAACGCCGGCATACAACACGCCAAGGACACCGGCAAAGAGCATTACATACACACTACGTTACAAGTTTCCGATATAGACGCATTGAAACAATACGGCATTATTGTAGGCTCACAGGTAGGCGATTTTACGACAGCACTTGTACCCGCCTCCATGTTTGCCCGATTGGGTGAGATTGCCGCTATAAGCTATGTCGATGCAGGAAATATCTCGCATCTTCTTCTCGACAAGGCCTTGTCCGACATCGAATATGACAAAATACTCACACTACCCTATACTCCTCAACCATACTTGGGTAAGGGTGTTATAGTGGGTATCGTCGATTTGGGATTTCAATGGGATCATGCCGCATTTCGCAATGCCGATGGCAGTACC
The DNA here is from genome assembly GCA_045645425.1 of Barnesiella sp. Taxonomy (GTDB): domain Bacteria; phylum Bacteroidota; class Bacteroidia; order Bacteroidales; family Barnesiellaceae_A; genus Barnesiella_A. The sequence continues at coordinate 57,990 of JAZRIS010000002.1, forward strand.
CGCATCATAGCCGCATGGAACCAGAACGACACCACCGGCACATCGCCACACCCATATAGCTACGGCTCGCTATACGATAGCGAGGAAGAAATACTCAATGGATATTGTGGAGTAGATGAGGTACATGCCACACACGTTACCGGCATTGCGGCCGGTAGTGCCATTGCCGATATTCCCTACGGTGGTGTAGCTCGCGAAGCATCGCTTATACTTGTCGAAGCACAACATGCAGGAGGCTCAGGTATGTTCGACCAAGGTATTACCGATGGCATCAATTTTATCTTCAACTATGCCGATAGTTTAGATATGCCTTGTGTTATCAACCTGAGTATCGGCAGTAATTTTGGCCCACATGACGGCACATCCATTTTTGACCAAATGTGCGACTCGCTACAAGGCCCCGGAAGACTCATTGTTGGCGCAATGGGCAATTCGGGACGACAACATTATCACCTCGGTTATGATTTTGATAGCGAACACTCGGAATTCCGAGCCGGAATGCGACAAGAAGGCAACGCACTACCCGAGCTGGACGCATGGTGCGACGAGCCTTTCAGCATAGAGTTGGAGCTATATCACGGCCACACCGACACTATTCTTGACACAACGGGCTGGATACCTTTGGACTCGGTTTTTGAAACAACGCTGAAGTATTTCTACCGCGAAATGACCGTCACCGCCACTTCTCAACTGTGTCCATTCAACAACAAATACAATATACATGTTGTCGTAAGCGGTATCAAAAACCTTGGAAATGCCTACTTCGCACTCAAAGCACGAGGAGAGAAAGGGCATTTGGATATATGGAACAACGCTCCGGGCACACAATTCAGTTCAAGAGGCTTTGAAGGATGGTTGGAAGGCGATACAAAAATGACTCTCAACGAAACAGGCGGTACAGGAAAACGCATCACATCGGTAGGTGCATACACATCCGATACCTTGAAATATTGTATTGACGGTAGCTCTTATAGCGTAGATTATCAACTCCATGCAGTAGCCCCCTTCTCCAGCCGAGGTCACACTGCCGATGGGCGCATAAAACCCGAAATCATTGCTCCGGGCTGCATTATCACATCGGCATACAACAAGTTTTCGGCAGCCCAGCCGTTCAATTTCTATCGCGAAATGACTACCAACATATACTATCTGCACAACGACTCCAATTACTATGGAGCCAATTCGGGCACCTCAATGGCAGCCCCTGTTGTCACCGGAACATACGCCATTTGGTTGCAAGCCAAGCCCGACCTCACCCCCGAAGAGGCCAAAGAGGTATTACGCCTGACAGCCACACAAGACCCATATACAACACAAGATGATATGGCAGGATACGGCAAAATAAACCCCTATAAAGGCCTACTCCACCTCCTCGACAAGGCCAAGGTAGAGTCACCCTTCGAGGGCAACAATGTAGGCATATTCCCCACTATCGGCGATGGCTCCTTCACACTCCTATGCACCCCCGGCGAGCAACCCCGCGAGCTACGCATATACAACTCGACAGGTATGCTCATAGGCATGTACAACATCGATGAGTATATAGAGAATACGCCCTTGCAATTCTACATTCCCAACAACAGCCGAGGTATTTACTATATACAAGTCACCACCGATAAGGGACAATATACCTACAAATACATAACACATTAACCCTCATAAGAGAAAGAATAAGCCGATATATAGGCAAATACGAAAACGTTTGCACAACAAGCGATATAAAAAATAAACAAACAAACCTCTGTACTCTTTGAGTTTTTAGTAATTTTAGCCTCAAAACTCATAAAACCATATACACTATGACGTTAATATTAAGCGTTAAGTATCACACCTATTGGGGAGAGTCGCTGGGCCTTATATTTGAAGGCTCGGAGCAAGTACATCCCCTCACCTATGTAGATGCCGACAACTGGCAGATAGAGCTGGATTGTCCTCAAGCAACTACAATAAAATACAATTATGTTGTATGTCGCGAAAACGAACAAATACGCAAAGAATGGGGCGGACCTCACACATTGCACATCAAGAAAGAGGTGAGCTCATGCCGAATTTTTGACACATGGAACGACATACCGGTTGATAACGCATTCTTTAGCTCGGCTTTTACTCATAGCATCTATGCCCGCAAAAGCCCCAAAAAGACCACTCTCGCTGCCAAAGCCGGCTCAATACTTATCCAAGTAAAATCGGCATCGGTAGCACCCGACGAGGTATTGGCCATCTCGGGTAGTTGCAAGGCTCTCGGCGAATGGGACATAAAGAAAGCTGTAAAGATGAGCGACAACCAATTCCCTGTATGGACTGTCGTTCTCGATGCCGAGAAGGCAGGAGGTAGCTTTGAATACAAGTTTGTCATCCTCGATGCCAAAAGTGGCGAAGTGAAAGCATGGGAAAACCGCAACAACCGTCACTTCATCGTACCCCAAACAGCCGACTGCGATGCCATTATCATAGCCGACACACAGGTTACAGCCTCTACCCGCACTTGGAAAGGTGCCGGTGTTGCCGTGCCCGTATTCTCACTTCGTAGCGAGAAGAGCATGGGTGTAGGCGACTTTGCCGACCTTCGTCTGCTTGTAGATTGGGCTGCTGCCACCGAGCAACGCATCATTCAGATTTTGCCCATCAACGACACAACGATGACAGGCACTTGGCAAGACTCATATCCCTATAGCGCCAACTCTATCTACGCATTGCATCCTCAATATTTGCGTCTTGAAGAGGTGGGCACTCTCAAGGACAAAGAGCGTTGCAAGTACTATGAGCAAAAGCAAAAGGAGCTTAACATCCTGCCCGATGTCGATTACGAAAACGTCAATCGTATCAAGAACGAATATCTACAAGAAATTTTTGCACAAGAAGGCAATGCCACATTGGTGTCAAAAGATTTCTTGAACTTCTTCAACGAAAACAAATATTGGCTTGTACCCTACGCCGCTTATCGCACCTTGTGTAGCGAAACAGGCACTCCCGACTTCAATCAATGGGGTGCATATGCAGTATATGATGCCAACACCATAGCATCATTTGATGCTCCCGAGAGCCCCTATTGCAACGCTATGCGTCTGCACTATTTTACACAATATCACCTACACTTGCAGTTGCAAGCTACACGCACCTATGCTCACAGCAAGGGTGTTGTACTCAAGGGCGATATACCCATCGGCATCAGTCCCCGCAGTGCCGATGCTTGGGCTACTCCCAAATACTTCCACCTCAACAGTCAAGCCGGTGCGCCACCGGATGATTTCTCGGTACTCGGTCAAAACTGGTTCCTTCCCACCTACAACTGGGACGAAATGGATAAAGACGGATACGGTTGGTGGAAATCGCGCTTCAGCAAGATGGCCGAGTATTTCGATGCCTACCGCATCGACCACATCTTGGGCTTCTTCCGTATATGGGAGATACCTTACGATGCTCTTCATGGTCTTCTCGGTCACTTCAGCCCCGCTCTTCCCTTCTCGGTCGAAGAGTTGGCATCAAGAGGCTTCAATTTTGACAAAAACCTCTACACATACCCCTATGTGCGCGAGTATATGTTGCACGAAATTTTCGGTCAATATACCGACGAAGTGCGCAACGAATACCTCTCGCCCCTCGGCGGTGGTTGCTATGGCATGCGTCCCGAGGTAAACACACAACGCAAAGTTCACGAGTTGTTTGCCGGCTGTGACGATGAGCGTAGCAAGGTTATTTGCGACGGACTCATGCGCTTGCACGACGAGGTATTGTTTGTCGAAGATCCCGTGAAGAAGGGTCACTATCACCCCCGCATCTCGGCTTGGCAATCATACATCTACCAATCGTTGCCCGAGTACCAACGTCACGCCTTCGATGCCTTGTATAACGACTTCTTCTACTATCGCCACAACGACTTCTGGTATCACGAAGCCATGAAGAAGTTACCTCCCCTGCTATCGGCTACCAACATGCTCGTGTGCGGCGAGGACTTGGGTATGATACCTCACTGCGTACCCGCTGTGATGAATCAGTTGCAAATCCTCTCGCTCGAAGTACAACGTATGCCCAAGGATGTAAACAGCCAATTTGGTTGCACATGGAACTATCCCTACCTCTCGGTGGCTACAACCTCTACACACGATATGTCGGGTATTCGCTCATGGTGGGAAGAAGACCGCGCATCGATGCAAGACTTCTACAACCGAGTGTTGTGCTTTGGTGGCAATACACCCTACTTCTGCGAGCCTTACATCTGCGAGCGCATCTTGGAACACCATCTTGCATCGCCCTCGATGTTGGTGATTTTGCCCTTGCAAGATTGGTTGTCGATGGACGAGAAACTACGCAGAGAAAATCCGCTTGAAGAGCGCATCAACGTGCCTGCCATCAACCCCTATTATTGGAAGTATCGCATGCACATGACCATCGAAGAGCTTATCAACGCTACTGAATTTAACAACCGCTTGCGTGAAAAAATCACACAATCGGGTCGATAATTATCAAACACCCCAATAAAGCAACGGCCTCACAACAATGTGAGGCCGTTGCTTTTGGTTTATTCGGGATATTGCCATCATGCTTGACACTTGCGCTTGCGACACACACACGGCACTGCCACAGCCGCAATAAGCAACAGGAATATACCACCAATAGAGGCAAAGGCAATATGCTCGGTTACCTCCAACGATTGAGGCTCAAAACGGAATACTATCTCATGCTCACCGGCAGGAATAGTGAGGGCACGCAATACATAGTTGGCACGAGCCTCTTTCACCTCCTCACCGTCGATAGTCACTTGCCAGCCCCAAGGGAAGTATATCTCGGAGAATACTGCTACACGGGGTTGTGCGGCACTACTCTTGTAGCGCAACTCATTGGGCTTGTACGAAGTAAGCTCTATCTTGTCACCCTCGGTTGCTATCATGGCCTTGTCGTCTATAAGGTCATAAAATTCTTTATCTATTACAGCGGTATAGGCCGGATTGAAGTTATCGAGAGCCGACATCTCGGCATCGGCATTATCTACCCACTGTACCTCTTCGACAAACCACGCATTGCCCAAGGCATTGGGATTGCGCTCAACGGTCACGCCACCCTCTTGCGACGGCACTATAAAGTATTTGGTATTGAGCATATCGAGCACCGACATATTCATGCGCGACAACTGACGCTCGATGAGGTCTTGATAACGAGTAAGTTTGGCCGCATGATAGCCTCCCACCGACTTGTGATAATAGGATGTGCGAGCATCGCTGAAAGGATCGCCCACGGCAAGATTAAAGACACGATAGTTGGGGTCGGTATCTTGCAATATATATCTGTCGGCTTGCGTCATGGGGAAGGGGTCTTTCAAACGACGATTTTCGACAAACGAGTCGCCATTGAGGTAGCGCTTATTGACCACACCCATATCGGCAATGAGCAATACACCCAAGACGAGCAATGCCCATTTCGATTGCAACTTACCCTTGGCCGAGAAGAGCATAACCAAGGCAGCACCAACGATAAACAAGACGGTGCGCAAGGCATCGGCAGTAAATACGGCCTTACGAGCCTCTGCCACGCCATCAAATATGACAGATAGTTGCGGAGTTTGCATAACCATATCACGCTCATATTGGCTGGTGAAGGGGCCGAACAATGACGGAACAATCCATGCCAAGAGGGCAATGCCGGCAGTGATGCCGGTAGCAATATAGAGAGCACGCAACTGCTTTTCGTCACGTTTTTCAAAGAACTCTTTCAACGCCAATATCGCCAAAACAGGAATGGCAAACTCGGCTACAACCAAGATACTCGATACCGTGCGGAACTTGTTGTACATGGGGAAATTGTCTATAAACCACTCGGTCAGCGGCATGAAATTCTTACCCCAAGAGAGCAACACAGAGAGTATCGTGACAGCAATAAGTGCCCACTTGATGGGCGACTTGACAGTAATACAACCCAATACAAAGAGCATACATATAATAGCACCCACATATACAGGGCCCGACGTACCGGGTTGGTCGCCCCAATAGCTGTTCACTTGCGACAAGTAGGGGCGAGCCGATGCGGGAGCCGACTCAACGGCAGCCTTTTGACTCGACAACATGCCCGAAGCTCCTCCCTTGATATTGGGTATGAGCAACGACACTGTTTCCATCTTGCCATAGCTCCATTGTGTGATATACTCCTTGCTCAATCCGCTTTGAGGCTTGGCCTCGGCACCCGAAACGGCAGGTTGCGTAAGCTCCGAATGGCCTCCGCGCATCGTTTCTTTGCTATACTTTTGTGTATGATAAAGCGAGGGCAGATTGGCTCCTACTGCCAGCATGGCCGCAACAACAAGCACACCGCTTGCCTTGAAAAATTGAGCCGCCTTCTTCTCGCGTATGAGCTCCACCGCAAAGGCTATCACCATAGCCACTATCACAAAGAGGAAGTAGTATGTCATCTGGATGTGGTTGGACGCTATCTGCAACATAGCAAACAGAGCCGCTATGCCACCACCCAAAAGGTAACGCCCTCTATAAGCCCATACGATACCCGCCAATGTGGGCGGTATGTAGGCCAACGTGATAAACTTCCATATATGACCCGCCTGTATAATAATAAAGAAGTAAGACGAGAAGGTATAGGCAATAGCACCCAACACGGCATAATACCACCTACAACCCATGGCAAGCATAAAGATAAAGAAGCCCACCAGCATAATGAAAAGATAGGATGCCGGCGAGGCCATCCACAGTTGATATATATGCCCTACCGCCCGTATGATGTCGTTATTGCTATACGAAGGCGATATTTGAAACGTAGGCATACCGGAAAATGTCGTGTTGGTCCAACGTGTTGTTTCGCCCGTTGCCTCCTTAAATGCCTTGGCCTCTTGACCTATGGCTATACCCTGCTGCGTGTCGTGTTGAAACAATACCTTGCCCTCAAATATTTCGGGAGCAAAATAGAGATATGACACTGCGGCAAAAAACAATACCGACAAGAGATAAGGCAATGATTTCTTGAAATTTTCTTTCCAATTCATAATGATGATTTTTACAACAGCAAAGATAGTGCTTGTTTTCCATTCTCCCAAGAGGCTGTTCCTTATTTGTACCAACCGCAAATAATGGGGCTGTCGCAACGCAACTTATTGCATAAAAACACTACTACAAAACGGCTTACACATGCTACATTATCTCAAAAAAATTCGTACCTTTGTCGCCCGAAAATTACACAGGGCGACAGGCTGCACATCGGCCATAGCTCGCAAACAAGACGATTGAAACTCAATAGGATATGCAAAAAATCAGAAACATTGCCATTATTGCACACGTCGATCACGGTAAAACTACCTTGGTAGATAAGATGTTGTTGGCCGGAAATCTCTTTCGTGAAAATCAGAACTCCGGCGAGTTAATTCTCGATAACAACGACCTTGAACGAGAACGAGGTATTACTATCCTATCGAAGAATGTTTCTATACAATACAAAGACTACAAGATAAACATCATTGACACCCCGGGACACGCCGACTTTGGTGGCGAGGTTGAGCGCGTACTCAACATGGCCGATGGCTGTTTGTTGCTTGTCGATGCCTTTGAAGGCCCTATGCCTCAAACTCGCTTCGTCTTGCAAAAGGCCATAGAGATGGGATTGAAACCCGTGGTTGTCATCAACAAAGTCGATAAGCCCAACTGTCGCCCCGACGAGGTGCAAGACATGGTGCTCGATCTCATGTTCAGCCTCGATGCTACCGAGGAGCAGCTCGACTTTCCCACCATATACGGCTCGGCCAAACAAGGCTGGATGAGCACCGATTGGCACACACCCACCGATAGCATTCAACCCCTTCTCGAAGCCATCATCGAGCACATACCCGAGCCTCAACAACTCGATGGTACTCCTCAAATGCTCATCACATCGCTCGACTACTCGTCGTATGTGGGCCGCATTGCCATTGGTCGCATACATCGAGGCACATTGCGAGAGGGCATGGAAGTGGGTCTGTGCAAGCGCGACGGCTCGGTTGTTAAACAACGCATCAAGGAGCTTGACATATTTGAGGGCATGACCCGAACAAAAACCGACAGTGTAGGTTCGGGCGACATTTGTGCCATTGTAGGTTTGGAAGGATTTGAGATTGGTGATACCATCACCGACCCCCTCAACCCCGAAGCTCTTGAGCGCATTGCTATCGACGAGCCCACCATGTCTATGACATTTACCATCAACGACTCGCCCTTCTTTGGCAAGGACGGCAAGTTTGTCACCTCGCGCCACATTGCCGACCGCTTGACACGCGAATTGGACAAAAACCTTGCCCTGCGAGTTGAGAAAAACGAGAACGAAGACGTATGGAGCGTATATGGACGAGGCGTACTACACTTGTCGGTACTCATCGAGACCATGCGTCGCGAAGGATACGAGTTGCAAGTGGGTCAGCCTCAAGTCATCATCAAAGAGATTGACGGCGTGAAATGCGAGCCTATCGAGTTGCTCACTGTCAATCTACCCGAAGAGTATTCGAGCAAAATCATTGATATGGTAACACGTCGCAAGGGCGAAATGATATCAATGACAACCCAAAACGACCGCATACACTTGGAGTTCTACATCCCCTCACGCGGTATCATCGGCCTGCGCAACAATGTGCTCACCGCATCGGCCGGCGAGGCCATCATGGCTCACCGATTCCACGAATACCAACCTTGGAAAGGCGACATAGACCGTCGCACCAACGGCTCTCTCATCGCCATGGAAGCCGGTACTGCCTATGCCTATGCCATCGACAAGTTGCAAGACCGTGGCCGCTTCTTCATCTTCCCCCAAGAGGAGGTATATGCCGGACAAGTGGTAGGTGAGAATGCCAAGGACAACGACATCGTGGTGAACGTAACCAAGTCAAAGAAACTCACCAACATGCGTGCATCGGGCTCCGACGACAAGGTAAAACTCATTCCGCCCGTCGTATTCAGCCTCGAAGAAGCCCTCGAATACATCAAGGAAGACGAGTATGTAGAGGTAACACCCCACCACATACGCCTGCGCAAAATCATCCTCGACGAGATCGAACGCAAACGCGCCAATAAGGTGTAACGCAATTTTATTCCCCCCATATCGAGGCAGTGCATGTAGAAAAACATCGCACTGCCTCGGTTTTTATGACCCCAATATTCTTCTCGCAGATATTCTTTTCATTGCGACACTCTGTCATTGCGTTCAACAAACTAAATTAGTTTGAATTTTATTTTAAAAAAAGAGTCGTTCTTTCACAATAAATCGCTACCTTTGCACAGATAAAAAAGCACGATAAGAAAAGAAGATTAAGACCTTAATTCGACATAAAAGAAATCTAATAATAAAACATTAATCTTATAAAATATTTTGATATGGAATTACCATTTGCAGAATCTTGGAAAATCAAGATGGTAGAACCCCTTCGCAAAAGTACTCGCGAAGAGCGTGAACAATGGCTCAAAGAAGCTCATTACAACTTGTTCAACTTGAAATCAGACTACGTGTACATCGACTGTCTTACCGACTCGGGTACAGGTGCCATGAGCGACCGTCAATGGGCAGCTATGATGATGGGTGACGAAAGCTATGCCGGCTCGGCTTCTTTCTTCCGTTTGAAAGACACTATCACTCGCCTCACAGGTTTTGAGTATGTAATCCCCACTCACCAAGGTCGTGGTGCCGAAAACGTGCTCTTCAGCCACCTCGTAAAGGCCGGTGACATCGTTCCCGGAAACTCTCACTTCGATACTACCAAAGGTCACATCGAGAGCCGTAAAGCTTTCGCTATCGACTGCACTATCGACGAAGCAAAAGATACTCAACTTGAGCACCCCTTCAAAGGTAATGTTGATCCCGCTAAACTTGAAAAAGTTTTGGCCGAGAACGCCGACAAAATTCCTTTCGTTATCGTAACTGTTACTAACAACACTGCCGGTGGCCAACCCGTTTCTATGGAAAACCTCCGCGCCGTGAAAGCTCTCGCCGAAAAATACAACAAACGTGTAGTATTTGACTCGGCTCGCTTTGTTGAGAACGCATACTTCATCAAAACTCGTGAAGCAGGTTACGCCGACAAGACTATCAAAGAAATCGTAAAAGAGATGTACACTTATGCCGATGCTATGACAATGTCGGCCAAGAAAGACGGTCTTGTAAACATGGGTGGTTTCATCGCTACTCGTCACGAAGACTTCTACGAAGGTGCCAAACGTTTCTGTATCCCCTTCGAAGGTTTCTTGACTTATGGTGGTCTTAACGGTCGTGATATGGATGCTCTTGCTATCGGTCTTGACGAGAACACCGAGCTCGACAACATCGAAACACGTATCAAACAAGTACAATACCTCGCTGCCAAGCTCGACGAGTATGGTATTCCTTACCAACGTCCCGTAGGTGGTCACGCTATCTTCGTTGATGCCGACCGCGTACTCACCAACGTTCCCAAAGAGGAGTTCCCCGCTCAAACTCTCGCTATCGAGCTCTATCGTGAGGCCGGTATCCGTGGTTGCGAAATCGGTTACATCCTTGCCGACCGTGATCCCGTAACTCGTGAAAACCGTTTCGGTGGTCTCGACCTCCTTCGTCTCTGTATCGCTCGTCGTGTATATACAAACAACCACATGGACGTTATCGCTACTGCGTTGAAGAATGTATATGACCGTCGCAACGAAATCAAGCACGGTGTGAAGATTGTATGGGAAACTGAGCTCATGCGTCACTTCACTGTGAAACTTGCTCCCGTTGAAGAATAATAAGCATAGAAATAACTTATAGTTTCGCAATAAAGGCCTGCTGACAATCTCGGCAGGCCTTTTGTTTTTTCTACAACAGCTCAATAATTGTTGCGTTTGGGCTCAAAGTAGGAACGACCCTCCAAGCATGCAGGACACACCAAAGGAGGCTTTACGTCCTCATGTATATAGCCGCAATTTCGGCATTGCCATGTTATAGGCTCATCACGCATAAACATCGTGCCATCTTCGAGTCGTTGCAACAAACGACGATAACGCCACTCGTGAAAAGCCTCCACCTCGGCTATCTTCTTAAAGGCTGCCGCCACGTCCTTAAACCCTTCGTCGATAGCTCGCTGTTCAAAGTCGAAATAGAGTGCACTCCACTCCATCTTTTCTCCTTCGGCAGCTTCAAGCAAATTCTCGGTGGTAGTACCTATGCGACCGGCCGGATACTCTGCTGTTATAGTTACCATGCCTCCATCCAAAAACTTAAAAAAGCGTGAAGCATGTGCATACTCTTGTTCGGCTGTTTCGGCAAAGACAGCCATAATCTGTTCATACCCCTCCTGCTTGGCCACCTGCGCAAAGAGATTGTAACGATTGCGAGCCTGCGACTCGCCGGCAAAGGCTTTGAGCAAATTCTGCTCGGTAATGGTTCCGTGAATGTTTTTCATTGTCGTAATGTTTTATTCGTATGGTTTGCACAATAATAAAAACATTCGACAAAGCCCTATGGTTTGTGAACATTCACACGGCGCATAAAAAAACAGCACTCACCTCTTGCGCCAAAAGTCGTTGTAAAGTTTTATACCAAAGACAATGCAACTGCAAGTTGTTGTAACAAGATTGGTGAGAAAAAGCGACCATATAATCTCGGGCTTATGCAACAGCCCTTGCAACATAAAACAAAATCCACCTACGGCCATCATCATAAAAGTGGGCAAGGCAATATCATCGGTCTTGCGTGTGCGTATGGTGCGAATAGCTTGTGGCAGGTAGCCAAGTATCATGCCTACACTTGCTATATAACCGCACACCTCATATAAAACTGTCTGTTCCATATATCTTCACTACAAATATTATTCTCAAAAAACAATCGAGGACACCCATTGGATAGGAGGCCTCGATTGAATATACAATTTTTATACTATCCTACTACATCGAGTGAGCGGCAGTCTGTATCACCTCGCCCAATGTGGGGTGCGTGTGAATGATGCGCTTGAGCTCATCGATAGTTGCACCGGTAGAGATAAGAGCGCATACCTCTTGCACCAAGTCGGCAGCATGAGGGCCATAAAGGTGACAACCTAACAGTTTTCCGTCGGCATCGGCAATTACCTTGCACAAGCCATCGGGCTCGTTCATACACAACGCCTTACCGTTGGCACGGAAGAATGCCTTGCCACAGCGATAGTCGATACCTTTATCTTTGCACTCATCCTCGGTAAGACCTACGGTAGCAACCTCGGGTACGGTAAAGACCGCTCCGGGTATAACATCCAGACGGATACCATCGTTCTCATTACCACAAATGTGATTGAGGGCACGAATACCATGCCATGTAGCTGCATGAGCAAGCATGATACCGCCCGTCACGTCACCAATGGCATAGATATGCGCAACATTGGTTTGCATCATCTCATTGACCTTGATACCGGCAGGGGTAAACTCGATACCCACATCCGAGAGATTGAGCGAGTCGGTATTGGCACGACGACCCACAGCCATCAATACACGATCGACAGTGATACTCTCCTCTTTTCCTTTGCGGGTATATGACACCTGCATCTCCTCACCTTCTTGCTTGATAGAAGTGACACCGGTCTGTGTGAGTATCTCAATGCCTCGTTTTGACAAGCTCTGTTTAAGTCGCTTGGCAATATCGGTGTCAAATCGAGGAAGTATCTCTTTGCAGAACTCCACGACAGTGACTTCGCTGCCAAAGCTGTTGAAAATAGAGGCAAACTCAAGACCTATCACACCGGCACCTATCACACACAGGCGACGAGGTATCTCGGTAAGTTCAAGCATCTCCTTTGAGGTAAGTACACCGGGAAGATGAGCACCTTCGATAGGCAAGAACTTGCTCACCGAGCCGGTGGCAATGATAATATTGTCGGCGCTATACTGCTCGCCATTCACCTCTACGGTATGTGCATCGACAAAGCGAGCCTTACCCTCAACAAGATGAATGAGCTTGTGACTCAACAAGGTGGCAACACCTTGCTTGAGTTGGGCAACAATATTGTTCTTGCGTTCGGTAACTGCGGCAAAATTAAAGTTGTAACTTACCCCCTCGATACCATACAACTCGGCCTCTTTCAAGTCGTTGATGACTTGAGCATTCTTGCAGAATGACTTGGTGGGGATACAGCCCTCATTGAGGCATGTGCCACCAATGGCACTTGCCTCAATAAGAACAACTTCAATGCCTCTTTGTGCGGCCAATACGGCGGTTTCATATCCACCGGGGCCGGCACCTATTATAATAAGAGGTGTGTGCATACTTTTTTGTTATTATGCTTGGTTTTTCAACTCGGTATATGTGAGGATGGGATTTTTGGCCGCAGTAGTTTCGTCAAGACGACGCACCGGAGTATTGTGGGGCGCAGTCTTCAACTCATCGGGCATAGAAATCGCCTCCTCGGCAATCTTGCGCATGATAGAGATAAACTCGGTAAGAGTCTCAAGCGACTCGGTTTCGGTGGGCTCTATCATGATAGATTGATGGAACAACAAGGGGAAATAGATTGTGGGTGCATGGTAGCCATAGTCGAGCAGACGCTTGGCAATATCAAGGGTTGTAATGCCGGTAGAAGTATCGGCCAAACCATCAAATACAAACTCATGCTTGCACAATGTATCAATAGGCAATTTGTATAGATCCTTCAACTCCTCCTTGATATAGTTGGCATTAAGCGTAGCCAACGGGCCGGCATAGCGGATATTCTCCTTACCCAATGCAAGTATATAGGTATATGCACGTTGCAATACAGCAAAGTTACCCAAGAAGCCCGAAACTTGTCCGATGGCCTCGGGACCATTATACAACTCATATCGACCCTCACTATTGCGTATCACGCGAGGAGCGGGCAGATACTCGGTGAGGTGAGCAGCAACACCTACTGCACCCGAGCCCGGTCCACCTCCACCATGAGGTGTAGAGAATGTCTTGTGCAAATTGAGGTGAAGAATATCAAATCCCATATCACCGGGGCGGCAACGACCCAACAAGGGGTTCATGTTGGCACCATCATAGTAGAGCAAACCACCGCAATCGTGTACCATTTGAGCTATTTCGAGAATGCGAGTCTCAAACAAGCCCAAGGTATTGGGGTTTGTCATCATGATACCGGCAATAGTATCATCAAGCACCGAGCGCAACGACTCAATGTCGATAGTACCATCGGGACGAGATTTTACCTCAACAACATCCATACCACACACAGCAGCACTTGCGGGGTTGGTACCATGAGCACTGTCGGGTACTATCACTTTGGTGCGCTTCACATCACCGCGCAAAAGGTGATATTGACGCATAATCATCAAGCCGGTAAGCTCGCCATGTGCTCCTGCAAAAGGATTGAGAGTACACTCGGCCATACCTGTGATGGTAGCAAGCGAACGATTGAGTTCATAATACAATTCGAGAGCACCTTGCGCAGTAGCGGCGGGTTGTAACGGGTGGAGATTTTTGAAGCCGTTGAGAGAGGCCATCTCGTCATTGATTTTGGGATTGTACTTCATGGTACAGCTACCCAAGGGATAGAAACCGGTATCTACACCAAAGTTCATATTTGACAAGTTGGTATAGTGGCGCACCACGCCCAACTCATCGACTTGAGGCAGACCGGTATCGGTAGTACGGCGCAAACCTTCGGGAATGTCACAAGTGTGCTGTGCCCATGGATTGCGGGGAAGAGAGTAACCTATACGACCCTCTTTCGATAATTCGAAAACTAATCTATCGTAGTATTTCATGGTTTACAGTGTATTTATGACATTGATTAAACGGTCTATTTCTTCGGGGGTACGACGCTCGGTCACACAGAACGACACATAACCCTCTTCTGTTTGCAATGCACCAAAGATACCCTCGGCAAGCAACGCCTCCTGCAACTTATCGACAGGAAGAGTAGTATTGAGAACAAACTCTTTCAAGAAAGGCTTGTCAAAGACGGGAGTAAACTTGCCGGTAGCAACAAGGCGATTGTACAGCTCGTGAGCACCACCATAGCTCAATTCGTTTACCTCTTTAAGACCTTTGGGGCCCATCAAGGCAAGATAAATTGTTGCATATAGAGCCATGAGCGATTGGTTGGAGCAGATGTTGCTGGTAGCTTTTTCGCGACGAATGTGTTGCTCGCGAGCTTGCAATGTGAGTACAAAAGCACGCTTGCCATCCACGTCACGAGTAGCACCTACTACACGTCCGGGCAACTTGCGCACATGCTCTTTCTTACAAGCCAAGAAGCCTACATACGGGCCGCCAAAGTTCATAGGCATACCCAATGTCTGACCATCACCACAAGCAATATCGGCATCCCACTCACCGGGAGTTTTCACAACGGCGAGAGCCGAAGGATCGGCATACACCATAAAGAGAGCTTTTTGCTCGTGCATGGCATCGGCAAATCCTGTGAAGTCTTCAATAATACCATACTTATTGACACTTGGTACCAACAATCCGGCAACGTCACCGGCGGCAAGCTCTGCCTTCACAGCATCGAGCGAAGTAACGCCATCGACTTGGGGCACTGTTGTGATATTGATACCGCGATACTTGGCATAGGTATCTATAACATTGCGCACATGAGCAGGCAAGGTAGCGGCAACAAGTACGCGAGTTTTTTTGCGAGTCGATGCAAGAGCCATCATCACAGCTTCGGCAGCTGCAGTGGGGCCGTCATACATAGAAGCATTACTGCAATCCATACCGGTGAGCGAGGCAATCATGCTCTGGAACTCAAAGATATAACGCAATGTACCTTGCGAAATCTCGGCTTGGTAGGGAGTGTATGCAGTAATAAACTCGGAGCGTTGCAACAAATAAGGAACTACCGAGGGGGCATAGTGGTCATAAGCTCCTGCACCGGCAAAAACCGTAAGATTGCAGTTGCGACTCTCCAACTCGGCAAAGCGACGACGTATTTCCTCCTCGCTATGCGACGAGGGAAGGTCATACTCTTTATCGTCCGAGAAGAACACGCTCTGTGGAATATCGGCATAGAGGTCGTCGAGCGACTTCATGCCGATACGTGCCAACATAGCTTGTATATCTTCCTCGGTATGGGGAAAATATGAAAAACTCATAATCGTTGCAGATTAGTGTTCGTTAGCGCAGAAAGCCTCATAAGCGGCAGCATCCATCAAGCTCTCAAGCTCGGCAGCATCGCTCATCTCCACTTTCATAATCCAGTTCTCAAAAGCATTTTCGTTGATAAGTTCGGGGCTGTCTTCGAGAGCCTCGTTTATCTCAACAACAGTACCGCTAACGGGCGAGATAAGGTCGCTGGCAGCTTTGGTACTTTCTACTGCACCAAAGTCCTCTTCTTTAGCTACTTCATCATCAACTTCGGGCATATCTACATATACGATGCTACCCAATGCGTGTTGTGCATAGTCGGTGATACCTACGATAGCGATATTGCCTTCTACTTTTACCCATTCGTGTGATTCGCTGTAATACAGACCATTCAATACTGTGCTCATAATATTTTTGTTTTTAAAGGTTAGAATAATTTTATTATTTGTATGTTAGTAATTGATTATTTTTTGTATTTGGCTTCATAGAAGCGACGTTTGCAGATAGTGCCCTTGAATGTTTTCTTGCGGATGCGCACTTCTACTTCACTACCCATAGCGGCATACTCTTTATCAACAAGTGCAACGCACACACTCTTGTCGGTAGAGATAGAGCGATAGCCGGTTGTGACGCGACCTACCACCTTACCATCAACTTCCACTTCATACTCGGCACGAGGAATAGCCTTGTCATGGAGTTCGATACCAACCGATTTGCGAGTTACACCCTCGGCCTTTTGACGAGCGCAAGCCTCTTTACCCAAGAAGTCGTTCTCTTTGTCGAGCTTGACAAACATGCTCAAACCGGCCTCAACAGGAGTAATATCTACATCTATCTCATGGCCATAGAGAGGCAAACCGGCCTCAAAGCGCAATGTATCGCGACAGCCAAGACCGCAAGCGGCTACTTTACCTTCGTCATAGAGTTTGTCCCACAATGCCAATATTGTTTCATGATCGGCATACAACTCAAAACCATCTTCGCCGGTATAACCTGTGCGGCTGGCAATGAGATTGTGTCCGTTATACTCCAATTCTTTGAAAGTATAGAACTCAAGGTCGGCAACAGGAAGACCCAACAAATTTACAGCAACACTCTCGGCATTGGGACCTTGCAATGCAATTTGTGCGATGTCGTCCGATGCGTTTTCTACTTTTACATCAAATCCTTTGCTTTGCTCATATACCCATTGATAGTCTTTGGTAATATTAGAAGCATTGACAACAAGGAGGAATGTATTTTCGGCTTGCATGCGATATACGAGCAAATCATCTACAACACCACCGGTAGGATATAGCATAAAACCATAGAGCACCTTGCCAACAGGCATGTCTGCTACTTGATTGGAGAAAATATAGTTTACAAATTTTTCGGCATCGGCACCCGATACGAATATTTCGCCCATGTGCGATACATCAAACATACCTACGTTGTTGCGTACAGCTTGGTGCTCCTCAACAATAGAAGTATATTGAATAGGCATCATATAGCCGGCAAAGGGGCTCATTTGTGCTTTGAGAGCCACATGTTTGTCATAAAGACAGGTTTTCAATAGATTGTCCATAAGGTTTTGTATTAATTGGTTTCAGTAAATATTATTTCTATCAATTTGTTGGTTGTCAAGTCTTTTATATACGACGGCATATCAAACTCTCGCAAGGCCTCTTCTAAAGCACTTCGCTCAAAACTCTTACCTCGCAAGGCGGCATTGAGGTCGTCATGGTAGTCGCACAAGGCAAAGAAATCGCCTTTGAGCTCGATGTGCTCGATGTGGCCGTGTCGAAGAAGGAGTTCTACGCCCACCTCTCCGGCCTTACAATGATACATATCGCTCTTGAAACTGTATCGCGGATTGCGACCATAGATAAAGGCTTCATCGAGATAGGTGCTCTCTATCTCCTCGATAGCCGCCACATCTTGTGCCGAGAGCATGCGCTCGCCATCGCACAGAGTATCTATCATGTGTTTTTTAAACGCCTCGATACTCATGGCGGTATGCTCTGTGAGGTTGGTAACACGCTGACGCACCGATGCTACACCCTTACTCTCCAACTTCTTGTTGGAGGGTGTTATGGCATTGACAAGATGATCGAAATTGGTATCAAATAGCATGGTACCATGCACAATACTGCGACCGGGCAGTTGATAAAAAGCATTGCCCGACACCTTGCGACCATCTACAAGAATATCGTTACGGCCCGACACTTGTGCCGGTATGCCCGCTTTCTGCAAGGCAAGCGTTACAAGACGCATATAACGGTCAAAGACAAATCCCACCGAGTCGCCATCCTTAATATATGACAACATAATGTTTCCCATATCCGAATAGACGCAGCCTCCTCCGCTCTTGCGACGGAAGATTGCTATATTATTTTGCTCACAATAAGGGAGGTTTATCTCGGCCTCAAGAACCTGATTACGCCCAAAGATAACGGTAGGTGCAACTTGCCACATGAAAAAGCACTCTTTTTCATCAAGATTGTGCGCTACATACTCCTCCATAGCTAAATAGAAGACCAATCGGCGTGGTTTATTATCTGGCAGAACGATGTGTTTCATAAGTCATAAGGTTTTTAACTTTCAAATATACACATCTTTTTTGGCAAATCGCACGAAAGCACGATTTTTTTTATCCACTGAGCCAATATTATGATTTTATAACGCTCAAAAGTACGAAAAAGCCACCCACTCGATTTATGGGCATTGGGATATGAAGGGAGTACTAAACACCCAATTTGCGCCGAAGTATTTGCGCAGGATAGCCGGCAGTGATGGCTCCAAGCAAGAGCACAACCGCAGTAACAACAAGCGTATCGACCCATTGCAGTTGCACCGGATAGGCTTCTACAATGAACGCTCCCGAATCGCCAAGTCGCAACAGTCCATATTCCTGTTGCAACCAACACAGCAACACACCCACTACAAGGCCCGACAATGCTCCCAACATTGAGATGAGCCATCCTTCGGCCATAAAAATATTGGTAATGAGGCGGTCGTTGGCTCCCAACTTGCGCAAGGTTGCTATGTCGTCTTGCTTATCGACAATGAGCATGGTCAGAGAGCCTACTATGTTGAACGTTGCTATAAGCAGGATGAAGGCAAGGATGAGGAAGGTTATCCACTTCTCTATCTGTATCCAACGAAACGACTCGCCACTCTGCATAAGACGGTCTTGCACAATGTAATCATCGCCAAGAGTCTGTTGTAGGCGTTCTACAACTCGCTGTGTCGATGAGCCATCGAGCGTACATAGCTCATAGGCTGTTGCCTCGGTAGGATAATCAAAGAGAATGCGTGCCTCTTCAAGCGGGATATATACAAGATTATCGTCATACTCGGCCTGATTGGTAAAAAAGACCGACGACACATAAAATCGTTGCGAAACAAAAGAGGTGGCAGGATTGGCCATATTGATGCGCCCACTGCGACGCGGGGCATACAACTCGATGGCACGAGAATAATTGGCTCCGGCACCTATGCGCAATGCCGCGCCCGCACCCATAATGGCATAAGAGGTAATCTCGTCACGCATGGTAAAAGAGCGACTCGCCGCCATCATTTCGTCATGCGAGGGATTGTCACTCAACGCATAACTGCCCGATATTATTGTCTTTATCAGTGGGATACCCTCGTTGTATGTATCGGGAATACCCTTGACATGCACAGGATGCTGATGCTCATACACAGCAAGCGCTATATCCTCTATGACGGGAGTCATATAAGCCACCTCATCCCACGATGCTATTTCGTCCCACACGGGCAGGGTACCATCGATGGTTTTTCCCGTAGCCGGTAAGATTTTTACTTCGGGCTGAATATCGGAGAGCAACGACTCTATCAACTGCGAAAATCCATTATACACCGAGAGAGTGCATATAAGAGCAGCCGTAATAATAGCTACTCCGCACACCGAAATCATAGATATGATATTGATGGCAGAGTGCGATTTCTTGGAAAAGAGATAACGTGATGCTATGCGAAGGGCAAGGCGCATGCTTTTACAGTATTACTTCTTGAGCAGATTGTCGATATTCTCGATATAGTCGAGCGAATCATCGAGATAAAAATGCAACTCGGGCATCTTGCGAAGTTGAAAACGCACTCGTTGCGCAAGTTGATAACGTATTTCGCGCGATGCGGCATTTACCGCCTCGATAGTTGCCTGTGCTTTGTCCGAAGGGAAGATACTCAAGTATGCCTTGGCAATGCTCAAGTCGGGGCTGATGCGCACGATGCTCACCGACACAAGAGTTCCGGGCATTTTGCGCGTTTCGTTCAAGAATATTTCACTCAACTCCTTTTGCAACAATCGGCATATTTTATTCTGTCTTGTTGTTTCCATATTATATATCTAATAATTTATATCATGCAAAATAACACATTTCCTACCTACATAGCAAGTGTTATCAAGGTTTTTTCCATAAAATTGTCAGCCCATCGCGCAAGGGGAGTATTACTTTCTCTACACGACTGTCGGCAGCCACCATGTCATTAAATGAAGTAATGCCCACCGTCTGCGCATCGCGACTATCGGGCTCGGTAACTACCTTACCATCCCACAAGGTATTGTCGGCAAGAATAAAGCCTCCGGGGCGCACCAAGGGCAACACTGCCTCATAATACTTGATGTAATCGCGCTTATTGGCATCGATAAAGACAAGGTCGTATGTGTCGGTGAGTTGCGCTATCGACTCCATTGCATCACCTATTATCATCTTTATTTTATGGCCATAGGGCGATTGTTCAAAATGTTCTCGGGCAAAATCCTCCACCTCGTCATCTATCTCAAGTGTGTGCACCTCTCCATCCTCGGGCATACCCTCGGCAAAGCAAAGAGCCGAATAACCGGTAAATGTGCCCAGCTCCAACACTCGACGAGGCTGTATCATGCGGCATATCATCTTGAGTATGCGACCTTGTAAATGCCCCGACACCATACGCGGGCGCAAATGGTACACATAGGTATCTCTCTCAAGTTGTGCCAACGCCGGCTCGGCGGGGTCGATATGGCGGCATATATATTCTTCTATGGCTTGGTACATACGGCTATAAAATTAGAATTTTCCTACTGCTTCCACAGCCAATCGATATGAATCCAATCCAAATCCCACAACAGAGCCTCGGCATACCTCGGCTATATACGATATGCGACGGTAGCTTTCGCGAGCATCGACATTGGAGATATGCACCTCCACTACCGGTGACGTGATAGAACGAATGGCATCGGCAATAGCAATAGAGGTGTGTGTATAAGCCCCGGCATTGAGAATGATGGCATCGACCGCAAAGCCATGAGCATGCAAACAATCGATAATAGCACCCTCACAATTTGACTGAAAATAGTCGATATGATGCTGAGGATAGAGGCGACGCAACTCGTCGAGATATTCCTCAAACGAGCATGTTCCATAGATGTCGGTCTGACGACGACCGAGCAAATTGAGATTAGGACCGTTGATAATAAGTATATTCATATTCGTCACATGTTTTTTATTGTACCGCCATTCATCTCTTTCAAGCAAGATTTCTTACCTTTGCTGTACAATGATGCAAAAGTAGAAAAAAAATTGCAATAAACACGAGATTGATGAATACTCCTGTGCAAGATAACATATTGCGACGATATATTGCCTATCTGCGCCTCGAAAAAGGGATGTCCGAAAACACCATTGAGGCCTATATAGACGATATAGAAAAACTGTTGCGCTATCTGGGCACAACCTCTATCGGTTGGCAGGAGGTACGACATGATACACTCGTCAATTTTGTTTGCACTTTGCAAGATGTAGGCATCGCCGCTCGCTCTCAGGCTCGTGTCATATCGGGCATCAAGTCATTCTTTCGTTTTGCCAAGCTCGACGGCAGTATCTCCGAAGACCCGGCCGAGCAATTAGAGATGCCCCGATTGGGACGTCATCTACCCGCTATCCTCAGCACCGAAGAGATAAATGCCATGATCGACTCGATAGACCTCACTAAAGCCGAAGGACAGCGCAACCGTGCCATCTTGGAAGTATTGTATAGTTGCGGATTGCGCGTGTCGGAGCTGGTGGGTCTGCGACTCTCGCAACTGTTTCTCGACGACGAATATATATGTATCGAGGGCAAAGGTGGCAAGCAACGCCTTGTACCCATATCGCCATCGGCCATTCATGAGATAAATATATATCTGCATGAGCGACGCAACCTCGACATCAAGAGCGGCGAAGAAGACTATCTATTCCTCAATCGACGAGGAAAGCACATGACACGAGTCATGGTATTCTACATCGTGCGAGAAGCATGCGAACGCTGTTGTATAAAGAAACGTGTAAGCCCCCACACCTTGCGACATTCCTTTGCCACACATCTGCTCGAAAATGGAGCCAACCTGCGTGCCATACAATCCATGCTGGGGCACGAAAGCATCACAACAACAGAGGTTTATGTACACCTTGACCGACAATTTTTACGCCACGAAATCATCAAGCACCATCCTCGCAACAAATAGTGAGCATATAAACGTGCTCTTTAAAAAACCGCATAATTTATAAATTTAACAAAAAAAGCATATAAAATAACGATGAATATGCAAGATTTAGCTATATTTGTTCGTTGAAAAAATATGTAACACAATAATTATTTAATACATTACATTATGAGAAGAAAATTAACATTCCCGTTTCTCCTCCTCTGCTTGTTTGCTTTGGTAGGCTGTAACAAAGAAATGACCCCTCTCACCGCAGACTATTTCAAGGTAAATCCCTCACCCCTTGAAGCAAAAGGCGGTATGGTAACAGCTACTGTTACAGGAACATTCCCCGAAAAGTATTTCGATAAAAATGCTGTCGTTACCGTAACTCCTTACATGGTATATGCCGATGGCGAAACTGCAGGTACTCCCTTTACATACCAAGGCGAGAAAGTAAAAGGAAATGACCAAACCATTTCTTACAAAGCCGGTGGTGTTATAACAATGCCCGTTGCATTTAAATACATTCCCGAGATGCAAAAATCGGGTCTTTACCTTGCATTCAACATTCAACAAGGCAAAAAGGCCTATGAATTGCCCCGCGTAAAAGTTGCCGAAGGCGTGTTGGCTACTGCCGAGTTGGCCAATACAGGCACTGTAAATCCCGCCATTACTGCCGATAAATTCCAACGCATCATCAAAGAGAAATATTCGGCCGATATTAAGTTCCTCATCCAACAAACCAACATTCGTGCCGAAGAGTTGCGCTCGGAAGACATCGCCGCTCTCAACGAGCAACTTCGCATAGCCAACGAAAC
Source organism: Barnesiella sp. (assembly GCA_045645425.1). Taxonomy (GTDB): domain Bacteria; phylum Bacteroidota; class Bacteroidia; order Bacteroidales; family Barnesiellaceae_A; genus Barnesiella_A. The sequence goes on from JAZRIS010000002.1 coordinate 81,258, forward strand.
CGAAAACTTGGAAATTGAGAACGTAAATATCTCTTCTTACGCATCGCCCGATGGTGACATCGACCTCAACACTCGTTTGGCCGAAGGTCGTGAAGGTAACACCGTGAAGATGATGCAAAAACAATGGAAGAAAGACAACATTGAGGCCGACCTTACTGCCGAGTTTACTGCCGAGGACTGGGAAGGTTTCCGCGAACTTGTTGCCGCATCAAACATCCAAGATAAGAACCTCATCCTCCGCGTACTCGAAATGTACAACGACCCCGAACAACGCGAGCGTGAGATAAAAAATCTCTCATCTATCTATGGCGACTTGGCCGAGGAAATTCTCCCCCAACTTCGTCGTTCTCGCATCACCGCTTCTATCAATGTAATTGGTAAATCGGATGAAGAAATCTTGGCTCTCGTTGAGTCTGACCCCGCTGCTCTCACTGCCGACGAGTTGCTTTACGCCGCCGCCATCACCAAGAACGCCGCCGCCAAAACAGCTATCTATCAAAAAGTAACAGAAATCTATCCCGAAGAGTATAGAGGTTACAACAACTTGGGTATGATGCTCTACAAAGCCGGCAACTACGAGGCTGCCGCCAAGCTCTTTAACCAAGCTGCCAATCTCGCACCTCAATCGGCCGAGGTTGTTATGAACCAAGGTCTTATCGACATGATGGGTGGCGAATATAACGATGCCGCTGCTGCATTTGGTAAAGCCGGTCAAGTACCCGAAGTAAACGAAGCATTGGGTGTATATTACATCAAACAAGGTGACTACAATGCTGCTGTAAGAGCATTTGGTGATGCCAAGAGCAACAATGCCGCTTTGGCACAAATCTTGGTTAAAGATTACAACAAAGCTCGCACTACATTGGCTGCCATACCCACTCCCGATGCAACAACCTACTACTTGCTCGCTGTATTGGGTGCTCGCACCAACAACCAACAAATGGTAACTTCAAACCTTCGTCAATCATTCCGCCTCGATGCCAACATGCGCGATGTTGCTGCTAAAGACTTGGAATTTGCCAAATTCAACATTTCGGCTATCTAATCGAAGGCTCATAATATAATTATAACCGATTATATACCACTGCCGGTGTATAATCGGTTATATTTTTTGTTTCGGCGCAGTCGGTTGCGATACAATTAACAATAGTAATCTTCATCATATTCTATTTCCTTTTTTTCAAATCTTTGTTGTATCTTTGCGCTCTCAACATCAATTAAACATCAATATGTCACTACATTACAAACTACCTATTTTATTGATACTCCTTGCATGTAGCATCCGATTGGCCTATGCGCAGGAGGCTACATTCTCGGGCACTCAACCGGTCATGTACATCAACACCGAGAACAACACCCCCATCACCTCTAAAGAGGACTATTTGCAAGCAACATACTATCTCGACCCCATGAATTGTGAGGGAGTGGAGGCATTGGGTAGTGCCGAGGCTCAACTCCCACTCGAAATACGCGGACGAGGTAATTGGACATGGAATGGTTTTGAAAAGAAGCCCTATCGCATCAAGTTGGCATCAAAAACCGCTATCTTGGGCATGAAAAAGAGCAAGCACTTTGCCCTCATGGCCAATGCCGATGACGAGTTGTCGGGACTGCGCAATGCAGTAGGTTACGAGCTGGCTCGCATGATTGGTATGCCTTGGACTCCGACTGCCAAACCGATAGAAGTAGTACTCAACGGCGAGTATATAGGACTGTACTTTCTCACCGAAACCGTGCGCGTGGATAGCGACCGTGTAGATATTGTGGAACAAGCTGACGAAGAAACCGATGCCCTTGCCATCACCGGCGGATGGCTGGTTGAGATAGACAACTACGATAGCGACCCTCATGTGCGCATCACCGAGGGCAATGGAGAGCGCATTATCTTTACCTACAAAACACCCGAAGTGTTGTCAAAAGAGCAAGAAGAGTTCTTGCGCACTCAAATGACCACCATTGACAACGCCATCTATAACAAAGACAAGAACTCTACCACTTGGGAGGAGTATATAGACCTTGACCGCTTGGCTCGCTTCTATATTGTTCAAGAGATACTCGACAACGCCGAGTCGTTCCATGGAAGTTGCTATATGCACCGCGACATGGGAGAAAATCAAAAGTGGATGTTTGGTCCTGTATGGGATTTTGGCAACACATTCCGCCGTGGAAACGGAAATTTCATCTACGAATATCCTCCATACGGACAAACATGGATAGGCGAAATAGCCAAGTTCCCCCGCTTTCAAGAGAAAGTAGCCGAGATATGGCTTGCTTTACGCAAAGAGAAATTTGATGATATTTACACATTTATAGATAATTATGTAGCCCAATACGAAGCGGCAGTGCAAGCCGACGACCGTCGCTGGCCCGACTACGGCAGCATGAATGTTGCGAAAGATGGAACAACCATGAAAAACAACATTCGCGAGCGTGCCGATTTCTTGGCTCAACATTGGGGCGATGTCGAAAAAGAGCCCACATCTACAAGCTACACCGTATATTTTGCCCCCGAAGAAACAGGTTGGAAGGATATATATGTATATAGCTGGGAGTACAGTGACAATAGAGTAAACAATCTGCTTGGTGGCTGGCCCGGTACCAAAACAAGCAAAACCATCACGATAGACAACACTCTATACTACACAATTACTTTCGATCCCGGCTACACACCCATCGACCCCATGATTATATTTAACGATGGCCACGATGGCGTAGGAGAACATCAGACCGAGGATCTTGTTCTTGTCAATAACGGCATGTACAATATTGATGGATTGAAAGAGGTATTTACCAACCTCAAAGCCACAACAACAGCCCAAAGCATGAGAGTTGAAAATCGCACACTATACGCCAAGGGTGATATTGCATTGTACAACATGCAAGGCATACTCGTGGCGCAAGGTAACGAAGAAGTCACTGCGCCTGCAGCCGGCCTGTATATAGCAGTGTGCAACAACCAAGCTATCAAGTTGCGCGTGCAATAAAGCGTCACACAGGGGCATATAAGCCCTAAAAAGACAGATAAACAACACAATAGCACAAAAAAACGAGCGCAACGCTTGCAGTTACAAAAGAAATGATTACCTTTGTGCGCTCAAAATATATTATATAACAAACTTAAAAACTCAAGGAAATGTATTTAACCACTGAGAAAAAACAGGAAATCTTTGAGAAATACGGAAAGTCTAATACTGATACTGGCTCACCCGAAGCACAGATTGCATTATTTTCATACCGTATTGCTCATTTGACTGAGCACCTCAAGTCAAATCACAAAGATTATACCACTCAACGCGCTCTTAAAATGTTGGTAGGTAAACGTCGTCGTTTGTTGGATTATCTTATCCGCACAGACATCAACCGCTACCGTGCCATCATCGCACAAAAAGAGCTTGGTATCCGTAAGTAAGATACCGGTAAAGGTAAAAAAAACAGCGACTCCACCGAGTCGCTGTTTTTTTATTCAAGAATGAACTATATACCATAACAGCCTATATCTATAAATAGCGAGCTCATCTACCCTACCTTATTTCGGTAGAGGAACAACTACCTCATATCTCAATATCGACCGGCAAGCACCAACAAGGCTTCATTGCCCATATTGCACATCAAGTCGAGTATCGAAAGGTCGCTTATAAATCCATGACGAGAAGCAAAGACTTGATAATAGGATTGGGAAAGATAGGGAGCCAACAAATCGGTGTCGGGATGCTTGGGATGTATGGCCTCTCGCATATCTATTGTATTGGTATCGGCTACCAAGAAAGAGTCGCTTAGCGACAAGTCCATGTCTATACCCAACCATCGGCACACGCATTCTATCTGCGCCATATTATACTCTACCAGATAGTCATAGCGTTGTTCATAGAAATGGTTGATATCATCGGCATAATACTCATAAAAGGGCGATGAGCCATACGCCGAAGCAATAGCCGAGCGATGCAGATGTCGCCAATTTCCATGATCGCTGATGCGAATATCCTTCATTAGCATTTGGGGAGCAGGCTTCTCTACCGGCAGTGTAAGTGACTGCACACCCTGTGCTCCCACAATGGCACAGCGGTTGCGATAGGTCTGTTTGATATACGAGTCATATTGCTCAATAACAGCACCACCATGACGATACATAGCGGTATAATAGGACACCGGAGCCCAATATGCACTTCCCAGATATAGCTTTTTCATTACTTCGACCTTTGGAAAAAACGATTAATACGCCACGAGTCTGCACCTCTTTTATCGGCATCTATCGAAAAGAGAGTCATTCCGCAACGACCCACAACATGCGTATGAGGCAACACACCAAAGGTGCGAGAGTCGGTCGTTGCCGTACGATTGTCGCACAACACCCAATAGTAGGGCTGCGAAAATCGGTAACTCTTTATTTTACGTCCGCCTCGGTACAAGGCATTGCCATGCAACTCCACTTTGCAAGGCTCATATCTATTGATAATATCGGCATACATCTTGGCATTGTGCGATGTTATGACAGCATCGCTACCATAGGGAGGCAACTCGACATAATAGTTGTCATGCGAGAGGGTAACCAACTGAGGCAGTTGCGCAGAGGGTAAACAACCCTTCAACTTGTCGTAGCTGTAACGGTCTATAAAACAGAGGGCTTGATTTCCTATCAATTCATAAGAGCAAGCAGTAGCACATTGTCGCAACATAGCCTCTTCAATGACAGGCATGAGAGTATCGGGTACAAGATAGGCATCGGTAATAACAGGGCTCTCTACCAGCAAGTTGCCATTGACACGCACACAACCATCTTGGGCGGTTATCGTATCGCCCGGCACACCTACACAGCGAGCTATGACAATAGGATGATGTGACAACGACCCATCGTCTTCAATGGGATAATTATAGACTATAATATCATTGCATCGCACCGGCTGTGGCCATAGATATAGATAGGGCGATGTTGCTTGTGCAATATCCTCATCGCACAACCTATCTATAACAGAAGCAGGAAGATGTGACGAGGCGGTGCGCAAACCATAATGCCACTTCTCAACAATTACCCTATCGCCCGGCAGGAGAGTCTTTTCCATTTGTTGCGGAGCTGCAATGAACATCTCGGCAACAAAGGCACGACACATCACTGCCAGCAATACTGCTACGACAGCAACTATTACAACAGATATAATTGTCGATGAGCGACGTGACATATCAATCTACCAAAGAGGAGGCACTGCGCATGAAACGGTTCCAACGGAATTTCCCGTTGAACCAACCCTTGTCCTTATCCAACGATATGAGCACCAAGACAGGTTGTCCTATAACATGGTCCTCGGGAACAAAACCCCAATAGCGAGAGTCGGCCGAGTTGTCGCGATTGTCACCCAACATCATGTAATAATCCATCTTGAAGGTATATTGTGTAGCAGGCTCATCGTTGATATATATGGTACCATCACGCATCTCCACTTTATTACCCTCGTATGTGCGTATCGCACGCTCATAGAGCGTATAATTATCGGGAGAGAGCTCTATTGTTTCGCCTTTGGCAGGTATCCAGAGGGGGCCAAAGTCGGCTCGTGTCCACCTATGCACACCATCCATGGGAAAGACCTCACCGCCCATTTCTCCCGGCTCTACCACCACTTGTTCTACCAATTCCGAGGCCTTCACCTTGGCAAGAGCTTCCTCGGTAAGAGGGAAGTGATAGACAGGATTGTAGGCTCCTGCGGCATTGGGGGTAATACCCAATCGGGCAAAGAGATAGGGTGCGTTGGATGTATTATTGACATACATACGATCATCAACACTCACGCCCCACTCCTCAAAGACTCTGTCGCTAAGTTTATTGCCCGTTGTCTTGACAAAGTAGTTGAGTTGCATACGCTTGGGCGATGCAATGGCTTCGCCATTGATATAGATAATATTGTTGCGTATCTCAAATTCCTCTCCGGGAAGTCCCACACATCGTTTGACGTATGCCTCGCGACGATCGACAGGTCGATATATTATTTCGCCAAAACGAGCCTTGTCGCGATGCACCGCCTCACGACCGAAATAGTGTACCAACGTATAATAGTCGGGATTGGGCATCTTGCTTGCCACGGTATCTCCTGTGGGGAAATTAAATACTACTATATCATTGCGCTCGATGCTGCCCAATCCTTTGAGTCGTTTATAGGGCAACTGCCAAGCATCGCAATACGACTTGGTATTGACAATAGGCAGGGTGTGCTGTGCCAAGGGAAAGTGCAACGGAGTTTGCGGCAATCGGGGGCCATAATTTACCTTGCTCACCAATAGGAAGTCGCCCACAAGCATCGACTTTTCGAGCGAAGGAGTGGGTATCTGAAAATTTTGGAAAGCAAAAATAAATATAAAATAGACCAGAACCAACGCATATACTATCGCATCAATCCACTCGCATATCGTGCGTAGAATAGGATTTTTGATATTGCGCCATCCACCCCACGGTATATATTGCGTGAGGTATATATCAAAAAACAAGGGGTAGGCCAATAGTGTCCATGCACTGCCTATCCATATTGTCAGCAACAAAAAGATGAGCGTAAAAACGCCAAATCGTACCCAACGCGATGGACGCACCTCCTTGAGGCGGGCTACCAAATTGCGAGGACGGGGTTGTTGTGTATCAGTAATTACTTTCTTATCCATATTTTTTTATTTTTATCTCATAAATGCAAGCATATCGCTCATAGTCAAAAATCCTTTTTTACCAACGGTAAACTCGGCAGCAACAACAGCACCTAATGCAAATCCACGACGGCTCTTGGCTCGATGTTCTATTGTTATCGTATCTACCTCCGAGTCATATCGCACAATATGCGTACCGGGCACCTCACCTTCGCGTTGAGCCACAATAGGCAACACATCGGCAGCTTGTGGCGTTTCGCTCCATTGCGATAGGCGGTCGATATTCTCTATAATACCATCGGCAAGGGTAATGGCTGTACCACTCGGGTGGTCGAGCTTGTGTATATGATGTATCTCTTCGAGGCTCACATGGTAGTCGTCAAAGTGATTCATCACACCCGCCAACCAACGATTTACTGCAAAAAACACATTCACACCAAGGCTGAAATTGGAGGCATAGAAGAATGTAGCACCCTCCTTGCAAGCCTGCTCAATCTCCGGCATCCTATCAAGCCATCCCGTCGTACCCGAAACAACAGGCACGCCTGCGGCAAAGGCACGCCTATAATTCTCGACAGCAGTAGCAGGTGTCGTAAACTCTATTGCAACATCGGCCGAAGCAAAAGCCTCCGACTCAAAGTCGTGCTGATTATCTACATCTATGCGACACACTATCTCATGACCTCGGGCCATTGCAATTTCCTCGATTACATGCCCCATTTTGCCATATCCTATCAGTGCAATTTTCATTTTTACAAATAAATTATCGGCAGTTATGACCGTTATTTCAAGAAAGATGGTTTAATTTGCAAATATAGCGAAAGGTGAGCGAAGAAAAGTAAGTTTACTTAAACTTTTCTGCCGAACCGCATCCTATATTATCTAAATAACGAGAAACAGAAAGTTTGTTTCGATATTTTTTATTGCATAGATAGCAGAAGCAGAGCAAATCAGGCAAGAAGTGTTTTTATGGAAAAACTGATGCAATATATATGGCAACACCAATTACTCGACACGTCGCACCTCGTCACTACCGATGGCCGACGGGTACAGGTAATAGATGCCGGTAGGCTCAACAATGATGCAGGTCCCGACTTTTTCAATGCCAAGATACGCATTGATGGTTGTCTGTGGGTGGGCAACATTGAGATACATTATAGGGCATCCGATTGGAAACGCCACAACCACCACACCGACAAAGCATACGACTCCGTGATACTGCATGTTGTCGAGCTGGATGATACAAGCGTAACTCGCTCCAACGGAGAGATAATTCCGCAACTTATCTTGCGAGCAGCCCCAACACTGCAAGGTAATTTCAAAAAATTGGTCAATAATGCCCCCGACCTCTCATGTGGCGAGCGCATACCCGGCATAGATACATTTCTCATTACCGACTGGCTCAACAGCCTTGCCCTCGAACGGTTGCAAGCCAAGAGCGAGCGCATTGCCTCGTGGCTCGACCTTTACAAAGGGAATTGGGAGGAGGTGTGCTATGTCACACTTGCACGCAACATGGGATTTGGTATCAATAGCGATGCCTTTGAGCGCTTGGCTCGTAATCTGCCACTATCTTTCTTGCAAAAACATGCCGACAGCCTTTTGCAGATAGAGTCGTTTTTGCTCGGTCAAGCCGGCTTGCTGACCGACAAACGCAACGACAATGCCTATTACACCCGCCTTGCGGGAGAATACGCTTTTCTCCAGAACAAGTTTGGCCTTACACCACTACCCATAGAGGCATGGAAGTTTTTCCGTCTTCGTCCACAAAACTTTCCGCATCGCCGTCTGGCCATGTTGGCACAATACATATATGGCGGCTTCTCGCTCTTTGCCCGTCTATGTCAAGCCGAAAGCATAGAACAGATGCGAGCCCTCTTTCAGGTGCAACTTACAGGATATTGGGACACTCACTACACCTTCGATGCAACCTCTCCATCAACAACCTCGGTATTGGGCGTGGCAGCCATAGATATTATCCTCATCAATACGGTAGCACCCCTATTGTATGCCTACGGCATATACATCGGTAATGAACAATACATCGACCGCGCCCAATGGATATGGGAGTCGTTGCGCCCCGAACAAAACAACATCATACGCCGTTTTGCGGCTATCGGGATAGAGGCCAAGTCGGCATTAGACAGCCAAGCAATCATACAGTTGTACAATGAATACTGCTTGCAAAAAAAGTGTCTTTACTGCCGTATAGGGCACAAACTGCTTGCACAAGATGCTATCAGAGAGGAATAATGAGAAGTATGGTTGTGCAATGTATATGATATTTTTTGTAGCTTTGCATGCAATCAAAGAAAAGAAAGCATGAAAAAAATATTTCTCCCCTGCCTCTTCGCAATACTGCTATCGTTGAGCAGTTGCAGTTGGGTACACAACATACAAATAGACACCTTGCGTCCGGCACAAGTCAGCTATCATATACCCACTCCGGGCATCGTTGTATTGAGCAACTGCACCATAGACAGCGACAACAACAACAGCCGATATATCGACGAGAACGGCAAAGAATACAAGCTCATAATCCCATCGGACAGCCTTCCCCAAGAGTTGGCTATGTCATTGGCTACCAATCTATACGACAGCCGGGCATTTACCCATGTAGAGGTGTTGCTACTCGACAGTAGCGACATAACAGGCACTGCTCCCATCGACCAAGCAATGTTGCACGAATGGCAATCGTATGCTCCCAACGATGTACATATAGCCATCAACGCCATTACACCCACTGTAAATATGCAAGTAATACCCCTTGAGGATATGTTTTGCGCCGAGTTATCCATCACGACACAAGCAATCATGCAATGTTTTATACCCGATATAGAGGTGTCCGATATGACTGTATGCGACACCCTCTATTGGCAAACATACGGCGAAACACCTACTATTGCTTGCTCACACATGCCCGAATTTGAAGCATGCTTGGAGGAGTCCATCACGTCATTGTCGGTAAGAGCATCCAATCTTCTCGCACCTCATCCATGTATAGTCAATCGCACTATTTTTGTCACCGGACATCCGGCCATGAAAGATGCTTATGAGTATTGGGAAAGTGGATTATATACCGAGGCCTCATATATATGGGAATATGTATATAAACATGCCCAAGACAAGGGGCGCAAGGCCAAGGCGGCAGCCAATCTTGCCCTGTACCATGAGATAGAGGAAGAGCTCACTCAGGCACTGAGATATGCCCAAGCAGCCGAGCAAATTTTTGAGGAATTGAAGTCCACTGCCGAGTTGCAATATGCAATAAGCTATCGTCGCGACCTTGAGCAAAGAATAAAAGAAGCCGCAATATTGGACAAAACATTGCTACAATAGACAATTATAAGTATCTACTGCGACCTAACGGCAGAATATGACACGAGGAAAGAGCCTTACTCCTTGTTGGTAGTCTTGCTACTGCGTTTACTGCGATTGAAGCTGCGATAGTCGTCGAGTTCTATCTCTATATCCGGCTCTATAAGCTCCTGACGAGGCTCACATACAAATTTTATATACTTGATACTCTTACCTCGTTCGAGCCATTGTTGCTCATAGAAGGTCTTTATGCCAAGTATATCATCATCAATACCGGAGTTATAGAGGTCGTCGGTATCTATCAATACAGGAAAGTTGTTTTCCTGCACCATCGCTCTCGTATAGGTATATAAGAAGGGACTATCGCTCTTGAGGTGAATGATACCGTTCTCGGTAAGAATTTCCCTATACAACTCTATCATGCGAGTAGATGTGAGACGCTTGCGAGTTTTCTTCATTTGAGGATCGGGGAAAGTAATCCATATCTCCGACACCTCACCGGGAGCAAAGAAATGTGTTATCAATTCGATGTGAGTACGCAAGAAAGCCACATTCTCTATTCCTTCGTCTTGAGCTTCGGTAGCACCGGTCCACATGCGTGCTCCTTTGATATCCACACCTATAAAGTTCTTGTCGGGATAGCGACGTGCCAATCCTACGGCATACTCGCCTTTTCCGCATCCCAGCTCCAACACAATGGGATTGGTATTATGAAAAAATTGTTCGTTCCACTTGCCACGCATCTCAAAACCTCGTTCTTTGAGCACAGCAAAAGGATATTGAAAGACATGCGAGTAATGCTCCATGTCGGCAAATTTCTGTAACTTATTCTTGGCCATGGTTACCTACATTTATCGTATCACACGAGCTACTTTGAATACAGCATGTTGGCCATCGGCTGTTGTGATGGACAAGAGATAGATATTACCGGCAAACGAGCGGGTATCTACGATGGCTCTACTATCGTCGGGCTGTACTTGCGACAACATCATACCTGCTGTATCATAAAGGCGTACTTCGCTCATCGCTTGCGACGACTCTATTGTAAGGTTATACTGCTCAAAGTAAACCTTGAAATTCTCGGCAACCTCAACATCCTCTATCTCGGTGGCGCGATCTATCAAGCCAAACTCTTTCCATTGCTCCATACCCTCATAGATAGGTATGCTTGATGCAAGCACATAAAGCGTCTTGTTCTCTACCTGCATATTGGCAAAAACCATTTCGCCCAACTCGGCCGGCAACTCTCGCATCGAATAAACATCGACCGAATTGACACAACCATCAAAGGCGTGGTCGTCTATGTACGATACTGTTGTGGGAATGATTGTTTGTTCGGCAGCGGTATTATGATAGAAGGCATATCGGCCTATCTCTTCAAGACCTTCGGGCATGAAGTTGAGAGCTTCCAATGCACTACAACCGGCAAATGCAAAAGCGTCGAGCTCGGCAACGCCCAATGGCAGAGCAATACTACGCAACGACTCACAGTAGCTGAAAGCACCCTCTTCAACAGCAACTACACTCTCGGGCAATAATACTTGCGACAAGAGCGAACAGGCCGAAAAAGTCCAAGGCGATATTTTTTCAATCCCACACTGCGACATATCTACTTTTTGCAAATCGGTACAAGCAGCAAATACTCCGGCTCCCATCTCCGACAAACTTTGAGGCAATAGGACCTCGCGAAGTTGTTCGCAACCGGCAAAGGCGGCATCGCTTATAGCATTGAGAGTATTGGGAAATTTCACTGTGGCAAGAGTTGTGTTTTGGGCAAATGCTCTTTTTCCGATAGAGGTGAGTTGTAGGCAAGTCGATAGGTCGATATGGCTCATAGAAGAACATTTATCAAAGGCATAATCGCCTATCTCTCTCAATGTAGCCGGTAGCTCCATCTCATCAAGGAGTGCACATCCACTGAAAGCATAGTTTTCTATCTTCTCAAGCGACGAACAGCCTGTCACCGAGGTAAGTTTTACACAACCGGCAAAAGCACCTTCTCCAATAACCTTTACATTGGCCGGCAAAATCACCGACTCAAGATGTGCAAAGCCACCAAATGCGGTAGGAGGAATAGTACCTGCCTCAAAGTGTGTATGTATGCCCAGATACTGCTCATCGCGACTATCATACGATTGGATTGTACAACCCGACAAATCGATAGCCGTGATAGTCATAGCATTGTCATTGATACAAGCAAAGTCACGAACATCTATCGAGCCATTGATGGTTATCGACTTGAAAGAATAGTTGCCTGCCAGAGCCTGTTCAAGGCCTCCACATTCAATATTTACTGTTTTGTTTTGTGCCAAAGCCATCAATGCAATGCACAATATCACGAAGAGAGAGATAGTTCTTTTTGCCATAAGTTATATACTTGCTTTAAGGGCGTAAAGGTAGTAATTTTTAGCGTAATAACAACATAGAAACTTGATAATAGAACGAATAGCATCAAATTCTACACTCGGCAATCTATGCGTATGATATTTTCGACAAGAAAAAGATCACGGATTTCGCTTTTGGGTATTTCTATATCGTCATACCTTGTGTTTTCACTACGCAATATGACCATTGCAGGGTCGCTGTGTCGTCGCACATACTTCACCATGCGATAGTCATCGAGAAGGACAACATATATCTGTCCCCAGAAAATAAGATTGGGGTTGCGCACCTCGCGTATAGCTATGAGGTCGCCATTGCCTATAACAGGCGACATGCTATCGCCACTGACACGCACGACACAACAGTCGGGGTGGATGGCCGGCATATTGATAGAGCCCACTACTTGCTCCTCGGCAAACATACGCTCTCTTGTCACACCTCCGGCGGTTACATCCAAGTCATATACCTTGGCTCCGCCGGCCAACGATGTTGTTATTATACCTGCCGGCACTGTTATTGTGGGAAGACGATTGCCGGTGGATGGAGTAGTCCACATCTCTCCTTCTCCACTCACCAACCACTCTTTCGATACTCCTACTGCGACTACTATTTTATTATATAAGTTTTCGCTTAATGGCAACTTGCCATTGAGGTGTTTGGAGAAATTTGAAGCATCCACACCTATGCGCTCGGCAAAGGCTACTTGCTTCAATCCCATACTACTCATCAGCAACTTTATGCGGTTTATTGCGGCATCGCTCATAGACTTGTAGATTTGATAGTAAATTACACTTTCCAAAAAGGCAAAACAACCATATTGTTGGTCTTTTACCATACAAAGGTAGAATTTATTACCATACCTACCATCAAGAGCACCTTGTTTTATGATTTATTAACTATTAAAGAGCCAAGGATTGTACTTTTGTGGTGCGACAGGGCTACTTGACATGCGAGCCATCGCAGAATATACCATTCTTGCTGCGCCCGCAACGGCACACAAATGTGCGACGTTTTACCAAGACTCTTCCATCAGGCAATACTATACGCACATGTCCTCCTATGCGCAATGGGCCACACTCTATCACCTTTACCTCTACTTGAGGCACGATGTGTACTATATTCTTTTCCATATCCTGCAAAATTTCTTTTTGCAGTAAAACACAGCATCATGCCATTTTGTTTCGGATGGTGGCGTGCCACCGAGTACATTTTATACAACTTTTGTTGTTTAAGAAAATGTATGTACCTTTGTACACATATCTTATTGGTCATGCAAAGTAAATACAATACCTACATCCACAACTCATTCTACGGCATATACACTGCCTTGATTGTGTGTATCGTTATGCTCGTGGCATCTTGTCACGACGGCTCTACCCCACGACCTCGCGGATACTTTCGCATCGACGGCTACCCATGCACCTACTCGCCAACACATGTAGGCAATATCTCGTTTCTCATCAACGACTCGGCGCTACAAGTAACACCGGCACAACCTATTGACAAAGAGGTCTATTGGCTCAATATCGTATATCCGCGCTACAACGCCACCATATACCTCAGCTACTTACCTTTGCACAACAATCTCGAACAAGTCATGTCGGAGAGTATCGAGCTTGTATATAGGCAGAACGTTAATACCGAACAGGTAGAAGCTGTTGCGTATGAGAATGACGAAAATAAGTTGTACGCCACACTATTTACACTATCGGCCGAGAGTGCCACTCCACTGCAATTTATTGCTACCGATAGCAGCCAATATCTGCTCCGCGGTGCTCTCTACTACGACACTCCCGTCAAGCCCGATAGTGTTGCTCCTACCCTATACTATCTCGAAGAAGACATCATGTATCTCATCGAGAGCATTACCACTCAAGTACAATAACCGCCATGCCTTATAGTCACACTATCGTTACACCCCAACAAGCGCACATTGCTATATGGCACCTTGATGAGTCGCTCGATGAGTTGATGGCTATATGGAACAGCCCTGCATATCCGTTATCATTCTACAATGCCACGTCAGAGAAACGTCGTCGCGAGATATTGGCAACGGCTCTACTCATGCGACAACACTTCGGTAGAGATATTACCCTTGACCACGCTGCCAACGGAGCTCCACTTATAGAAGAGGGATTTATTTCCATATCGCACACCGCTACACATGTTGTCATTGCCACACACTCGTCACGAGCCATAGGTGTAGATATTGAAACGATAGGCACCAAAGCCGTGCGTGTCATGGAGCGCTTTCTATCGCCCGAAGAGATAAGCGAGTTGCCTTGCGAGCAACATACCCTACCATGCGGCACCTCATATCGCTGCGCCGCCATACACATGGCATGGTCTATCAAAGAGAGTATATACAAGATATATCCTCAAGCCGTTGAGTTTCGCCGAGATATTATATTATCGCCCATCACTACCCTGCCCGATGGGGTAACAAAGGCTTGGCTGTCAAAAGAAAATAATATGGTAGAAGCACACTATACGCTATACGACGGTTGCTCATTGGCATGGGCATTACGATAAGAAATAATACCCGAAATATACCATCATTCACCCGTCTAAACAGGACACAAAAAGGCTGCATCCGATGGACACAGCCTTCATTTTGTTTGTTGTCGTGCTTTTATTAGCCCTCAACGATAGCATCATTGGGACATACACCGGCACATGTACCGCAGTCGAGGCATTGATCTGCATCAATTTTGTAGATATCACCTTCTGAGATTGCACCAACGGGGCACTCACCGATACAAGAACCGCAAGCAACGCAGTTGTCTGTAATAACGTAAGCCATGGTTTATAAGTTTTAAGATAAATATTAGGTTATATAACGGCAACAAAGGTAAAACACTTTTTCTCTTTTACAAAATAAAAAGTCGTCTTTTTTATAGACAAAAACGGCACCACTCTGTGTGGCACCGTCATAATTTATACATTCTCAACCGATAAGGGTATCGATTACTTCTCTTTTTTAAGGATAATATTTACCTACTACTTTATATGCAGTACCGCCATACATCGACACCTCATAGTAATAGAAGCCATTGAAATAGTATGCCGGCTTATTCTTGTAATACACATAGCTTACGCCATAGTTGGGCAAGTAAGGTACAATCATGCCTATATAGGGCTCTATAACCTCAAAATAGTTGCCATGGCTACGGAAGTATGTGCCATCATAGTAGTAATAAAACTTATCGTTGTACACGATTGTTTCACAACCGTCGGGCAATACATTGATATTCAACCCATAGGGCGCAGCAACCACTTGATATACACCATTGACAAGCATGTGGAAGCAACAGTCATAGAAGTAGTATAGCGACCCTCCCCACGAATAATATGGTGCATGTGGGGGCGGTGGGGTATTGAAATAGTAATCATGGGGACAACCATGTCCATGTGGAGGCGGAACAACATGATAGCCATGAGGCGGATGTGGATTGGGGTGATAACCGGGAGGCGGCGGATTGTGGTGATCATACTCATGATGATGGCCGTCATGATGACTATCATGGTGATGGCTGTCATGGTGACTGTCATGGTGTACGTCGCCGTGATGGTTATTATCGTGGTGATTGTCGCCATGATGATTGTTACCACCTCCTCGCTCACCACCTTGATGATGCGATTGGGGAGCGTGATTGGACGATGACGACGATGGACGAGTACGCTCCTCTACCGTTGCTTGGCCACTACCGCCCCTTGAATTGGGAGGAGTCGATGGCTTGCTCTCATGCGAGTGTGTTCTGGTAGTAGATGTCGCCGATTTCTCTTTACGCTGAGTCGATGCAGATGCTGCATCCTGTTTGCGTTGAGAAGACTTATCTCCTTGACGTGCCGAAGAAGTTGCCCTTGATGAGGCGGCACTACTTGCACGACTGCTCGTGGTAGCTGCTTTCTCTCTACCACCATTGTGTCGTTGCGCTTCTACTGTGGCCACTGAGCCTATCGCCATGACCACAACAAGGCATAATGTCAATATTCTCTCTTTCATTTTATATAGCATTATATAGTTGGTATATCGGTCTTTTTCTATAAGACAACAAGTGCGGGCAATGGTTTAATAAAACAGCCGGATATTACATATCTACACAATGAGGTGTACCTGCATTGTCGGCACACCTCATTATACTTATAATAGAAATATTACACTGTAAGTATCTCTTTCTCTTTGGCGGCAAAGAGCTCATCAAGACGCTTCATCATCTTGTCGTGGAGCTTTTGTACCGATGCTTCGCCATCTTTCGACACATCCTCGGGCATACCATTCTTCACAGCTTTTTTCAAGCCTTCGATAGCATCACGACGAGCATTACGAATACTTACTTTGGCATTCTCTACTTCGTTTTTCGATTGCTTTACGAGAGCCTTACGACGCTCTTCGGTCAAAGGAGGAATAGAAATACGGATTACTTCGCCATTGTTTTCGGGGGTGATACCCAACTCCGAGTCGATAATAGCCTTTTCGATTATGCGGAACATTGTTTTTTCCCAAGGGGTAATAACAATAGTACGAGCATCGGGCACTTGCACATTGGCAGCACCACTGATAGGCATCATAGAGCCATAGTAATCCACACGAATATTATCGAGCAACTTGGGGCTTGCTTTACCTGCACGGATGTGCGCCAATGTTTCATCAAGAAATTCTACGGTTTGCACCATTTTACTCTCGGCAGCATCGAGATAAGTTTTTACATCTTCCATAATTTTATTTTTTATTTGTTTTATCAATATACATAAGTGCCTATATGTTCTCCCGACATAACCTTCTTGAGGTTGCCTACGGTATCCATATCAAACACTATAATAGGCAGATTATTTTCCTTACATAAAGTTGTGGCAGTCAAGTCCATGACTTTCAATCCGCGCGTATATATCTCATCGTAAGTGATAGAGTCAAATTTGGTGGCAGTGGGGTCTTTTTCGGGATCGGCGGTGTAAATTCCATCTACTCGTGTACCCTTGAGCATCACATCGGCTTCTATCTCAATACCGCGCAAGGCCGAGCCTGTATCGGTAGTAAAGAAGGGATTGCCTGTGCCACAAGACATAATGGCTATCTCGCCACGCTGCATGGCCTCTATGGCACGCCACTTGCTATAATGCTCTCCTATGGGGTGCATATCTATGGCTGTATATACTCGTGCCTTCTGGCCGATAGCCTCAAGTGCCGAACTCAATGCCAAGCTGTTGATGACCGTAGCCAACATACCCATTTGATCGCCTTTGACACGGTCAAATCCTTTGGTTGCGCCACTCAAGCCTCTGAATATATTTCCTCCACCTATAACTATTCCTATCTCGATACCCATATCGGCTATCTCTTTGATTTGCGCCGCATACTCGCCGGCACGCTTGGGATCTATACCATATTGTTGCTCTCCCATGAGCGACTCACCACTCAACTTGAGCAAGATACGTTTGAATTTTCTTTCCATACAAAAATGCAATATTTGCGGTTTACCGCAAATATACAAACGAATATCGCAACGATGCAAATAAATTGTGGGGTTTTATAAAATTCACTTTTGCTTGCATCAAGAATTTAAGTTTTTAACAATATTATTAATAAAAGAATATGATGTTGCTTTATGATTTTAATACTACCTTTGTAGATAGATACCTCAATATAACAACTATGAAGAATTTCTTGTCTTTGTTGCTCTTATTTTCCCTATCGCTGCACTCGATGGCCACAAGTTACGAGAGGCAACTTGCCCGCATGAACGACCACTTTGACCACGCCGAATGGAGCGAAGTGCTTCAGGAAACAAAAAGCATGGTTGTGTTGCAACCCGGCGATGTAGAGCCCTATTCGGCGGCACTAATTGCTGCCCAATTTCTCAACGACATACCCACCGAGAACAAGTATCTATCTCTTTCTCAAAGCAATCGCATACATATCGACTCTTTGTTGCATCACGTATATGTGCGCAGCAAGCTCATTCACAATGCTCAGGTCTATGAGAGCTTGCTACTCAATCTCAAGGCCAACAACAAGTGGCTGGCTCGGGTGTTCAATATTTACTTACTCAATTTTTACAACTTTGCTCGGCAAACCCACGAAACAATAAAAATAGCCGACGAACTCCTGCACGCAACACCCAACAACATCCGTTTTAAGAAAATCAAGGCCAACGCTCTTTTCTATCAGGGCGATAGCCATGAGGCTGTTTTGTTATACGAGAACATACTACATCAAGACTCTACCGACTACGAAACCCTGACTTTTCTTGGCGCCTACTATACTGCCGATATTACAACCGCCCTTGACGAAATAGATTCTCTCTACATCAATGACAGCCAAGCTATCGACTCGATATATATAGCTCGCAAACAAGAGATTATAGACACTCGATTGGCTCATACCATCGAGTTGCTTCAACAGGCGCACAATATGCGCCCTTCGCAACATTTGGCATCAGAGATACAACGCCTCTCGAAGATAGACTGCCAACTACCCATACGAGACGAAAAGCGTAAGGCCAAACGACACAAACCGGCTAAATAACAAAAGCTACCTCCTTGAACGCATAGCGACGCTCGCATCCATCGCTATCTTCCAATATCAAGAAACCATCGGGCTGTACCCCCTTTATGATAGCCTCAAATGTGCCTTGTGCATCTCGATAGGTATAAAATCCATTTTTGCGATACAACACCTCGGCATAATCCTGCTGCAATCTCGCTCTATCGGTACAGCACTCTCTATATCGGATGGTTGTGGCCTCCAATATCTCGTTCAAGAACTTATCGAGGTCATACTCTACCCCTGTCACCCTACACAACGATATAGGATTGGGCGCATCGCTTACAAACTCTTTCTGGTTGATATTCAAGCCTATACCAACAATAGTGCGAGAGATACTCATCCCCGACAGATTGTGCTCGATGAGGATGCCGGCTATCTTACTGTCGCGATAATAGATGTCATTGGGCCACTTGATAGTAAAACCATCGGCATAACGCGACAGAACATCTATCATAGCCAATGACACAGCCTGCGAAATGACAAACTGCTCTTGCGGAGCAACACACACAGGGCGCAAAAGATAACTGAAGGTGAGATTTTTGCCGGGCTCAGCCTCCCATGTGTTACCTCTCTGCCCACGACCGGCACTTTGAGTATGTGTAGTCACAACACAACCCTCGCATTGCTCCTCTGCTATATCAAGATTATCCAGATAGGTGTTGGTCGATGACGTTTCTTGCAATCGAACTATCTGCCATTCTATTTTTTCCATTCTTCCAATAATTGATTTATTCGTTCGCGTTGGCTGCGATTGAGTTTATTCACCACTTCGTTATAGGAATGTAACACCCAACTACACACAACATCATCGGGCAATCGAGGTGTTACATGCACCGTATTCCAATACTTTTTGTTGCAATGAAATCCGGGAGTCACCTCGGCATACGCATCACGCAACTCCAACGCATAGTCGGGATTACACTTGACATTGAAGCGCAAATCGGCCGTTTCAAGACTTGTAAACAGGAATATTCGCCCTTCTACCTTAAAGACCAACGTCGTTTCATCAAAGGGGAAGCACTCTGTTGCAAGAGGCAACGACAAACAAAAGTCACGCAAACGCTCAATATCCATAACTCTATACATTCAATGGCGCAACAAAGGCATCTTCGATGTGTTCTATCTCAAAAGGTGGCTCCTTGCCTACTATCGTAATAACGTCAAATCGCACTTCCATATCCAAGTCAAACATGCGCATATAGGCATCGGTGGCACGAACAGTATTGCGCATCTTCTTCTCGGTAACAGCCTCCTCGGGGTAGGCATAATCGACATTACTCCGCGTCTTTACCTCCACGATTACTATCGTTGCATCGCGATAAGCCACTATATCCAACTCATATTTGCCACTCACCCAGTTTATATCTCGGATGACATAACCTCTACTTATCAGATATTCGGCCGCGTATTCTTCGCCTCGCTTACCCAACAGATTGTGCTGCGCCATAATTATACTCACTTTATTATATGTGCAAATGTACAAAAATGGCGCAAAAGTTGATTTTGAATAAAGGATTTATTTACTTTGTAAAATAAACCCACAAAACCCAAACATTATGAAAACAAATAAAGTGAGCATTATAGCCGCATCAATCATTGCAATAGGGCTCATTCTCATGGGATACAACATACAACAAGGACTTGAAAACGGACTCAAAGACGAGCGCATCGTATCGGTGCGAGGTTTGGCCGAACGCATCGTACCTGCCGACAAAGTGGTGTGGCCGCTCGTTCACAAAGAGGTAGGCAATGACCTCAATACATTGAATGAGAAGGTAAACAACAAAAATAAGATTATTGTCGAGTACCTCATATCCAAAGGTATCACCCAAGACGAAATATACATCGCATCGCCCGAGATTATAGACCTCCAAGCCGAGCGATACATGAGCCAAAACGTACTATACCGCTATAACCTCACGTCTGTTATCACCGTATCTTCGCAACAAGTAGATTTGGTACGCAGTCTTATCGCCGAACAGGGCGAGCTGCTCGACAAGGGTATAGCCATCGTTTCGGGCGAATACGACACGCAAGTCAATTATCTTTTTACCGGCCTGAACGACCTCAAGCCCGATATGATTGCCGAAGCGACACGCAACGCAAGAGAAGCCGCAGAACAATTTGCATCCGACTCAAACAGCAAGCTGGGTAAGATAAAAACTGCTTCGCAAGGACAATTCTCTATAACCGACCGCGACCAATATACCCCATACCTCAAAAACGTACGCGTAGTAACATCGGTTGTATATTACCTCAAAGACTGATTGTCGAATGAAAGAAAAGGTAAACATCCCAATGGCTCTCAATCGTCTGCATCGACTTGTCGGGCAGATGGGATATGAGTGCGAAATGATAGACGAAGACAATCTCTTCATCTTTGAGGCCACCATCGACACCGACGACGGCGACTCACTCGTTGTCAATATCAACGTGACAGAAAACGGCAAGAACGAGCTTATAGGAGAAGGCAACTACATTGCATTAGAGGTATTTATACCTTGTAGTGTCGATACTCGTGAGGACGAAATGGAGCTGTCATACTACATCATGGAACTCATCACACATGTCGATCTCACAACCATACAATATGTGCCACAAACAAGACAAATACTCATTTCGCGCGTCGATTGTATAAGTGACGAACTTTCCGACAATTTCATTATCAATCACATCCTCCGGCCCTGCATCAATGAGTTTCTATACATATTCTACCTCATTGAAAACAAGCCTCCGCAAGCGCTCATAAAAGACGAAGAGGAAGAGGAAGTACCCACATTGATACCCCCTGCAAGCAACAAGCGTTACCTTAACTGATTAAGTTCACTACATAACTACTACCCCATTGAGCCGGCATTTTGTGTCGGCTTTTTTATTTGCGTGTCGCCGAATAATGTCGGTGGGTGTTGTCTTGTTCTTGTGGGTGTGGCTATATAGGCGGGTGGGTGTACTATAGGGATGTTGCGCATGCGGTGCGGGTGTGGGGGGTGTATATAAAAAAACATCGCCCCGGCAACTTTCGTTGTCGAGGCGATTTAAGTGGCGGCTGCCTACTCTCCCACTTGCGCAGTACCATTGGCGTGACCGGGCTTAACTTCTCTGTTCGGGATGGGAAGAGGTGGATCCCCGGTGCTATAACCACCTTAATAAGTCGTCAGTCTTCACTGTAT
>JAZRIS010000003.1:0-2226 GCA_045645425.1 Barnesiella sp.
CACCGAGTATGACGCTATCTCTGTTGCCGAGCCCGACTTCGCAACGGGTAGCAACATTCCTATGGTGAAAATGTATGACGACTTCTTTGAATCTTACAATGGCGCAGGCTATATCTTTGCTCGTGCCGGTGAGGCTGCCAACCAACTCGTTCTCTATGTAGATCCTCAATATGCCGGTGGCCTTGAGTCATACAGCGTTGAAGGTCAATACGAAATCTATGTTCCTGCCGGTGTTGTTTACTTCGGTCAAGACCGCAACAAAGCGTTCACTTTGCACTACACCGTAGGTCAAGAGAAACTCGCTATCGTTGGCACTACTCCCGCCGAAGGTCAAGAGGTTGAGTCATTCAGCGAAATGATTGTTGAGTTCAACAAACCCGTATGGTACAACGTAGCTATTAGCGGCAAGGCTTCACTCAAAGATGGCGAAGGCTTCCCTGTTGCCGACCTCGAAGTAGAAATGATTGATCCCGTAGGTCAACATACTACATGGAATGGTAGCTCACCTCTCTCTACAAAAGTTCGCTTGTATGTAGCTACTCCTATTACCGAAGCCAAAGCATATCAAGTTGTTCTTCCCGCAGAGGCATTCTCTACCGACGACATGAGCGAAACAACCGTTAAGACTACTATCAAATTCTCTGTTGTAACTCCTGCTCTCGCTATCGTTGGCACTACTCCCGCCGAGGGTCAAGAGGTTGAGTCATTCAGCGAAATGATTGTTGAGTTCAACAAACCCGTTGCTGATTTTGGCAAAACTATTTCGCTCTACAATGCCGATGGTACTAAAGTATCTTCACTCAGCATAGAGATGATTGATCCCGTAGGTCAAATTCAAGTTGGCTATCCCCCCGTTAACAAACCTCTCGCTAACAAGGTACGCCTCTACACTGCCGAGCCTGTAACTGCTGAAGGTGATTACTATGTAACTATGCCTGCCGATGCATTTGTTACCGAAGGATTTGGCGAATATACAGTGAAGACTACTATCAACTTCAGCGTGAAAGCAGCTGCTGTTGAAGAGATTTATATCGTTAAATCTACACCTGCCAACAACGAAGTAATCGCAGAGTTGAAGGAAATAGTTGTAGAGTTCAACACCGATATAGAGATAGGTATTTCACCCAATGTTTACAACACTGCCAACGGTCTTTGCATGAGCACTACATCAATAGCTTATTCAGACGAAGAGGGTGTTCCTTATCCCGGCAATGTTGCACGCATTATCTTGATTTCACCCATTGAAGCAAGTGGTATTTATGATGTAGTATTTGAGGCCAACAGCATCTTGAGCTGGCCTTATGGCGACATCATGAACAAAGAATTGCGTTTGACATTCAACATCACAGGTACCGGTATCAAGAACATCCAAGCTGATCCTCAACTTGGTTATGTGGTATATGATATGAATGGTATCCTCGTAATGCAAACCATGAATGCTGCCGATATAGACCGTCTTAACAACGGATTGTATATCATCAATGGCGTGAAAGTTCTTATCAACAAATAAGTAACCATCACACTATAATCATGAGAGTTGCGCTCACCAAGAGCGCAACTCTTTTTTTATACCCACACAAAATAATATATATGTAATATATCTCGTCGCTACGCTCCTCGACCCGGGTTTCACACGATTATTTGCGTGATTTTCAAACCCCTCCGGTGCAATGCACCACCTCCCCTATATGCCTTCGGCACACAGAGGAGGATAATATTACCCTCGACCCGTGTTTCACACGGTTTTCTAACCCCTTCCCACTGCGTGGGCTTCATATGTTTTATCTCCCACCCCTCAGTCGCCAAAGGCGACAGCTCCCCTCTGGCAGAGGAGCAAAAATATAGCACATTGCATGCGGTGTAGAAGAAGGTAACCATATCCTCCTCTGTGTTTTGCTGTGGCAAAATATAGGGGAGGTGGCTGTCAAGCCGGAGGGGTTGAAAAAAATTAAGGCAGTGGTAATAAATAAAAATCGACTGAAAGTCGGGTCGCAATGCCCCTTGTGGGCATGAGAATGAGTAGCCCCGTACAAGCCGGAGCGATAGCGACGGCGCAGTGCGGGGTAGCCGTCGCCTCCTCTTTCCTCCCGCCACCGCTCGCCTCATGGCGAGCGGTGGCGGGTTATTATATAAAAACACCTTTTCCCCGCACATCGCCACTTCGTGGCTCGTACGGGGCTACTGTATCTCGTCGAAGTCGGATCGTAGCCATGTCGTTCTGTGAGC
>JAZRIS010000004.1:0-230676 GCA_045645425.1 Barnesiella sp.
TGACCATCGTCAAGTGGCGAGATGAGACTCTGTAAGAGCAAGTGAAAACTCTTCACATCTTCCATTGTGGAACACTCCTTATATAGTTTCATAGTTCTCTTTTGCAACTCTTTTGCTCGCTTTATGTCGCAAAAATGGGGGTGCGTCAGCAGTAATGTGTGACTATATAGAAGAAGGTCTTTCTGGTAGATATTACCCTTAATATAGTCCCTCGAACTCTCCACCTCATCGTAACTCACTGCAGGAAAATCTTGTGCTATCGACATAAGAACAGTGAAACAAATGCTGAAAATAAGCAGTGTTAATCTTCTCATAGTATGTTGGTTTTAAGGTTTTTATACTACAAATATAATCCCCCCCCCGAATTTTCCAAATTTTTAGGCAATAAAATACCTTGCAATTAATAATGCGTGCTACTAACTGTTTGATATGCAGTATGTAAATGACTATGGGATGATGGCGTGTGCAATCAAGAAGTATTTGTTATTACTCCTTAATCAAAGGTATGCGATGCTGTTTGAGCTCTTGATTAAGAGTACGTTCGTTGCCTTTGGTAACTTTGTTTAGCAGTGCGTGGAAGGCTGCGGAGTGGTTATGGTGGTGGGTGTGGCAGAGTTCGTGCAAGATGATAAATTCACGTAGGTGTTCGGGAAGGAGCATAAGCAATTACCAACGAAGGACCGGGATAGGCCTCGGCCTCGCGGATAGCCTTGAGTGTTTGAGCTTGGTCGGCACCCATTGCGATTTGTGCTACATATACATAACCATAGGTAGTAGCAATCATACCAAGGTCTTTCTTGCGCACACGCTTACCGGCAGCGGCAAACTTGGCAATAGCACCAATGGGAGTAGATTTAGATGATTGACCACCGGTATTTGAGTAAACCTCGGTGTCGAGAACGAGGATGTTGATGTCCTTGCCCGATGCGATAACGTGGTCAAGACCACCGTAACCGATATCGTAAGAAGCACCGTCACCACCGATAATCCATTGAGAACGACGCACAAGGAAGCTGCTCAATGAGTTGATTTTCTTGCAGCATTCGCAATCGCAAGATGCAACAAGAGGCTTAATCTTGGCAGCCAAAGCGAGAGTAGCATCGCCATCCTCACGTTTCTCCAACCACTCGGCAAAGAGGGCTTTCATCTCCTCGGTGCAGCAATCGCACTTCAAGCCGGCTTCCATAGCCTCTACCAAGCGAGCACGCATAGCATCGTTGGCAAGAGTCATACCCAAGCCATACTCGCAGAAGTCCTCAAAGAGTGAGTTACCCCATGCGGGACCGCGACCTTCGGCATTGGCAGTATAGGGAGTAGAGGGAACAGAGCCAGAGTAGATAGAAGAACATCCGGTAGCGTTGGCAACCATCTCACGCTCACCAAAGAGTTGTGTGAGAAGTTTTACATAGGGAGTTTCACCACAACCCGAGCAAGCGCCAGAGAACTCAAACAAAGGAGTAGCGAATTGTGAGTTTTTGGGATTGCTCTTAACATCAACAAGGTTTTGTTTGCTCTTGACGTTCTTCACGCAGTAATCCCAATTAGCAGCTTGGGGAAGCTCACCTTCGAGGGGAACCATAGTGAGAGCCTTACCCTCTTTGTTGCCGGGACATACATCGGCACAGTTACC
Source organism: Barnesiella sp. (assembly GCA_045645425.1). Lineage (GTDB taxonomy): Bacteria > Bacteroidota > Bacteroidia > Bacteroidales > Barnesiellaceae_A > Barnesiella_A. Next base: position 1,631 of record JAZRIS010000004.1, read on the forward strand.
ACAAGCCAAGCAGTCGAGAACGCTCACTTGCATGCGGAAGTGCATACCCTTCATAGTTGCAGGAGCCTTCATTTCGATAGTCTCGAAGTTGGCACCGGCCAACTCTTGCTCATCGAGTACGAAGGGACGGATACAAGCGTGAGGACATACAAATGCACACTTGTTACATTGGATACAGTTGGCGGCATTCCAAGTGGGAACGAAAGCGGCAACACCGCGTTTCTCATACTTGGCAGTACCGGCCTCCCAAGCACCGTCTTCGTAACCTACGAAGTCCGAAACCTTGAGCAAGTCGCCATCTTGTGCATTGATAGGACGTACAACCTTGTTGATAAATTCGGGATCATTGTTAGCCTCAACAACATCGTCGGCAAGCGAAGCCCATGCAGGATCAACAGCAAGTTGCTTGTACTCATTACCGCGATCTACTGCGGCATAGTTCTTATTGACAACATCTTCACCCTTCTTACCGTAAGACTTCACGATAAATTTCTTCATTTGCTCGATAGCCAAATCAACGGGAATAACCTCGGTGATGCGGAAGAAAGCCGATTGAAGGATGGTATTGGTGCGGTTGCCAAGACCTATCTCTTGTGCTATTTGTGTAGCATTGATATAGTAAACTGTGATGTTCTTCTCGGCAAAGTAACGTTTTACACGGTTGGGAAGGTGTTTAGCCAATTCCTCGCCACTCCACACGGTGTTGAGCAAGAATGTACCATTCTCACGCAAGCCGCGAGTAACATCGTACATATTCAAGTAGGCTTGTACGTGGCAAGCTACAAAGTTGGGAGTATTTACCAAGTAGGTAGAACGGATGGGGTCGTCACCAAAACGAAGGTGAGAGCAAGTGAAACCACCCGATTTTTTCGAGTCGTAAGCAAAGTATGCTTGGCAATATTTGTTGGTATTGTCACCAATAATCTTGATAGAGTTCTTGTTGGCACCTACTGTACCATCGGCACCCAAACCATAGAATTTGGCCTCATACATACCATCACCACCGAGAGCAATTTCCTCTTTCAAGGGGAGAGAAGTGAAGGTAACATCATCTACGATACCGAGAGTAAAGTGGTCTTTGGGTTGAGGCAAAGCCAAGTTCTCATATACCGAGATAATTTGTGCAGGAGTAGTATCCTTTGAAGCCAAACCATAGCGACCACCTACGATGAGAGGCGCATTTTCTTTGCCATAGAAGCACTCTTTAACATCAAGGAAGAGAGGCTCGGCAGTAGCACCGGGCTCCTTGGTGCGGTCGAGAACAGCAATGCGCTTGGTTGTAGCAGGAACAGCTGCCAAGAAATGTTTGGCAGAGAAAGGACGATACAAGTGAACAGCCACAAGACCCACCTTCTCACCTTGAGCAACGAGGTGGTCAATAGCCTCACGGATAGCCTCGGTAGCCGAACCCATAGCGATAATTACACGCTCGGCATCCTCTGCACCATAGTAGTCAAACAAGTTATATTGGCGACCTGTGATTTTGTATATCTCTTTCATATACTTCTCAACAATCTCGGGAACAGCCTCGTATGCCCTGTTGCAAGACTCGCGATGTTGGAAGAATACGTCACCATTCTCGGCCAAACCGCGAGCAATGGGAGCATCGGGGTTGAGAGCACGACGACGGAAAGCGGCAAGACCCTCTTGGTTTACAAGCGGAGCGAGATCTTCTTGGTCGATAACCTCAATTTTTTGTATCTCGTGCGATGTGCGGAAACCATCGAAGAAGTTGATAAAGGGAATGTGCGACTCGATAGTAGCCAAGTGAGCAACACCTGCCAAGTCCATAACCTCTTGTACCGAGCCCTCGGCCAACATGGCAAAACCTGTTTGACGGCAAGCCATAACGTCTTGGTGATCACCAAAGATACTCAATGCGTGTGATGCCAATGTACGAGCCGATACGTGGAATACTGTAGGAAGCATCTCACCGGCAATCTTGTACATATTGGGTATCATCAACAACAAACCTTGAGAGGCAGTATAGGTAGTAGTCAAGGCACCGGCGTGCAACGAGCCGTGCAAAGCACCGGCAGCACCACCTTCCGACTGCATCTCTTGTACGAGAACAGTTTCGCCAAAGATGTTTTTACGACCGGCAGCGGCCCACTCATCAACAAACTCGGCCATAGTAGATGACGGAGTAATAGGATAGATAGCAGCCACTTCCGAGAACATATACGAGATATGCGCTGCGGCTTGATTACCATCACATGTCAAAAATTTCTTTTCTTTACTCATATTCTATAAAATATTAGGTTTTGTATATTTCAATATAAAAATCCAAATAACCACAATGGCATAACATTGTCATGCCCCACCACCATGCCATCTATGACATAGTTGATATTGCCACCCATACGCGACTTGCCATGTTGCGAAATGATGCGGAAAGGATGCTCACCATCGACAATAAACCGCACGCTGTTGGCTCCCATATTGAGATAATGGTTGCAGTGCAAGGCATGATAGAAGAAGGTTTCGCACACGGCTTGACGATCGACTGTCATAGAGCGATTGGAATATATGAGGTTGGTATTGTGCAGATATAGCATAGCGGGTTTCTGCGGATAGGCCTCTCCCTCGCGATAGAGCATATTGATGAGGCGTGCATCCTTGAAACACTTGATATAGTTCATCACCGTAGCTCGCGATATTTGAGTCTCTTGGCTCAACTTACTCACATTGACAGCTCCGGGAGCACTCTTGATAATCAGATAGAACAATCGACGCAATTTGGGCAGATAAGACAACTCAAGTTGCTTGAGGAGCAATATATCTACCTCCATGATTATATTGATTGTCTTGATAAGATTTTCCGAGAAATTGCTCTTGTCGAGAAAGAATGGATAGTAGCCATGATGCAAATAACCGTCGAAATAATCAAGCGGATTGATACGACCCGATATGGTGCGTGCAATGGTGGCATGATTTTCCATTATCTCCTCAAAAGTATAAGGACGGAATGACATACCCGTCTTGATATTGAGGTATTCTCTAAACGAAAAACCTCTCAGATTGTAGGAGGCTACAAGACCATCGAGCAGGGGATTTTCCTCTTTCAAGCGCATTACCGATGAGCCGGTAAATATGATTTGCAAGTCGGGCAAGAGCTCGTAACAAGCACGCAAGGCCTCGCTCCATTCGGGATACTTAAAGACTTGGTCGATGAGCAATACTCTACCTCCTCGGGCATAAAACTCTTGCGCAAACTCTACGAGCGAATGATCGGTAAAATAGAGATTGTTGAGGTTGATATAAAGACAAGTGCGGTCGCTTATACTGAAGTTGTCGCGAGCATACTGCAATAAGAAAGTAGTCTTACCCACTCCCCTACTACCCTTGATACCAATGAGGCGATGCGACCAATCTATTTCGCGCATCAATTCGCGTCGGACAGGGTTGCCCAAGTGCTCTACAAGATAACTATGTGTTCTATAAAATGACTCCACTTAACTATTCAACCAATCATATGGAAAATCTTTTGCAAAGATAGATATTATACACCTAATTTGCCAACTACACATTGCAAAATAATGTACCAAATTGACAAGTTTACATTTTTTAACAATTAGGAAATATTCACAAATTGTGGCAGGGCAAGATGAATTGAATATTCTCAACACACTTGCATCTCCTTGTTGCTATTAACAAGATTGTGCTGAAAAAAGTTATACCCAAGATGTGGTTTCATCGCTACAAGTGTGTCACTGCAAGTTTATGACGATGATGCCTGCAACGACCTACTCCCTTTTTGCATATCAATGGGCAAGAGTGCCGAAAAATTATTACCTTTGCTCGGTAATAAACCTTAAGATTATGGCAACATTGAATATTGGAGATAAAGTAAGATTTCTCAATGCCGTAGGTGGCGGCATTGTGCGTAAAATAGATCGCGACATGGCATACGTTGAGGAGCCCGACGGCTTTGAAACACCTATACTCGTAAGAGAATGTGTGGTAGTGGAACCTGCCAAACCGGAGAAAAAGCAGCCCGAGGTGAAAACCATCTTTACGGCTACAACATTGAGCAAAGAGATACCAAGCAAAACAGAGCCGGCTCGCGTTGTGACAACAGAGCCCATAGAAGAAACACCCGAAGGCGAAAAACTCAACATTGCTCTGGCTATCATTCCCCATGAGCCCAAGCATCTCAACACCACAGCATACGACATCTGCTTGGTCAATGATAGCAACTTCTACCTCTACTTTACCTTTACCAGCCGCGACGAGGAGGGCTGGCGCACACGTCATGCCGGTGTGATAGAGCCCAATACTCAAATGGAGTTGGAGGAACTTAAACAACAAGATGTCAATTCACTGCAACGCATTGGATTTCAATACATCGCCTTCAAACAAGGCAAGCACTATAATAGCAAAAATCCCGGAGCGATAGAAATGCGCTTCGATTCCGTGAAGTTGTATAAATTGCATAGCTTCCGTGCCAACCTCTACTATGATGAGCCGGCTCTCATCATCGACTTGGTCAAAAACGACACCCCCATTCGCCCGCTGGTAGTCAATACCGATGACTTGGCTCATGCCATGAGCGAAAAAAATCGTTCGGAGGCTATCAATCGTCCCCACACAAGCAAGCCCAAGCAACAACCTGCCGAAATTATCGAGATAGACCTACACATCAATGCTCTACTCGACAACACCGCCGGCATGAGCAATGGCGAGATGCTCGAATACCAACTTGACACCTTCCGCAAGGTACTGGCCGAGCATCGCAACAACAAAGGACAACGCATCGTATTTATTCACGGCAAAGGCGAAGGCACACTGCGCCGTGCCATTCTCGACGAGCTCCGCACCAAGTACAAAGAATACAACTGCCAAGATGCCTCCTTCCGCGAATATGGATTTGGAGCAACAATGGTAACGATACGATAATGCTATAACAACCTATAATATCCTTATAAAAAACAAGAGGTGTGCCACCGGGCACACCTCTTGTTTTTTATAAGTAGGCTATATATTAACCCTCAAACTCTACCAATACAGCGTTGGTGGCTACAACTTGTCCGGGTTGAACAAAGATGCGTTTGATAACACCATCACGCTCGCTGCTTACAGTGTTTTCCATCTTCATTGCCTCATATACGAGCAATGCTTGACCTTTCTTCACAGCGGCACCGGGTTGAACAGCAACTGAAATAATGCTACCACCCATAGGTATCTTTTGTACAGGACCTGTAATGGGTGCTTCGGCCTCTTTCTTCTCCTCTACAACCTCTGCCTTGGGAGCTGCGTCAAACTCCTCTTTACGACGATTGCGCAAGAATGTAGCACCTACAGTGGGGAAGAGTTGGAGCAAGAGATAGTCGTTGTCATCCTTGGCAAGTTTCACGCCACCATATTCGGGCAATGTGGGGTTTTCGGGTGCTTGATAAGCATTGATGTCGTAGGGCTTCTCAATAGCACTGCCGGTGATTTTCTCACGGAATTTGGGATCGATAGCAACGGGAGTCTTACCATATTCGCCCTTGATGAGGTTGATAAATTGGTTGCTCACCATTGTATAGTCGGGATTGCCTTTCTTGCGGTCAATAGCAAGGCTCACTGCTTGTCCACCCACGATTTGTGAAGTAGGAGTTACAAGGGGCACCAAACCTGCGGCACGACGCACCTCGGGGATAAGAGCCATGGCATCGTTCAACACATCCTCGGCACCGAGGCTCTTGAGCTGAGCCACCATGTTACTGTACATACCACCGGGCACCTCGGCATGCTTCACGATTTCGTTGGCTTTGGGGAAGTTGAAATATGCCTCGATAGCATGGCAAGCCTCCAAGAGCTCGGCCTCATTGTTGGCCTTGGCAGCGGCAATAGCACGGTCAAATTGAGCATCTACTTCGGCAGGGATGGTATCTTTCAAAGGATCGAACTTGATGGGGAAGCTATCCTTTTGCAAGTCAAAGTCGCGCAAGTCACGACGGATGCCTTCCAATTTCTCACGAATGCGACCTACGGCTTCCATATTGGCCTCAACTTCAATACCGAGTTTTTGGCAGAAGATGTAAATCAACTCGATAGCAGGAGCAGCAGAGCCACCACCAAAGTACCAGATATTGGTATCAAGAATATCAACACCATGAATAACAGCCATCAAAGAAGATGCAAGACCGTAACCGGGAGTACAGTGTGTGTGGAAATCGACAGGCACACTGACAGCCTTTTTCAAGGCAGGTATAAGAGTAGTGATACGGGCAGGATTTACAAGACCGGCCATATCTTTGAGGGTAATAATCTTGGCACCCATAGCCTCCATACCCTTGGCTTTCTCTACGAAATACTCATCGGTAAAGATTTTCTTGGGCTCGGCAGGTTTCTTACCAAACAAACGAGCGAAGAAACCAACCTTCTCGGCAGTTGCAGCGGGTTTGGGATCGACAGTGTAACATACAGCACCATCGGCAATACCACCCACTTCGTTTATCTTCTTGATAGAGCTCTCAACATTGTTAAGGTCGTTGAGTGCATCAAAGATACGCATGATGCCAAGACCTTGCTTAACAGCCTCTTTATAGAAACCATCAATTACGGTATTGGGATAAGGAGCATAACCAAAGAGGTTGCGACCGCGAGAAAGAGCAGTCAAATATGAACGACCCTCAATAACTTTGCTTATCGAGTTCAAGCGAGTCCAAGGGCTCTCATCGAGGTAGCGCATCACTGAGTCGGGTACTGCACCACCCCACACCTCCATTGCATAGAAGCCGGCGTCTTTATAATCTTCAATAACTTGTTCAACGTGTTTACTTTGCAAGCGTGTTGCAAAAAGCGACTGGTGACCATCGCGCAAGGTAAGGTCGCGAATTTTCAATTTTCTCGCCATAATCAATTTTTTTAAGTGTTTATAGATTCACAGTATTATGTTAATTATTCTCTTCTTTTTTGCCTCTTTTCAATGTTTTATAGAATTCATCAAAAAGTTGCAACTGCAAATATAGTGAATGGTTATAGAAAAACAAATAAATTCGGAAAAATTTCTTTAATTAATCACTTACTATATGCTTATAATTCAATCTTTTTAATAGCATCGGTCTTTTTATACACCCGTTTTGCTAACAGCAGTTGTCAATAGAGCCAACTAACGCCAACCATTACCTCTATTGACTTATATCTGTAATGACCGACACACTCGGGCACTCGCTGCAAAATATTGAAACAAGTTTCAATTATTTCGCTCGTTTCTTCGTATATTCATTAGGTTCAATAGATATACTCGGCACTCGCTGCAAAATATTGAAACAAGTTTCAATTATTTCGCTCGTTTCTTCGTATATTCATTAAGTTCAATAGATATACTCGGCACTCGCTGCAAAATATTGAAACAAGTTTCAATTATTTCGCTCGTTTCTTCGTATATTCGCATCATGGAAGAAAAAGAATTGCTCAATGCCCAAGAACGAATTGCTTACTTGAGCCGTGTGCTTGAGGAGCATAATCATAATTATTATGTGCTCAACTCGCCTACAATAAGCGACCTCGACTTTGACTTGCTTATGCAAGAGTTGCAGCAGCTCGAAAGTCAATATCCTCAATATGCCTCACCCAACTCACCTACACAGCGTGTGGGTAGCGACATCAATCACGCCTTTGTGCAGGTGGCTCACTCCTACCCGATGTTGTCGCTGGGCAATACCTACTCGATGGAGGAGGTAACGGCCTTTTATGAACGTGTAAAGCAAGGATTGGGCAATGCTCCATTTGAGATAGTTGGTGAATTGAAATTTGACGGTACATCTATTTCTCTTACCTATCAAGATGGCCACCTGCTCCGTGCCGTAACACGCGGCGACGGCGCTATGGGCGACGATGTTACTCGCAATGTGCGCACCATTCGTTCTATACCTCTTGTTCTCAAAGGCGATGGTTACCCATCATTTTTTGAGATACGAGGCGAGGTGCTGATGCCTTGGAGTACGTTTGAGAAGCTCAACCAAGAACGTGCATTACAAGAAGAGCCCCTCTTTGCCAACCCTCGCAATGCAGCTGCCGGAACATTGAAACTGCAAAATCCGGCTACCGTTGCCTCCAGAGGATTGGATGCTTACCTATATTACATGCTGGGCGACAGCCTACCCACCAACAACCATTACGACAACCTACAATGTGCCAAAGAGTGGGGCTTCAAGGTGAGCGACACGATGCGTGTTCTTCACAATCTTGAGGAAATAAAGGCTTTTATAGATTATTGGGATATAGAACGTCGCAACCTTCCTGTTGCTACCGATGGTATTGTCCTGAAGGTGGCTTCGATAGAGCAACAAGAGGAGTTGGGCTATACAGCCAAATCGCCTCGCTGGGCTATTGCTTATAAGTTTCAGGCCGAGGAGGCTATCACACGCCTCAACTCTGTTTCGTTTCAAGTAGGTCGCACCGGTACTATCACTCCGGTGGCCAACCTCGACCCCGTTCAACTATCGGGTACAGTCGTTAAACGTGCCAGCCTACACAATGAAGACATTATACGCTCGCTCGACTTGCATATAGGCGACATGGTGCATGTAGAGAAAGGAGGCGAGATAATACCCAAAATCACAGCGGTGGAAGTAGATAGTCGTATGGCGGGCAGCCAGCCCGTTGCATTTGTTCGCAACTGCCCCGAGTGTGGCACACCTCTTGTACGCGAGGAGGGTGAGGCGGCTTGGTTCTGTTCCAACAGCAATCACTGTCCTCCCCAAATAAAGGGTCGCATTGAGCACTTTATTGCTCGCAAAGCGATGAATATAGACTCATTGGGCCCCGAAACGATAGCACAGTTCTACGACAAAGGCATGATAAACAATGTGGCCGACCTCTATACACTCACCATTGACGATGTGGCCACACTCAAGCAACAAGGTCGCAAGTGGGCACAAAACATTGTCGATTCGATAGCCCGTTCACGCGAAGTTCCCTTTGCTCGGGTATTATTTGCCTTGGGTATCCGATTTGTTGGCGAAACAGTAGCCAAGCGACTTGCCACATCAATGAAGTCGATGGAACGACTACGAGATGCATCGTTGCAAGAGCTTATGGCCATTCCCGACATAGGCGAACGCATAGCACTCAGCGTGGTAGAGTATATGAATGATATAGACAACCTGCTGCTCGTTGAGCGTTTGGCTCAATATGGCTTACAAATGAAAATAGAAGAAAAAGCCACCGAAACGCACATCGACAATGTATTGAACGGAGCTTCGGTAGTGATAAGTGGCACATTTGAGCGCCATTCGCGCGAAGAATACAAAGCCCTAATTGAACAATATGGCGGGCGCAACGTCGCCTCGGTATCGGGGGCTACACAATACTTGCTGGCAGGAGCCAACATGGGCCCCGCCAAATTGGAAAAAGCCAAGCGACTGGGTATAAAAATCATCAACGAAGAAGAGTTCTTGCAGATGATAGGTCAATAATGTCAAGACAGACACCCCCCCAATAAGAAACGGTGTGCCAACGCTAACGTGCGGCACACCGTTTTTCTATTACTATAATTGTATAGGCAATTATTTCACAACCTTGTATGATACACCATCAACAACAACAACATAAACGCCTGCGGGGAGGTAATTCATGTCGATATTGCCGCTATAAGCAGTGGCTACAAGTACGCCTTGCATGTTATATACCATAGCGCTATCATACTCGCCATTGATAAATGCCCAACCAGAGGCCATAACAACATCATTGGCTTTCTTTTCAACGGCATTTACAGCTGCCGAAGGATTGGTATCCAAAACAGCAGGTATATGGATAGCTCCCATTGAGAAAGAAACATAAGCTATACCACCCAAAACCTCGGCACCGGTGCTGTGAGCAAATATAGTAGAAAGATATGCACCGGCAGGAGTTTCCCATGCATAAGCATTTCTGAGAAGTATCTCTTGTCCATCTTTATACATAGAAGCATCGCCACCGATAGTAGTGCTACCATAGATAGTGCCATCGTTATCTACTGTTCTATAAATACGGCTTGAATATTCATATACAGGACTCTCTTGACCGGGAGACCAAGCAAACGAATTGTAAGTACCTATTTCTTCAGAGAAAAATCCGGTAACGTACTCACCATTATCACTTACAAAAGCATCGCCCTCGGTATCAGCGCGAATACCCATTACTCCATCGGGGTCTTTCTCAAGGGGATCAATCAATGTTGTAAGACGTATTTCCTCGCCATTAACAAGAACGGCAGCACTGCGAGCACCACTACCCCACTCCGAGTAACCCGAGAGAATAGTACCATCGTCCGACATATCTTTAACAACCCAACCATAAGGACAATCGAGAGCATCGATATTTTCTTGGATGTTTACATACTCTTCGGCAATCTCATAGTCTTGGAGCTCATCGTTCCATTTCCACAATACGGGGAACAATTTATAGATATTGGCATCGGTAATATAACCGGCGATAAATTGAGCGTCGGCCGATATAGCCATAGCACAACCATTCATATCATCCGACTCGCCTGTGGCAGGAGTGAGCAATACTTCGCTACGATAGATAGGAAGAGGCTTCCACTCGCCATTCTTGTAATATCCGGGGCGAGAAGCAAAAGAACCATCTTCCGAAGCAGGTATCTCTACAAAGTAGTTACCAACGGCAGTACCATCATTGGCCACGTCCATCATCATCGATGCGGCATCGATCATTTCAAACTCTCCGGTAGAGCGTGTCCACATAAAAGCACATGAGCCTACAAAATCGTCATAACCCACAGCATACTCGCCATTGGACGACACACCGTAAATAGAACCAAACACACCTTCCATATATTCGGCATCAAAAGCCGGAACATAAAGACGTGCCTCTTGCATGTTTTGCGCCATAACCATGTTCATAGTTACACAAGCGCAGAAAGTAAGTAAAAATTTTTTCATATCTTTTATTTAGGTTTGGATTATATCACATAGCCAATTTACTTCTCGTCTTGAAATAAGGTCGCAAATTTAGTGTTTATAATTCTAAGAAAAAAGTTATTTACAGATTTTAAAGATTGTTATTGCAGCATAGCAACATGCGACAGCATAATGTCGGCCATAGATTTATTGCCCATAATGTTATAAACAGCAGCGCCACAGCAATAGCACAACATATCTACAAGCAGAGGAGAGAGGGTGTAACTCTGTGCTTTTTCTTGCGGTGCAACTATACATTGAAGAGAAAGTATGTGATGAGTTATAGAGGCTGTGGGTAGAGAAAAGTAATCGATGACTTTATTGCCTTGTCCGTCTTGGGTGAATACAGCAACAGGCTTTGTAGCACTGCCTCGCGTGTATTTATTAAATTGCAACTCGTATAGCGGATGTCGTTCGTCGATAAATCGAGTAGCGGGCACTTTCCAACCTTTCACCTGCAACGATACCGGTCGCAACACATTGTCATTGAGAGTAATGCGCCCACTACCGTCGCTGCGACGCATAGGCTGGTATTGCGCACCCAACTCTTGTACAGGCAGGATGGCAATAGGAGCAGTCATGAGCAGAGTGCGCAGTTGGCTATCAATGACACCATCTATATAATCACAGATAGACACACCCTCCATGCGCTCCATCGTAGCATTTATCTGCGGAGTAAGCTCCTCCATACACATCGTAACACGATCGATAATTTCTTGTCTTGTTATATCCATAAGCGATAAGAGAGATAATACTTGTCCGGCAAATGATATGCCGGACAAGATGTGTAAAGCATGTATTAAAGTCCCACAATGCGCATGTGAGCATCGGGGTAGCGCAATGTCATACAGCTTGCTTCGGTAAGTACCAGAGCATCGGTATTGCGAATACCCGCTTTTTTGAGGTCGAGCGATTGCGAGCCAAAGGGCACATGCGACCACTTCTGAATATACTCCGGGTCAATAACCAGACCTTGTGCCGGGCGACCACACTCGTCAAAAATCTCGGAATGAATGACATACAGTTTACCAAATTTCGATGAAATCTCATTAAAGTCAAGTCCCCACTTCATCATATCCGAGCCGGCAGGCAAGGTGCGGAAATATTCAAGGTTGCTAAGAGCCGCTATCAAATCGGAACCCGCCATGAGCACCTTGCGCTTATTTCCGGCATTTCCTGTAAAACAGAGTTTCATCATATCGGTAAGCATTTCGTGCGTAAACGACTCGTCGATATTGAAGTTAAACTCCTTTTGCACCTGCCACCATATACCACCCGTGAGGCTCACCTCCTCCTTCTTGACAGGGTCATATATGTGATTTTTGACACCAAACAAGAAACTTCTCTCCATTGTCTTGCGCATATCATATATGGCGAGTTCTTCTTGGTCGGAGAAGTCCCATTCGACCTCCTTGTTGGCAATCTTAAAGAATGTCGATTGCTCAATCTGCATCTTGAAGATTTGGCAGAAGTTTTGAGATTTGACAGGCAAGGACTCGAATTGCGCAGTTTGCACATCCAACTCGGTAGCCGCACGGCCAAGTCGCAACAGGCGGGTACCCTCGGGTATAGAGGGAACACAGTTTGAAATAACACCGATTCTTTTACCATTGACAGCCTGTACATAGATCTCTCCGGACTCAATATCGGTCGATATGACATAAAGGAGAAGGTTTTGTTCGGGGGTTTCCGACACATCCGAGCCATAGTCTGAAATATCGAGAGCCATGAGTGTATCGGAAGGAACAATAGAGCTGCAATCGTCCAGAGCAAGTCTAATGCGAGTATGACTGTTGAGTGCCGATGTTGGTGTAGGCTCGTTATAGGCATCCATGACGGTATAGAGATAGGGCTTGGTATCTACCGAGAAATAATCGACAATCATCGACCCCGATTTACGAGCACCCTTATAACGAGATATTTGGTCGAGGGGTGTGGACATGGGACGTATCTTGGTGATATGCTCGTCAATCTCGTTCTGCAACAAAGAAGGGGCATGCTTGCGAGTGGTGGCAACCGTAAGAGGCTCTTCCGAGATGTGAGTACCTGCAACACTCGGGTAAATCAATGCAAGTGAGCAACCAATATCGCCACAGCCCCACAACCACAACAGGAGCATGAGCATCAATAATGAGAGGGTTGCAATGGCAATAAAGCGAATTTTTTCGTCTGTTTTCTTAAACATAATTTCGGTTTTTTAAAAGATTAAACATTTCTTTGTCGTGTGATAAAATTGATGACAACGGGCAGATATGAGAAAAGTGCGATGCTATGTGGATAAATGTAAATATATACTACCCGATAGTCACAAGGTCAATTAAATTACATATCCCACACGCTGGGGCGGCGTCGGGGTCGGCGATAAGAGCCACTTCCTTTTTCGCGAGCTGCAGAGTTGCGAGTATCGGAGATAGAGTCACCCACAGCATCGCGACGTTCCATCATGATGCGTCGGTTGCGACCCTTTACTTCAGCGGCATGCTCGGCACAAGTCAAGTCGGTATCATATCGCAAGCCTTTGTACAATAGCTCCAATATATCCTCGTTTAAATCGCCGGCAAAGACATGTTGGCACACATGAAATACTCGGTCGAGAAAATCTTCCAAATCCGAGTTCTCCATCTTCTTGCTGCGCATAAATCGTTCGATAGAACGGGCACTCTTATCGACATTGCGTTGCATGGCAGCCTCCAACTCCCTGAAGTTGCGACTACGCTCGACAAACTCATCATTGGCACGCTTGATGGCATACATCTTCTGCTTGTCATCGCTACATTCGAGCAACTCTTTACCAAAGTATCGCACGCAAGCAACAAGAGCATCCTCTCCATCGGCTACGTCGGCAATAAAAGCACCCACGCGAGGATTGTTGCACATCAATCCTGTAAGACGATTGTGATCGGATAACATCTTGTCGTAATGCTCACTCAGATGCGAAGCATACTCATCGAGAGCATCATAAACATCATCTTCCGACTCAAAACGCCTATCGGGATAATGCTCGATGATGCGACGAGCCAATCGCTCACGGGAAGTAGTGACTTGTGGCTCTTTCGATAATTTTTTCTCTTTTTTTGTCATATAATCTGTATTTATAGTTGATGCCTTATGGCTCTGCAAAGGAACGAGCCGAGCAAGAAAATTTGATGCGATAGAATGAAAATGGAGGTTTCGCAAAAAAATTATTTGCAACAAGCCGATAGTTCCGAATAAAAACCGTAACTTTGAGCAAAAGCCTATATTAAGCAATACAACTAAAAGAAAGGATAATACTATGTTTTCAGCACAAACCTATGCCGACCGTCGCGCCCGATTGCGTCGTATGGTTGGTAATGGCATTATCATTCTCAATGGCAACCTCGACACTGCCATTAATGCCCCGGAAAATGCCATGGCGTTTCGCCAAGAATCTTCATTTTTATACTACTTCGGCCTCGATGTAGCACGCCTTGTAGGAGTAATGGATTGCGACAACGATTGCGACACCCTCTATGGCAACGAGGTAACTATAGAAGAGATGATATGGACAGGCCCTCTACCCTCGATGAGTGAGCAAGCCGCACAAGTAGGAGTAACCCGCACCGCACCCCTCAACCAAGTAGCTGATGTGGTAGCCGAAGCACGTCGCCAAGGTCGCACCATACACTACTTGCCTCAATTCAGAGGTATGGAGTTGATATACATGTCCACCCTACTCGACATCCCCGCACAACGTGTAAACGCAACTGCATCGCACGACCTCATGGCCGCAATTACAGTGATGCGTGAGATAAAGACCGAGGAGGAAATTGCAGTCATGGAGCGAGCCTTTGAGGTAGGATATAAGATGCACACAACAGCCATGCGCATGTGTCGCGAGGGTGTCATAGAGCGTGAGATAATAGGTGCTATCAACGGTATAGCCATGCAACATGGTTGGGGATGGTCGTTCTACTCACACGTCACCCAACATGGTGAGATATTGCACAACTTCGGTTGTGACTTCCCGCTTGAAAACGGCAAGTTGTTGCTTGTTGATGCCGGTGCCGAGCTTGCCGGCGGATATTGCTCCGACCACACCCGCACCTATCCGGTGAGTGGCAAGTTTACCACCAAGCAACGTGAGATATATGATATAGTACTTCGTGCTCACGATCATGTACTCGACATAGCACGTCCCATGCGATACATGGACCTTCACAACGCATCGCTACTCTCTATGGCACGCGACCTCACCGACTTGGGCTTGCTCAAAGGCAACCCCGAAGAGGCAGTAGCGGCAGGAGCTATGTTTATGCTCATGCCTCACGGATTGGGTCACGGCATGGGTATTGATGTGCACGACTGCGAGGCAATAGGCGAGCGTGGCAATGTTTACAACTTCGACTTCTCACAATTTGCACCTCGTGCAGCCGAATTGGCATGTTGCACCTATCGCAGCACATGGCAATTACGCCCCGGAGTTGTCATGAGCGACGAGCCGGGCATCTACTTCATCCCGGCACTCATCGAGCAATGGAAGAAAGAGGGTAAATGCAAAGAATTTATCAACTACGATCGTCTTGCCGACTATTACGACTTTGGAGGCATACGCATCGAAGATGACTTGCTCATTACCGAGGATGGTTGCCGTTGCATCGGTGGCGACAAGCACATACCCATTACGGTAGAGGAACTCGAAGCAGTAGTAGGTCGCGACTGATTGAATTGACACTGAAATAATTAGGGGCTACACTCCACATTGTGAGTATAGCCCCTAAATTTATGTCTTAACGAGAATTGTATTACCAGCCGAAGATGGGATATTTAACCATTACTTCGTTTACTTTCTCGCGTACGTTCTTGATAACGCTATCGTTTTCGGGATTGGCGAGTACGCTGTCAATCATTTCTACGATTTCGCCCATCATATCCTCTTTCACGCCACGAGTAGTGATGGCGGGAGTACCTACGCGGATACCTGAAGTTTGGAAGGGAGAACGAGTATCGAAGGGAACCATGTTCTTGTTCACTGTAATATCGGCTTGAACGAGAGCCTTCTCAGCCACCTTACCTGTGAGTTCGGGATATTTGGTGCGGAGGTCGATGAGCAAGCAGTGGTTGTCGGTACCACCCGAAACAACATGATAACCTTTGTCGATAAATGCTTGACCCATTACGCGAGCATTGGCACGCACTTGTTTTTGATACTCTTTATAAGAGGGAGTGAGAGCCTCACCAAAGGCAACAGCCTTGGCAGCAATAACGTGCTCAAGCGGGCCGCCTTGTACACCGGGGAAAACAGCAGAGTCGAGCAATGCCGACATCTTGCGAATTTCGCCTTTGGGAGTTGTTTTGCCCCAAGGATTGTCAAAGTCTTTACCCATGAGGATAACACCACCACGAGGACCGCGAAGAGTCTTGTGAGTAGTAGAAGTCACGATGTGGGCATATTTCAAGGGATTATCCAACTCACCGGCAGCAATAAGACCTGCGGGGTGTGCCATATCTACCATAAAGATAGCACCTATCTCGTCGGCCAAACGACGCATGCGGGCATAGTCCCATTCGCGAGAATAAGCCGAAGCACCACCGATAATGAGGCGAGGACGCTCACGACGAGCTACCTCTTCCATTTGCTCATAATCTACATAACCTGTGTCTTGACGTACACCATAGTCGAGTGCTTGGAACATAAGACCCGAGAAGTTTACAGGCGAACCATGTGAGAGGTGACCACCTTGCGAGAGGTTGAGACCAAGGAATTTATCACCGGGGCGCAAGCAGGCCATAAATACAGCCATATTGGCTTGAGCACCCGAGTGAGGTTGTACGTTGGCCCACTCGGCATTGAAAAGTTGTTTGAGGCGATCGATTGCTACATTCTCGCTCTCATCTACTACTTCACAACCACCATAATAGCGCTTGGCGGGATAACCCTCGGCATATTTGTTTGTGAGGCATGAGCCCATAGCTTGCATAACTTGGTCGCTCACAAAGTTTTCAGATGCGATAAGTTCTACGCCTTTTAATTGGCGTTGATGTTCACGCTCAATAATGTCAAAAATGACTTTGTCTCTTTCCATAATATTATAATTAAGTGATATATATAAGTCGTTGTTATAGGTTGAGTCGCAAAGGTATGAATATTTTGTTATACGTTCACCATTTTTGCAAATGTTTCTATCTTACCTGCTATTGCGCACCATTATTTTCTTGCCATTTACGATATAGACTCCTGCATCAAGGCTCTTCACATCACCGGCAGTACCATTATTTACTACTTGCACACCACGCAAGTCATAGGCGTTGATGGGGACATTGTCGTTGATGATGCTCTCTACTGCACTTTTTTCAAAGTCAAACAGAGCAAGTTTGTTCACCTTACCATCAATAAGGAAAGTGCTTTGTGGCACATGCAGCGTATAATGACCATCGGGAAGATTCTTGTCGGTAGTGAGCAGTGCGGTATTCTCACCTGTAATAGTTATGGTATAAGTTGCTGCAATAGAAGAATTAAAACCGTTATTGTGAATAATAAATGGTGCTTCTATCTCCTCCTCACCTTCGGCAGGTGTATAGACATCAAGGTAGCTACAAGGCTCAAATGTGAGAAGAATTGTCGATAGTGTAGCATCTTGTTGTTGAGCACTCATGGTAGCAGTCGATGAGGGCACTCCGGGAATGTTGTAGCTAAGGCTGAATGCCGGTACAGGAGTACCATCTACGGTAAACATATCTCCGGGTATCTCCACAACATAGTCACCGGCGGTATTGATGAGCGATGTGAGGCTCATCATTACATAGTTGCCAAAGGCCGGGCCACAGAAAACATCCGCTATCTTATTCTTAAACTCACCATCTATCTGATATACAATGATACCACCCATCATTTTCTCCATATTCACTTCGAGGGATGTGGCTTTCTCCCATGTGATGGTTATCTCTACAAGTTCTTCAAGAGTAGAACCATCGACAGGATCTACGGTATATTCTGTTGCAGGATTTACTACACTGAGGTCAAACTCTTTCATTATCTCACGATTTACACAACCATCCACTATAAATGTACCTTTGGGAATGACAAGTGTATAATGTCCTTCGCCAAGTTCCTTGTCGGCAGTGAGTGTTGCAGTATTGGCACCGGTTATCTCGGCTGTATAGGTTGCCGCATAATAGGCACCAAAACCTTTGTTGTGTATAATCTGAATACTCTCTGTCACATCGGGATTGAGAGAGAGTTCGTTGCAAGGCTCTACCGATACGAGCAAGGTCGAGAGAGAATTGTCTTTCATCTCAATCATAAATTTAGATGTAGTTGTAGGCATGCCTCCAATAGTATAATTGAGATTGAAACCGGCTACTTGAACACCATCTACGGTAAACATATTGTCGCTTATCTCCACAAGATAGTCACCTGCATCCGTTGCTGCCATCATAAGGCTCAATACAACCGAGTTGCCTCCGGCAGGACCACAGATAATATCGGTCACAAATGTTTTATCCGCACCATTTACACGATATACTTTGGCTCCTCCCACCATCAACATAGGATCGACAGTAACACTCTCCGACTCGTCCCATGTAATAGCTATATCGGTGAGCATATCTACATTGGCTCCGTTTTCGGGTAGTGCAGTGTAACTTTGAGCATTAACTACTATGCAGAGCAATGCAAGAATAAATGAAGTAATAGTTCTTTTCATATTCACAGTATTAATAAGGTTAATATATTTTCTATTTTTTCTTGACCGACCAGCCAAATTTTCCTATTTCTTTGCCCAGCTCATGGTAGTGTCCATGCGAATAGATGAGCAAATCGGCGCGCTCCATATCGAAAGCCTGTGTCACAGGGTCGATATATTGCGTATCGGCAAGGATATTGACAACGTCGGCAATGAACATATCATGTGAGCCCAGAGATATGATTTCTCTCACTTTACACTCGATACTCAATGGCGACTCGTCGATATAGGGCGAGCGCACCTCCTTGCCGGGACATGGTGTCAAGCCGGTTTCTTTCCATTTGTTATAGTCGCGACCCGAACGCACGCCACACCAATCGGTGGCCTTGGCCATACTGCAAGTGGTGAGGTTGAGGGTAAACTCCATGTTGCGCTTGATGAGCTCATAAGAGTGTCTTTCGGGGCGAATAGACACATAACACATGGGAGGATTGGTACATAATGTACCCACCCATGCGGCTGTAAACATATTATAATCGTCGGGAGTAGAGCCGCTACTAACCAAAATAGCCGGTAATGGATAAATGAGCGTACCGGGCTTCCATATCTCTTTCATTATTGACAAATCTCTATTTTATTGGCAGCAATGGTACGGTTGCAATATCTACAAGTAACTTCGAGGGGTTGTCGCGATGTTACATGGAAAATTGTATCCATAGGCTCATTGTTGCTGATGCACTTGGGGTTGTTACAGCGAATGATACCACGCAATGTTTCGTGCAATGTAATATTATATTTCTGCACTACCTTGTAGTTGCGAATAACATTGATAGTGGCATCGGGAGCTATCAAGGCTATCTTATTTATCTCCTCATCACGGAAGAAGTAGTCGGCTACTTTGATAATACCTTTTCGGCCCAACTTTCCACTATGCAGATTATTACCTATCGTGATGCTATTGGCAATGGTATCGAGCTTGAGCATCGATACGACCTTGAAAAGTTGCTCCGACGGGATGCGGTCTATTACAGTACCATTCTCAAGTGCTGCAACTGCAAGTTCTTTCTTTATTGTAGTCATGATTTGTGGCTTTTATGAGTTATTCTACATCTATTCCCAACACTTTGCATATAATCGCTTGACGTGCAAACAATCCGTTCTTGGCTTGTTGAAAGTAATAGGCCTTGGGATTGTCATCTACATCATAGGCTATTTCATTGACACGAGGCAGGGGATGCAACACGCGCAAGTTGGGCTTGCTGTTGGCCAGCATACTGTTGTGAAGGATATATACATCTTTTACTCGCTCATACTCCACAAGGTCGGTAAAACGCTCTCGTTGCACACGAGTCATATACAGAATATCGGCCTGATTGATAACCTCTTCCGAGAAATCACGGTGCTCATAATAAGGTATATTATGCTCGTCACAGAATATCTTATACTCTTGTGGCATCTTCAACTCATCGGGAGCTACAAAGTGGAACGTAGGATTGAAATGCGACATGGCTTGCAACAATGAGTGTACGGTGCGACCGTACTTCAAGTCACCTACCATGGTTATGTTGAGATTTTCGAGTGTACCTTGTGTCTTGTATATCGAGTAGAGGTCGAGCATTGTCTGTGTGGGGTGCTGATTGGCTCCATCGCCGGCATTGATGATAGGCACTGATGATACTTCAGAAGCGTATCGCGCCGCACCCTCAAGGTGGTGGCGCATGATGATAAGATCGACATAATTGCTCACCATCATGATGGTATCTTTGAGCGACTCGCCCTTTGAAGAACTGCTGGTTGCCGCATCGCTAAATCCGATGATGCGACCTCCCAAGCGATTGACCGCTGTTTCAAAACTGAGTCGTGTGCGAGTAGATGGCTCAAAGAACAAGGTGGCTATCACCTTGCCTTCCAAGACTCTTCTATTGGGGTTTTCTTCAAAGCTACGAGCTTTTTCAAGCAAATCCATGATCTCTTCTTTACTGAAATCATTGATTGATACAAGACTCTCACATTTCATAGGATTATCGTAATTTTATTGTTGGCATATAAAAAAAACGACCATTCCCATTCTCTGTATGGGTGGTCGCAGTGTCAATGATAGTGTTATAAAATAAGAAATCGACAGTTCGACTCTCACAATAGAGTCTTGACCGATGGGCTGCTATCTCTCTTTTTCTACTCATAACACAAAAGCAAAGGTACAAAATTTCTGACAAAACAATGCTTCGGAACATATTTTTTTTGCATAAACTTTTGCGCCGGAAATCTCTTCAGCCCTACTCCCGTTCCGTAATATAAAGATGTTCATCACGCAACAAAATATGGTGTGAGGCATCGAGCAGATAGGTAGAGGGTAAAGTGCGTAAGTCATAAAGGTCTGACACATCTTGGGCATACCCTACAAACCATGTATCGGGATAGCGACTCACGGCCCTGCGCCACGCATCGGTAGGCTCATCGGGATATATCAGCAATACATGGGTGGTGCTATCTATAACCTCTCTGCCCAACTCTCCGGCTGTTGCTATGTGTCGGCACAAGGCTGCACACTCTTCACATTCGGGGTCATTGAATATTACAAGTGTTTGATACCCCTTGTGACTATGCAATGTGTGCTCATTTCCCTCCTTGTCATAATAGACAAAATCGCATGCCTCCTCTCCCTCGTTATTGCGACTCAACGACTCATACATGTATTTGTAACGCATCAGCGCCCATTCGTCGCCACCCGACTGCAAAAGTCGCTCCAACAACACTCGATAGGCCATGCGACCCTTGTGGGTGCTATATACAGGATATAGTACCTTGGAGGCTTGTGCCGCATAGGCGAGCAAATCTTCTTGGGGAATAGCATCTACCCATCGACGGGTTACGTCTGCGACTTCCTCTACCGAGAGGGCATCTTGTTGCTTGGCAAAACGGCATATATCGTTTGCAATACTATCCGACGGCTGTTGCGCAACCGAACATAATGCAACAAACAAAACAAGAAGTATAATGCTATATTTTTTCATATCCATGCGTCAAAAATAGGGTTGTAACAACTGCGCCCAGAGGGCATATCCCTCTCCTGTCAGATGCAATCCATCGGTTGTATAGGGTGCGGCGAGCCTATGTGTTTCTTTATCTATGAAGTGACAATAGAGCTCTATAAATGTATAATGGTGCATAGCAGCAGCCTCTTGCAACAGGGTGTTGATACACTCTACATCCCTCTCTTTCCCTGCAAGTGAGGCATAGTGATAGGTACTGTCAAAAGGCAACAGACTATGTATATACACACTCGTTTCGGGCGATAGCGTGTGACAATAATCGGCAAGCGAAATGATAGCTTCGGCAATATCGCGTGGAGCAATATTGTGCGATACGTCATTGATACCCACCATTACAAACACCTTGGCAGGACATGCTGCCATAATAGCCGGCAGTCGATGTCGCACTCCGGCTATTGTATCGCCATTGATACCTCGGTTTCTGATGCGGGCTTCTCCCATCAATTCGTGCCATTCGCAGCAATTTATAAGACTATCGCCCAACATCACCACATCGCCACGCTCTATATTGAGGTGGGCAAAGTGTGACACTCGGCGCCGGTATAAATCGTCCGGCTCAAAGCGCATGATACAATTATCTTCGTTGTACTGCATAGAAGTGTTTATTACCCAAAGATGCACAGCATCATCGCCGGCATTTTTCTTTATGTTCTTCTCTATATCTCGGCTCGAAATAGATATTATTGGGCAAATATAGTGACTAACGAGCTGAAATCTGCAACTTTTTATAAAAATTTAGTACCACAAGGGGGTTATACTTTCGAGATTTTGCCACCCCCTCAAGAAACAACAGAAAACAATCACACACCACCCATTTACACACAATCACAGCCTATCACATTATCATGTCATACAACCGCATGGATTTTCGGTATTTTTTGGGCAATTTTGAGGTAAACCTCCAAGATACATTGCACTCGTTGTGAAAAATATTGAAGCAAACTTCACATTTCTCGCCCGTTTATTCGTATCTTTGCGACCTAATATACACATGCGCTATATGCGCGATTATTTATTAAGAGGTAAAAAGATTATACACTACTATAACCAACCGGCATGAAAGTATTGAAGTTTGGAGGAACCTCAGTAGGTTCGATAGAGAGTATCAAGAACGTTAAGATGATTGTTGAGCAATGCACCGAGAGTATCATTGTTGTCGTTTCGGCATTGGGCGGTGTAACCGACAAACTCATTGCAACAGCCAATATGGCAAGTGAAGGCAACGAATGTTACAAAGAGAGCATGCAAGAGATACGCACTCGTCACAACAATGTGATAGAGGGTGTTGTACCCCTGCCATATCGTGCCGAGATATGCAATCGTGTAGATGAAATGCTCAACGAGCTCTCCAATATCTACCATGGCGTATTCCTCATCAAAGACCTCTCTACCAAGACTCTCGACACCATTGTGAGCTATGGCGAGCGTCTATCATCTACCATACTCAGCCGTGTAATAGAGGACATAGTACTAATGGATTCTCGCTCTTTTATCAAGACCGAGACCCAATACAACAAGCATATTGTCGATTTCGATATCACCAATCAACTTATCACAGAAGCATTTGCCCAACAGCCACGACGTGTACTCGTTCCCGGATTTATATCGGCCGACCTCAAGAGTGGAGAAACCACCAATTTGGGTCGCGGAGGCTCGGACTACACGGCTGCCATATTGGCGGCAGCTCTTGATGCCAACCGATTGGAGATATGGACCGATGTTGATGGTTTTATGACTGCCGACCCTCGTGTTATCAGCTCAGCTTATGTCATCGAACACCTCTCATTTACCGAAGCAATGGAGTTGTGCAACTTTGGTGCCAAGGTAATATATCCGCCCACAATATACCCCGTATATCACAAGAATATACCCATCGTTATCAAAAACACATTCAACCCCACTGCTCCGGGCACGCTCATCAACAACGACAGCGACCCCAACAGCAAGGTTATCAAGGGTATATCTTCTATCAACGACACCTGTCTTATCACCGTCACCGGATTGGGCATGGTGGGTGTAGTGGGTGTAAACTCTCGCATATTCAACTCCTTGGCTCAATCGGGAGTAAGTGTTTTCATGGTATCGCAAGCATCATCGGAGAATAGCACTTCGTTTGCCGTGCGCAATGCCGATGCCGACTTGGCTGTCGAGGTTCTCAACAGAGAATTTGCTATAGAGATAGAACAAGGCGAGATGAGTCAAGCCCGTGCCGAAAGAGAATTGGCCACCATCGCTATCGTGGGCGAAAACATGAAACAAGCCCCCGGTACTGCCGGCAAGTTGTTCGGAACATTAGGACGTAGCGGTATCAATACGATTGCTTGCGCCCAAGGTGCACAGAAGATGAATATTTCTATCGTTATCAAATCGTGCGACCTTCGCAAGGCTCTCAATGCCATTCACGACTCTTTCTTCCTGTCCAGCTCACAAGTGCTCAACCTCTTTGTCATGGGCGTGGGCAGCGTGGGTAGCGACCTGCTCAAGCAGATTGCCAAACAGCAAGACAATCTACTCAAAAATAAGGCATTGTGCCTGCGTGTAATAGGTATATCCAATTCTCACCACTGCATTTTTAATCGCGATGGAATAGACCTATCAACCTACCGCGAGCAACTCGACAACTCTACAACAATAGCCACACCCTCCTTCTTCAAGGAAGAGATTTTCCGCATGAACATGTTCAACTCGGTATTTGTCGATTGCACCGACAGTGGCGATGTTGCAGCACAATATTACGACTTACTATCTCACAATATATCGGTGGTTGCAGCCAACAAGATTGCAGCATCAAGCAGTTACAACAACTACATCCTGCTCAAAGAAACCGCCAATGTACGCGACGTTAAATTTCTCTTTGAGACCAATGTTGGTGCAGGACTACCCATTATCAACACCATCAATGCCCTCACCAACAGTGGCGACAGCATTCTACACATCGATGCCGTTCTTTCGGGCACACTCAATTACATTTTCAACACCATCAGTAGCGAAATACCATTGAGTCAAGCCGTAAAAATGGCTCAAGAAGCCGGATACAGCGAGCCCGACCCCCGTATCGACCTCAGTGGCAAAGACGTGTTGCGCAAATTGGTTATTCTGGCTCGCGAGGCCGGCTATGCCATAGAGCAAGAGGATGTTGAGATTGAGCACCTCATTCCGCAAGAATACTTTGCAAAAGACCTTGACACATTTATGCAACAGCTCAAGACAATGGATGCCCACTTTGAAAACATGCGCCAACAATACGCTCAAGAGGGCAAACATCTGCGCTATGTGGCAAGTCTTAACGATGGACACGCCAAGATAGGCCTGCAAGCCGTCGATAGCTCACATCCCCTATACCAACTTGAGGGTAGCAACAACGTTATCCTTATTACCACCGAGCGTTATCGCGAATACCCAATGATTATCAAGGGATACGGAGCCGGAGCAGGTGTCACTGCCGCCGGAGTCTTTGCCGACATCATCAGCATTGCCAATATCCGATAGGTCATGAAAAAATTCATTCTTCCCATTCTTGGGTTGGCTATATGGCTGGCGAGTTGCTCTCCCCGCAACGAATTTCGCGAAATGGTATGTTACGAGTTGCACACCCCCTACTCGGTCAAGTATGAGTGTGCAACAAACCTCGACGATAGCATACGCCGAGTCATGCGCGACTACTATCATGCCATCAATCCTTTTGACAGCACCTCTATCATCTCGCACATCAATCGCAATGAAAGGGTCGTTGTCGATACGATATTTACCATGGCATTCAACACTGCCATGCGCATTGCCCACAATACCCAAGGAGCTTTCGACGCAACCTGCGCACCATACATCAACGCTTGGGGATTTGGATTTAAAACCGACAGTACTACCGTAACACAACAACTCATCGACAGCTTGAGTCAATTTGTAGGCTACAACAAAGTTGCCTTAAAAGACGGCAAAGTCATCAAACAAGACCCTCGCATCTTGCTTAACTTCTCGGCATTGGGCGATGGCTGTGCATGCGACCTCATTGCACAACTCCTCGACCGCCACAACGTGCCAAATTACATGATAGAAGTAGGCGGTGAGGTGCGCACTTCGGGACACAATCCACGAGGCACTGCATGGCACATAGGCATCGTCACTCCCGAAGACGACCCGGATGGCAACAATAACAACCTGCAAGCTATTGCCATGCTCGATGGTCGATATGGATTGGCAACAAGTGGCAACTATCGCAACTTCTACGAGCGCAACGGTCGCAAGTATGGGCACACTATCAATCCGGCTACGGGCTACCCGGCCGAGCAAGATGTTCTCAGTGCCACTGTCATTGCTCCTACCACCATTGAGGCCGATGCATACGCCACAGCCCTCATGGTAATGGGCAGAACAGAGGCAAGAAAAATTGCAAAGGAACAACCTCAAATAGCCTACTACCTTATCTATATCGACGAAAACGACACCATCCGCACCGAACAATCTCCCTCGTTCGACCGCTTTTTGAAAGAATAATAGGGTATATAAATAGCTTATATAAACACAGAAAGGGTGTAAGAATGTAAATTTCTTCACCTTAACTCTTGCCACATGTGCTTGAGTGCATACCACGGATGATACATCAACATACGCGGGCCGGCATAGCGCATCACGGCACGCATCTGCTCGCGCATATCGGGCTTGTAGCAATGTATAGAGCATTTGCGACAAGTGCTCTTCTTATCGCCAAAAGGGCACTTTGACAAGCGGGCATGGGCATACTCCAGCAACGCCTTGCACGACTCGCACAACTCGGCATTACCCTCTTTGTGGCGACAATAGAGCCTTATCATCAACTCTACAACCCTCTTTTCTTCTTCAATTCTACCCATAATATTTATTGCACAAAGCATAAAAATATGCTTCCATTTATAAACATGAGAGAAACCATGCAACAAACACGATTTCTCTCCTATAATGTTATACAATCACATCAGAAACGACCATGAGGCGGGCCAAATCCAGGACCATGCTGTCCGCGCATCTGGGGCTTATCCTTGCCAAATGTATTGAAACGATAGCTGAACGAAAGCATACAATATCTACCCAGCGTGTTATACTCAACATCCTCAAGGTAGTTACCCGTAACAGTACGTTGTATATTGTTTGATTGATTGAGCAAATCTACGCCCTTGAGCATAATCGTTGCATTCTTTCCCGACAAGAACGAGTATGATAGCTGTGCATTGAGCATCCACACATCTTGGTTATATCCGTCGCTATAACCTTGATTGCCGGTATAAGTGATGTCACTACCCAACGAGAGTCCAAATGGCAAATTGACCGTAAAGCTGTACGTACCACCGTAACTATGTATCGTACGGTTGTTGCCGGTTTGTACCGTATTGCGCACATATTGCAGATTGTAACGACCTCGCAACTCGGTGTCGAAGTATGTACTGCGGAATGCCAATGACAGGCTCTCTCCGGCGGTAAATTGATTGGCTCTATTCAACTCTCCATTATTCTTACCCACACTACTGCTTACACCCAAGCGTGTGAAATTGTTAAATTGCCAACGCTTGTCGCGGAAGGGCAGTGTAATCATAAACATACCATTGACACTCCACACACCATCGACATTCTCATACGTTGTAACACGTCCACCTGTTTCGGAGTTGTATTGAGTTGCCGAGATAATACTATTCATGGTATAGTTGGCACGCAAGTGCGCCATGATAGAACGCTGTGACTCGCTATCATAATCACTAAATCGCACACGCAAACGATGAGTAAACGTAGGATCCAAATCGGGATTACCGATGACGATATTGAGCGGATTGGAAATATCGGGCACCGGTTGCATCTGTGCAATAGTAGGTTGCTCGGTACGACCGTTATAGAACACACGCAATGATGTCTGTTTACCCACTTTATAAGTAAGCCACATGAACGGAGCCCAATTATATACGGTGTATGTTTCTATATTATTTTGTGGCTTGATAAGGTCTTGCGACGAGGTTGTCGTAGGCTCAAATGACAATCCCACATTATAATTAAGATTGCGGGTAACATGACGGAAACCAATCTGGGCACTATTGGTTATGTTCATATTACGGAAACTATTGCTATACGCCGTATCGGGTGTCGTCGGATAGATACCATCTTCATCGGCTGTATAGGTATATTTATCGGCATTACGGAAGTTACCCTGACTGCGCAAGGCAAATGTCAAGAACATTCCTTTCTCGGGGTTGCCAATAGGCTCGGTATAGGTAACACGAGCCGAGTATCCATTGCTCCACGAGTGATTGTCACTCTCTTGCATCAAGAAGGTACTGTCTTGCAACAAGTAGTACCATGTCTTATCTATACTATTGCCTGTTTCATTGGTGTTATCAAAGTTGTAACGTCCGTGAACACTGATTGAGCGACCGGGCTTGGATGTAAGTTGGCGATTGTATATCAACTCTCCCGATGTACGCAAGCTCACTCCATTGCTATTATTGAGATTGTAGTTGCGATTGACTTGCGAGCGTGCCGCATCGCCGGCAAAGGCATTGCTCTCCTCCAAGAGGCGCGAATCATTGAAATTGACCGAAATGCGAGGACGGAACTCAAATGTATTTAACGAATCGGGATTCCATTGTATGCGAAAACGTCCATGTATCTGCTGGCCGATGTCATTGGAATTGGACAACCCGTCACTATAAGATGTACTGTCGGAGAAAAAGTCTTGACGATTGCTACGCTTGCGTGTGTCGCGATCGTTATACGAGTACATCACATCACCGCCTACACGGAAAATCTCCTCTTTACCGACATTGAAGTTAAGACCCAAACTATGCGAGGTTGCTATACCATTATTACCTCCCCAACGACGGAATTGGCCTTGACCCTGATCGGTAAATCCCATGCTGTTTACGTTATTCGAGTTAAGAATAAGCGTAAATTGATCGTCGTCCTTGATATAGTTTACCATGGCTCCGCCCTGATAACGATGCGGGCTGGTATTGTCGCTGTTCATAAGACGATAACCATAACCACCTTGTATCTCACCAAACCAACCTTGCTTCATACCCGGCTTGATGGTGAGATTGATTACCGTTTCTTCTTCGCCATCATCCACACCCGTGATACGCGCCAAGTCGCTCTTGCGATCGACAACCTGCAATTTCTGCACCATCTCCACAGGTATATTTTTAGATGCCACTTTGGGGTCGTCCGAGAAGAACTCCTTGCCATCAAGCAATATTTTTGTCACCTCCTTACCATTGGCTGTTATCTTGCCTGTTTCATCAACCTCCACACCGGGCAGTCGCTTGAGCAGATCCTCGACAACAGCACTTGGTTGCGTCTTGTACGAGTCGGCATTAAACTCCACCGTATCTTCCTTCACAACCACTTCAGGAGCTTTACCCACAACCGTTGCCTCGGCAAGCATCACGTCACCCGTGCTCATCAATATCTCGCCCATGTTATAGCGCGAGCGACCTATGGTGGTGGTAACATTGACACACTGTGTCTGATAACCCAAGAAAGTAAATTGTGCTATATACTTGCCATGCGGAACAGGATTGAGTACAAATAGACCTTGATTATCGCCTGTTGTTCCGGCAACATAGGCACTATCCTTTGCTTGCAGCAATCGCACACTCACACGGGGTAAAGGCTCATTATCGACAGCATCGCGCACAACACCGCGTATGGTAACATTCTGAGCCACTGCAACCAACGGCAATAAAAAACTTGCTATAAGGAGCAAAACCGATATTCTATTTTTCATATATGTAGAACGTTCTATTTTTTTAAACCTCACATATGACTATCAACATCGCCAAAAGTTTAATAAGACATAAAAATTTTTACAAAAATTTATGCCCACAACAAACACCCGATAAACTTATTGTTTCTCCCTCCGATTTGTATTATCTTTGCAGTCACAAAACACCTTCGATATGAAAGATTTTATTTCCATATTGCGCCGATTTGTACCACCATACAAACATTATCTTGCGCTCAATATACTCTTCAATATTCTGGCATCTTTTCTCACGCTTTTCTCTTTTGCCACCATCATGCCCATTCTGGAGATGTTGTTCAATACCGGCGACGTAACAACATACACTTTTATGGAATGGAATAGCGGCAATATCAAAGATGTAGCCATCAACAATTTCTATTACCTGACAGCACAGACCATCGAACAGGTTGGAGCCTCCACTACAATGCTATTATTAGGCTTGTTGCTCTCTATTATGACAGCCCTCAAGACCGGTAGCGCATACCTCAGTTCGTTCTACCTCATCCCCTTGCGCAACGGTGTTGTAAGAGATCTTCGCATGCACGTTTACAACAAGATATTGACCTTGCCCATAGGATTTTTTACCAACGAACGCAAAGGCGATATCATGGCTCGCATGACAGGCGATACTGCCGAGGTTGAAAACTCGGTGATGTCTTCACTCGAAATGATTTTCAAAGACCCCATCATGATACTTGTCTGCATCATAATGATGTTTATCATCAGTTGGCAGCTGACACTCTTTGTGCTTATACTCCTACCCACTGCCGGACTCTTGATGGGTCGAGTGGGTCGCTCACTCAAAAGGAACTCCAAGGATGTACAAGACTGCTGGGGTGTAATCATGTCGTCTATTGAAGAAACTCTTGGAGGCATACGCATCATCAAGGCCTTTAATGCCGAGAGCGGAATTTCACAAAAATTCAATAACACACTCAATCAATTCTTCAATTTTGCCAACCGCATGTCGCGCCGACAAGCTCTTGCACACCCCATGAGCGAGTTTCTGGGCACAACAACAATAGTGTTGGTATTGTGGTTTGGTGGCAGCCTCATATTTGCCGGCAACAGTTCCATTGATGCACCTCAATTTATATACTTTTTGATTATTTTCTATAGCATCATCAATCCCGTCAAAGACCTTTCAAAAGGTATGTATGCCGTACAACGCGGATTGGCAGCCATGGAGCGTGTCGATAAGCTCCTATCTACCCCCAACCCCATAGAAGAGCCCAAAAATCCCGTTCAACTATCGGAGTTGAAGGAGGGTATAGAATACCGCAACATATCATTTAAATACAGCAACGACTATGTACTCAAGGATGTTACTCTCAACATCAAGCGAGGACAAACAATAGCCTTGGTGGGACAATCGGGCTCGGGCAAAACCACTCTTGCCGATATGCTCCCTCGTTTTTATGATGTAAATCAAGGTGGCATATACATCGACGGCATCAACATCAAGGATGTCAAGGTGCACGACCTGCGCAACCTCATGGGCAATGTCAATCAAGAGGCTATCCTCTTCAACGACACCTTCTTCAACAATATAGCTTTCGGCATGAAAGATGCCACACTCGAACAAGTGCAAGAAGCTGCGCGCATTGCCAATGCTCACAACTTCATCATGGAAACAGAAAAAGGCTACGATACCAATATAGGAGATAGAGGTTGTATGCTATCGGGCGGACAAAGACAACGCATCAGCATTGCAAGAGCCATTCTCAAGAATCCACCCATCCTCATTCTCGACGAGGCCACCTCGGCTCTCGACACCGAGTCGGAGAAGCTCGTACAAGAGGCCCTCGAACAGCTCATGCGCAATCGCACCACCATTGTGATAGCACACCGCCTATCGACCATCAAAAATGCCGATGTGATATGCGTTGTACACGATGGCAAGATAGTAGAACAAGGTCGCCACGAGGAGCTTGTTGCCCTCGACGGATACTATAAACATCTTGTTGATATGCAAAAATTTTAAAGAAATACCCGTCATCACACAACATTGTCACTCAAAAAAAACGCATCACGAGCGAACATTTTGCCTCAACGATGGTTATAGTAATGTGTGTTATGTGTGTGTGATGACGGGAGATAAAGCTCGATGAGCCGATTTCTCCCGTTTTTAATTTAAATAATAACACATGACACTCTTTTCTCTCATCATTCTCGCCATCGGCTTGTGCATGGATAGCTTTGCCGTTTCACTCACCAGCGGCACACTCATGCGCCCATTCACCATCAGACGCGCATGCAAGTTTGCCCTCATCATGGCCATCTTTCAAGGCACTATGCCCGTAATAGGATGGTTGCTTGGAGTAGGTTTCAGAGATTTTATAGTAGATTTGGATCATTGGATAGCATTGGCATTACTGCTATATTTGGGAGGACGCATGATATACGAGTCGTTGCAAGAAGGCAAAGAAGAGAATTTCAATCCTTGCTGCACACGCACCGCCATGACAATGGGACTTGCCACAAGCATCGATGCCATGGCTGTCGGTATCTCCCTCTCTTTTCTTCATGTCGATATGGTGCAATCGGCTCTTGTCATAGGCATCACAACCTTTATATTCTCAATGGGAGGCCTTCTCATAGGCAAGAAAATTGGGTGCTATCTCAAAAAAGGAGCCGAGATTGTGGGAGGTATCATTCTCATACTCATAGGTGTAAAAATATGCATAGAGCACCTGTTTTTTGCATAAAATACAAAAAATTGCCCGCAAATCATCAACTTATCGAACATTAGCCCCTTCCAGCCCTTGTTTTTTAATTATAATATGTACCTTTGCAAGTTGAAGCATATAATATTTTTATACACAACTCTTAAAAAACAAGTAACTGACGATAATGAGAAGATGGCGCATCGAAGACTCGGCCGAGTTGTATAATATCAACGGCTGGGGTTTGAAATATTTTTCGATCAACGACAAAGGTCACGTACAAGTAACTCCGCGCGAAGGTCAAGCATCGGTAGATTTACGCGAACTCATGGACGAGTTGCAACTACGCGATGTGACAGCACCTGTACTTGTGCGTTTTCCCGATATTCTTGACAATCGCATCGAGAAAATCTCCAACTGCTTCCAACAAGCAGCCCAAGAGTATGGTTATACTGCTCAAAACTTCATTATATACCCCATCAAGGTCAATCAAATGCGACCGGTTGTGGAGGAAATTGTAAGCCACGGTAAGAAATTCAATATAGGCCTTGAAGCCGGTTCAAAACCCGAATTGCATGCTGTATTGGCTATCAATACCGACAAGAACTCATTGATTATATGCAACGGTTACAAAGACGAAGCATACATCGAGCTTGCATTGCTGGCTCAAAAGATGGGTCGTCGCATCTTCCTCGTTGTTGAGAAGCTCAACGAATTGAGAAAAATAGCCGAAATAGCCAAGCGATTTAAGGTACAACCCAACATCGGTATCCGCATCAAATTGGCAAGTGCCGGCAGTGGCAAATGGGAAGAATCGGGTGGTGATGGCAGTAAATTCGGCCTCAACTCAAGCGAGCTCCTTGAGGCTCTCGACTTCCTCCGCTCTCGCAAGATGAGCGATTGCCTTCGCTTCATCCACTTCCACATCGGTAGCCAAATCACCAAGATACGTCGCATCAAAAACGCCTTGCGCGAAGCCTCGCAATTCTATGTACAACTACAACAAATGGGCTTCAACATCGAGTTTGTAGATATTGGTGGCGGACTTGGCGTAGATTACGATGGCTCACGCTCATCATCGAGCGAAAGCAGCATGAACTACTCGATACAAGAGTATGTCAATGATGCCGTCTTTACACTCGTAGATGTTTGCAACAAGAACAATCTCCCCCAACCCAATATCATCACCGAAAGTGGTCGCTCTCTCACAGCGCATCACTCGGTACTCATCATCGAGGCTCTTGAAACCACATCATTGCCCATCTGGGAAGACAAAGAAGAACTCGAAGAGAACGCACACGAGTTGGCTCGCGAGCTATACAATATATGGGACAACATGAACACACCGCGCCTGCTCGAAAGCTGGCACGATGCGTTGCAAATACGCGAAGAAGCACTCGACCTCTTCAGCTTGGGTCTGCTCGACCTCAATACCCGTGCTCAAATAGAGAAACTATTCTGGTCTATCGCACGCGAGGTCAATCAGATGGCACTCGAAATGAAGCATGCGCCCGAAGAATTGCGCAAAATACAACGTCTTTTGCCCGACAAATACTTCTGCAACTTCTCGCTCTTCCAGTCGCTACCCGACTCATGGGCCATCGACCAAGTATTTCCCATCATGCCCATCGGACGACTCGACGAGCGACCCGACCGCACTGCCACCTTGCAAGACATTACTTGCGACTCGGATGGTAAGATTGCCAATTTTATCTCTCCAACCGGTGCTTCATCATCATTGCCGGTACATGGTGTTGGCAAAGAACCCTATTACATAGGCGTATTTCTCGTAGGTGCATACCAAGAGATTTTGGGCGACTTGCACAACCTCTTTGGCGACACCAATGCCGTACACATCAGTGTTTACAAGGATCACTATGAGATAGACCAAATTATCGATGGCGAAACCGTAGCCGAGGTACTCGACTATGTACAATTCTCTCCCAAAAAATTGGTGCGTAGCGTAGAAACATGGGCAACAGCATCAATGAAAGCCGGTGTTATCACACCCGAGGAGGGCAGAGAATTTCTTTCCAACTATCGTTCGGGGCTTTACGGATACACCTATCTCGAAAGCGAATAAGACAGAAAATAAATTGTTAGTCCCATGTACCGCATGGGACTAACTCATATATAACATCTCCAACAGCATGCGATACTTCCTCTACTTTGCCTACGATGGCAGCAACTATCACGGATGGCAAGTTCAACCCAACGCCATCACCGTACAACTTCGTCTTGAGGAAGCCATATACACCCTCTTACGTTGCCAAACACCCGTAACAGGTGCCGGTCGTACCGATGCCGGAGTGAATGCTCGTCGCATGGTAGCACATTTCGATACAGAAACCCCACTACCCGACCCATCGGCATTTGCCGACCGCCTCAATCGCCTGCTCCCCCACGATATTGCCATACAAGATTGTGTGCCGGTTACCGACGAGGCCCATGCTCGTTTCGACGCAACCTCTCGCACATACAAGTATTACGTTATAGACCATAAGTCGCCCTTTGCCGAACGATATGCATGGCGATACCGAGGCACTCTCGACTATGATGCCATGAACCAAGCTGCCGAGGTATTGTATCGTTACACCGACTTTACATCTTTCAGCAAGCTACACACCGATGTCAAGACCAACAACTGCCGCATTACACACGCTCGCTGGCAACAAGAAGGCGAAGGCTACACCTTTACTATTACCGCCGACCGCTTCTTGCGCAATATGGTAAGGGCTATCGTGGGTACTCTCATCGAAGTGGGGCGACATAAAATATCGCTCGACGACTTCTGCGCCATCATCGAGGGACAAGACCGATGCTTGGCCGGCACATCCATGCCCGGCAAGGCACTCTTCCTGCACGATGTAACCTACCCCGAAGAGATATTTATCAACAAATAGAGCATACCCTCACCCGATATTCCCTCTCAAACACATGTGGTTGTCATTGGCATTTCTATCGGCACTGCTTTTGGGCGCATACGACACTTGCAAGAAAGCAGCTCTCAATGGCAACGCCGTCATTCCCGTTTTATTGCTCAACACACTCTTCTGCTCGTTGCTCTTCTCGCCGCTTATTATTCTGTCGAGATTGGCACCCGACACGCTACGAGATACCATCCTATATGTGCCCGAAGCCGACTTTCGCACCCACCTATACATCTTTTTCAAAGCATGTATCGTGCTATCCTCATGGCTGTTTGCCTATTTTTCTACCAAGCACCTGCCCATCACTATTGCCGCACCCATCAAGGCATCACAACCTATACTCACACTCGTGGGAGCCATGCTCTTCTTTGGCGAAGCCCTCAATCTATACCAATGGATAGGCGTATCTATAGCCATTATCGCCTTTATACTACTATCTATATCGGGCAAAAAAGAGGGAATAAACTTTGGGCATAACATATGGATTATATTTATTGTACTCGCAACAATAACAGGAGCTATAAGCGGGCTATATGACAAGTACCTCATGTCACACGGATTTCATCGCATGACTGTGTTGGCTTGGTACTCCTACTACCAACTTGCACTCATGATTGTCATTGCACTCATACTGTGGTATCCCAAGCGCAAAGAAACCACCCCATTTGTGTGGCGCAAAAGTATATTTTTCATCTCCCTCTTTCTGGTATGCGCCGACTTTGTCTATTTCTACGCACTCAGCTATCCCGAGTCTATGATTTCGGTTGTATCGATGGTGCGTCGCAGCAGTGTAGTCGTGAGCTTTACGGCCGGAGCCATACTCTTCCGTGAAAAAAACATAGGCAACAAGGCCATCGATGTGCTATTGGTACTATTGGGCATGGTGTTCCTCTATTTAGGCTCACGATAACATCACATCCTTGTACATTTATATAATACTTGCTATATTTGTACATTCATAAATAATAAGAGCATGAAACGCCACACCTATATTATATCCCTTCTACTATGCCTGCTTGGCACCATAGAGCTATCGGCACAAAAGATTGAAGAGGCATGGATGGATATGCCCGCACACATCACCCCCTACATTGGACAAGGTGCTCTATTGGACATGATAGACCTCTACAACGCCGGCATGAAGGCATGCGCAAGCACATTCACCGGCGACACAGCACAACTATACACGCTGGGCGACACCTACTTGCACATGCGCACATCGCGAGCAAGTACCCTGCAAATAAAGCAAATAAAAGAAGGTAAAAAGACCCTATACGTTGTCATCACAACTATCGAAGGCCCTGCACCCAATAGTCATATAGACCTATACGACGAACATTGGCAACTCACAACAAAGCCCCAACGCTTCACCCCCGTCACCATTGCCGACTTTATCGACCCACAGAAGAAGAAGCGCAAAGAAAGAGAATTATTGGTCAAACAAATAATCCTCCCCACCATACAATACAGCATGTGCGAGCCGACAAACGACATCATCGCCACACCCTCGTTTATGCAAACACTCGACGAAGAAACACGCCTGAACATTCAAGAGAACTTCTACCAACAACTCATCTTGCAATGGAAAAGAGGCAAATGGGAAATAAACAAATAAGTTGAAAATCAAACAAATAATTCAACAACCAAACACTACGAACACGTCTGCATAATAAAAAAGAAAGTTTAGCAAACAACACACTTGCAGATGTTGATTTTTTAGTACCTTTGCAAAAAGATTATTTATCAATAAACAAAAATATAGAAGAAATGGTAAGCTACAAAGAATTGGGTTTGGTGAACACCCGTGAGATGTTCCGCAAAGCAATGGAAGGCAAGTATGCTATCGCAGCATTCAACTTCAACAACATGGAGCAAATGCAAGCAATCATCCAAGCCGCCGTAGAGTGTCAGTCGCCTGTAATCCTTCAGGTATCAAGTGGCGCACGCAAATATGCCAACCAAACACTCCTTCGCTACATGGCACAAGGAGCTGTTGAGTATGCCAAAGAGTTGGGTTGCGCAATTCCCATCACACTCCACCTCGACCACGGTGACACATTCGAGTTGTGCAAATCTTGCGTAGATATGGGCTTCTCTTCAGTTATGATCGACGGCTCACACCACTCATACGAAGAGAACGTAGAACTCACTCGTCGCGTTGTTGAGTATGCTCACAAATACGACGTTACCGTAGAGGGTGAGCTTGGTGTATTGGCAGGTGTTGAAGATGATGTATGCGCCGAGCACCACACATACACACGCCCCGAAGAGGTAGAAGACTTTGTATCAAAAACAGGTGTCGATTCACTCGCCATCTCAATAGGTACATCACATGGTGCCAACAAATTCCGTCCCGAGCAATGCACTCGCAACGAAGAAGGCATCCTCGTTCCTCCTCCCCTACGCTTCGACATCCTCGAAGAAATCGAGAAACGCATCCCCGGCTTCCCCATCGTATTGCACGGCTCATCAAGCGTTCCCCAAGACAAGGTTGCCATCATCAACCAATATGGCGGCGCCCTCAAAGATGCAATCGGTATCCCCGAAGACCAACTCCGTCGTGCCGCTTCATCGTCGGTATGCAAGATCAACATCGACTCTGACGGTCGCTTGGCTATGACAGCAGCCGTTCGTGAAGTGTTTGCCAACAAGCCCGCCGAGTTTGACCCCCGCAAATACCTCGGTCCCGCTCGCGATGCGCTCAAAGAACTCTACAAACACAAACTCATCAACGTACTTGGCAGTGCCGGCAAAGCACTCTAATGCTACACACCAATATCAAGAGGTCGCACATCGCTTGTATGTGCGACCTCTTATTTTATGACATGGCTCACAAAAACCTCACCGCATAAAAAATATTTTTTACGATATTTGCCAAACAATATCGCTCAACTGCTTGTTATAGAGCCGAAATATACGATATAAAACAAAATTAAAAATAAAATTAACTCTATTGTTTAATAAATATCTGCACAAAGATTTGACAAGTACCAATTATTTTTCTTACCTTTGCGCAGTTTTTTAATGATGTATCAGCCTTGGGAAAGTTTACAGAATATAAACTATCACTCAAAACCATGCCTGTAGGCACTTCTACGGCACTTGAGTACAGGCTCGACAACGAGTTCTTTGCAAATATAGATGGACCCGAAGTACAACGCGGAAAGGTCAATGTAACCCTCAACGTGAAGCGAACAGCAACAGTTGTTGAGTTAAACTTCAACCTTTCGGGCGTTATATACATCCCCTGCGACCGCTGTCTTGACGACATGGAGCACATCATCGACACCGATGAGCAACTCTTCATCAAGTTGGGACACGAATATAAAGAGGAAAGCGACAATATGCTCATCATCCCCGAAGATGAAGGAGAAATAAACATCGCTTGGTTTCTTTATGAATTTATCGCACTCACCATTCCCATCAAGCACGTACACCCATACGGCAAGTGCAACAAGGAGATGAGTGCAAGGTTGCAACAAATGAGCGCACATCGTATTGGCGACGAAGATGACGATATGGAGATAGAAATCATCGACGATGACAATACACAGGAGGAGGAAAAACCAACCGACCCTCGCTGGGATGCCCTCAAAAAACTGAAAAGATAATAATTAAATATATAGTAAAATGGCACATCCTAAAAGAAAACAATCGAAGACAAGAACAGCCAAGAGAAGAACTCACGACAAGGCTGTAGCCCCCACATTGGCCATTTGCCCCAACTGCGGTGCATGGCATGTTTACCACACTGTTTGCGGCGAATGCGGCTACTATCGTGGTAAGTTGGCTATCGAAAAAGAAGCTGCTGTCTAATAGACACTGCTTGCAGAAAAATCTAATGCCCTATTTTTAGGGCATTTTTCTTTAGAACCCATAGTAGTTGTAAAATACAATTAATTTTACTCAACTATTTTTAATATACACACACTATGCCAAGAGCAAAAATTACAGGTGTCGCATCATATACCCCCGACTACATCCTCACCAACGAGGAGTTGTCGCAAATGGTCGATACCAGCGACGAGTGGATTACCACCCGTGTAGGCATCAAAGAGAGAAGAATTTTGAAGGAAGAGGGCGCCGGCTCTTCCGAGTTGGGTGTTAGAGCGCTACAATCTCTTATCGAAAAAACAGGTGTCAATCCTCTCGAAATAGAGCTCATCATTTGTGCCACCTCCAACCCCGACTATCGCTTTCCCTCGACAGCTTCTATCATTGCCGAAAAAGCCGGTATAAAAACCACATACGCATACGATATACAGGCCGCATGTGCCGGATTTATTGTCGCACTGCAAGCCGGTGCGGCATATATACAAGCCGGTATGTACAAGAAAGTGGTTGTCATCGCAGCCGAAAAGATGTCTTCTATGACCAACTACAACGACCGCAACACCTGCCCCCTCTTTGGCGATGCTGCCGCTTGCGTACTTTTGGAACCCGGCGACGAGGAGTGCGGTGTAATGGATGCCGTTTTCCACACAGATGGTATAGGACTTCCTCACCTCGTTATGACTGCAGGAGGCTCGGTACGACCCGCATCACACACCACTATCGACAAGAACGAGCACTATATATATCAAGATGGACGTTTCGTCTTTAAGCATGCAGTTGCCGACATGATAGAGTCATCAAACGAGGTCATGAAACGCAACAATCTCTCTATCGACGACATCGATTATCTGATACCTCATCAAGCCAACCTGCGCATAATTGAGGCTATACAAGAGCGATTTAACGTTCCTCAAGAGAAGCTCATTGTGAACATACAACATTACGGCAACACAAGTGCGGCTACCATACCTTTGTGCCTCGACGAGTTTGAGCACAAATTCAAAAAAGGCGACAAAATTATCCTCACAGCCTTTGGAGCCGGATTTACATGGGGAGCTGTATATCTCATTTGGGGATACGACGCTCAATAATACTCCTCGACACACATCACAAAACGCACCCACTACACAGCGTGGTGCGTTTTGTTATATCATATAATCGCCCAAAAGTTGGCATTTTCAACACTTTTTTCTTATTTTTGCAACAAAACCATACTTTATGCATAAATCGGGATTTGTAAATATCGTTGGAAACCCCAATGTCGGAAAATCGACCTTGATGAACTCGCTGGTAGGCGAGCGCATCTCTATTATCACATCCAAGGCCCAAACTACCCGCCACCGCATCATGGGTATTGTCAATACCGATGATATGCAGATTGTTTACTCCGACACTCCCGGCGTACTCAAGCCCAACTATAAGTTGCAAGAGTCCATGCTCGACTTCTCTCGCTCGGCTCTTGTCGATGCCGACATCCTGCTATATGTGACCGATACGGTAGAAACACCGGACAAGAATGCCGAGTTTCTGGCTCGTGTTGCACAAGAGAAGATGCCCGTTATCGTTATTATCAACAAGATAGACCTACTCAAAGGGCAAGCCGAGTTGGAAGCACTTGTAGATCGCTGGAAAGGACTATTACCCCAAGCCGAGATAATACCCATATCGGCCATGTTGCGATTTAATATCGACAACCTGCTCAAGCGCATCAAAGAGTTGCTACCCGACTCTCCTCCATTCTTTGACAAAGACGCTCTCACCGACAAGCCGGCACGCTTTTTTGTCAATGAAATCATCCGCGAGAAGATACTGCTCACCTACGACAAAGAGATACCATACGCCTGTGAGGTTGCCGTGGAGCGGTTTAAAGAGAGCGACCGACGCATAGAAATATCGGCAGTCATATATGTCGAGCGCGACTCACAGAAAGGCATCATTATAGGCAAGAGTGGCTCGGCACTGAAACGTGTAGGAACACTTGCTCGCAAAGACATCGAAGCATTCTTTGAGAAACAAGTATATCTGCAACTTTATGTCAAAGTAGAGAAAGACTGGCGCAACAGAGAAAACAAATTGCGCTCTTTCGGATATTTAAACGAGTAAAATAAACACCCAAACTATATATAATCATGGGAAACATTGTAGCCATCGTAGGGCGACCCAATGTGGGTAAATCGACCCTCTTCAACCGACTCACACAAACACGACAAGCCATCGTCAATGAAACTGCCGGCACTACACGCGACCGACAATACGGCAAAGTTGAGTGGGGAGGCAAGGAATTTTCTATTATCGACACCGGTGGTTGGGTTGTCAATTCGGAAGACATCTTCGAGGAGGAGATAAACAAGCAAGTATCTATCGCCATCGAAGAGGCCGACGTAATCCTCTTTGTTGTCGATGCCATAAACGGCGTTACCGACCTCGACGACCATGTAGCAGCCATCTTGCGACGTTCCAAGAAGCCCATCATTCTTGTAGCCAACAAAGCCGACTCCAACCAATGGATATACAACTCGGCCGAGTTTTACGCATTTGGCTTGGGCGACCCCTTCTGTGTATCGGCCGTCAGCGG
The DNA here is from genome assembly GCA_045645425.1 of Barnesiella sp. Classification (GTDB taxonomy): domain Bacteria; phylum Bacteroidota; class Bacteroidia; order Bacteroidales; family Barnesiellaceae_A; genus Barnesiella_A. The sequence continues at coordinate 42,986 of JAZRIS010000004.1, forward strand.
CAGTGGAACAGGCGAGTTGCTCGACGAGATTATATCTAAATTCAGCAAAGATTTTGAAGAAGAAACCGAGATAGACATCCCCCGTTTTGCCGTAGTGGGACGGCCCAATGCCGGCAAATCTTCTATCATCAACGCCTTTATAGGCGAAGAGCGCAATATCGTCACCAACATTGCCGGTACTACTCGCGACTCTATATACACTCGATACAACAAATTCGGTTTTGACTTCTACCTTGTCGATACTGCCGGTATTCGCAAAAAAGGCAAGGTAACCGAAGACCTTGAATACTACTCGGTAATACGCTCTATACGTGCCATCGAAAACTCCGACGTGTGCATCCTCATGATCGATGCCACTCGCGGTATCGAAGGACAAGACCTCAACATCTTCTCTTTGATACAGAAAAACCGCAAAGGTATCGTTGTATGCGTAAACAAGTGGGATCTTGTGGAGGACAAATCTACTGCCGCCATCAAAACATTCGAGAAGGCTATTCGCGACCGATTTGCACCATTTACCGACTTCCCCATCATATACACATCGGCACTCACCAAACAACGCATCTTCAAGGTGCTCGAAACAGCGGTGGAAGTATATCAAAATCGCAAACGCCTCGTACCCACATCCAAGCTCAACGAATATATGCTGGCTGCCATCGAGGCCTATCCACCTCCTGCAACCAAGGGTAAGTATATCAAAATAAAGTATATCACTATGCTCAAGGAGGCTCAAATACCCTCATTTATCTTCTTCTGCAACCTGCCGCAATGGGTCAAAGAGCCTTACAAGAGATACCTCGAAAACAAGATACGCGAAAATTGGTGCTATACCGGAACGCCTATTAACATTTTTATGCGAGAGAAATAGTAGCATAAAATAGGAAAAACGACCGAAAGCACCTATCTTTGCGCAAACATTTGCATAAAGCAAAAACAAACAAAATCAAATAATTACCTAATCTTAAAAAAAACACTTATGTCACAATCGTTAATTTTGATTGCAGTATTGGTCGTAGTAATACCCTTCTTGGTATTCTATGTTATCAAAGCTCGTAACGAACACCCCAAAGGTCTTATTTCGGCAGCTCTTGCCAACATGGGTGAGCGTTTTGGTTACTACATTATGAATGCAGTATTGCTACTGTTCCTCTGCTCTAAATTCGGTATCAGCGACGACGCTGCCGGCTGGATTTATGCTGTGTTCTATTTCTTGATTTATGTATTGAGTCTTCCCGGCGGTATGATTGCCGACAAAACTCAAAAATACAAAGGCACAATCATTTCGGGCTTGTTGTGCATGGCTATCGGTTATATTCTCTTGTCTATTCCCGTATTTGCCGAGGCCAACGGCGGTATCTCTTGGGTACTTGTATTTACTTGCATTGCTCTTCTTATCATTGCCTTCGGTAATGGTTTGTTCAAAGGTAACTTGCAAGCTATCGTTGGTCAAATGTATGACAATTTTGAGGCCGAAGCTGCCAAGAAAGGTCCCGAAGCATTGGCTCTCGCCAAGTCAAAACGCGACAGCGGTTTCCAAATCTTCTACGTTTTCATCAACATCGGTGGTGTTATTGCGCCCTTCGTTGCTCCTCTTTTGAGAGAGTTCTGGTTGAAGACCAAAGGTTTGCTCTACAACTCTGACCTTCCCCGTTTGTGCCACATGTACATCAACAATGGTGGTGAAATGCAACCTACCGACATGGAAAACCTCAACACCCTCGCTGCCAACGTAGGTCATACAGGCGTTGTTGATGCCACTTTCTGTGCCAACTATCTCGAAACATTCAACACCGGTGTTCACCTCTCATTCATCGCTTCGGTGGCCGCTATGCTCATCTCTCTCACAATCTTCATGCTTGTGATGAAATCATTGCCCACTCCCGTTAAGAAAGAGAAGAAAGCCGAAGTATCGGAAGCCGAAAAAGATGCCGATGCTAAAGAAGTTAAACAACGCCTCATGGCTCTCTATGCCGTACTTGGTGTTGCCGTATTCTTCTGGTTCTCATTCCACCAAAACGGACAATCTCTCTCGGTATTTGCTCGTGACTTCGTTGCTACCGACTCTATTGCTCCCGAAATTTGGCAATGTATCAACCCCTTCTTTGTAATCGTTCTCACTCCCATTATCATGTGGATTTTCGGCTCTCTTGCCAAGAAGAACAAAGAAATTTCTACTCCTCGTAAGATTGCCATCGGTATGTTCATCGCCGCTTGCGCCTACATCTTCCTCACCATCATTGCTATGGTACAAGGTTATCCTTCGGGCGAAGAATTCAAGAGCCTCAGCGATGCTGCCAAGATGGCTATGAAGTCGAGCCCCGCAGTACTCATCCTCACTTACTTCTTCCTTACTGTTGCCGAGTTGTTCATCTCTCCCCTCGGTCTTTCATTCGTATCGAAGATTGCTCCCAAGCACTTGCAAGGTATATGCCAAGGTTTGTGGTTGTCGGCTACTGCTATTGGTAACTTGTTCATCGCCATGGGTGTAACAATGTTGAACACATTCCCCCAACAATGGATGTGCTGGGCTGTATTTGCCGGTTTCTGCTTGATTTCTATGGCAGTTATGCTCGGTATGCTCAAGTGGCTCGAAAGAATTACAAAATAAGAAATATATCTTCTTATATAATCGACAACGAGGTCGCACATTGTGCGACCTCGTTTGCTTCTATATTATCCTGTGCATGCCACAAACGGCATTGTATTACAATCAACTACTCTCTACTACCTGAGCACTATCGTCTGTCCGGCTTGTAAAGTATCGGTATGACGCATCTTATTGCGTCGAGCCAGACGCTTGACATCTATGCCATATATCTGCGCTATGGAACGAAACGACTCGCCCTCTCGGACAACATGCTCATCGTACCCTTCATCGGCCTTTATCTTTTTCTTTTCAAGATACACTATCTCTCCTGCGCCAAGCAACATGGCACAATCATCGTCGTTATATTGGGCCAACTGCTTGGCTTCAAATCCCGTATCAGCAGCAATTTGCTCATAGGTATCGCCCTCATCGGCAAGGACATACAACATACCCCATGCTCTGAAAATATCTCTCTTAATCTCCACTTCGGGCACGACCGGTGCAACGCTTTTACCGCCCTTTACGCCCTTAACATATTGTTGCAGATTGTATCGTTCTATGATAGCTATGAGTTTTTCGGGATACTTCGGGTCCTCGGCATAGCCATACTTTTTGAGCCCTCTGGCCCACCCTTTATAGTCGGTCACTTTCAAGTCGAACAAGGGGGCATAGCGAGAGCGCAACAAGAACATCGAGTGATCTTCATACGACTCGGCCACACTCTCGTACATCCTATAACAATCGCCCTTGTACTTCACTGCATCACCCTCCCAATCATGACACTTCACACCAAAGTGATTGCGGGCAACACGAGCCAATTTGCTCTCACCTGCCGCCGACTCAAGCAAGCCTTGCGCAAGGGTTATACTTGCCGGTATGCCGTGCAGACGTTGCTGCTCTTGCGCCAATTTATAGTATTGAGCTATATAGCGTTGGTAGCTGTCTTGCCTATCGGCATAGAGAGGTTGTACCTGCATCAAAAGCCAAAATGCGCAAAAAATGTATGCAATAGAGCGTTTCATTCTAAAAAATATTTTATTCTACCTAAAATTTCACATCATCACATCTTCATTCGGCAAAAAAGCACTACATTTGTACTTATAGACCAAGAGAAATATGGTATATGAAAAATATTGATATCGTTACAAATATAGTTGTTTGTGATAACACAGAACTCACCGACACGCAAAAAAAATTGGTAGAGCTTGCCAAGGATGCTTGTAAGCGTGCCTATGCACCCTACTCACACTTCAACGTAGGCGCAGCCGCCATGCTCGATAATGGTGAGTTTGTAACCGGTAGCAACCAAGAAAATGCCGCCTATCCATCGGGCACATGCGCCGAGCGAACAACTCTATTTTATGCCGGAGCGCAATACCCCGACAATGCAGTCACCATGCTGGCCATAGCCGCATACAAAGGAAATGCCTTTACCAAAACACCCACCGCTCCCTGTGGTGCATGCCGACAAGTAATTCTCGAAACAGAACACCGATACCAAAAACCCATTGAGATAATTCTTTACGGCGAAGAAAAGACATACATCATCACATCTATCGAGTCGTTGTTGCCTCTCTGTTTTGGCAAGACCGACCTCGAATAAGCACACACTACCACAATGGAAAACTACATCGTTTCTGCACGCAAATACCGCCCCTCGACATTTCAATCGGTTGTCGGACAAAAGTCTTTGACCCAAACCCTCAAGAATGCCATTGATGCGGGCAAGTTGGCTCACGCCTATCTATTCTGCGGCCCTCGCGGTGTAGGAAAAACCTCTTGTGCCCGCATCTTTGCCAAGACCATCAACTGCTTGCACCCCACCCCTACGGGAGAAGCATGCAACGAATGTGAGTCGTGCCGTGCTCTCAACGAACAACGTTCTTACAACATATCGGAACTCGATGCCGCTTCAAACAACAGCGTCGATGACATACGACTTCTTGTCGATCAAGTGCGCATCCCGCCTCAAATAGGCAAGTACAAGGTATATATTGTCGATGAGGTACACATGCTTTCTACGGCAGCGTTCAACGCTTTCCTCAAGACACTTGAGGAGCCCCCGCACCATGCCATTTTTATATTGGCAACTACCGAGAAGCACAAGATACTACCCACCATCCTATCGCGTTGTCAGGTATATGATTTCCAGCGCATCACGATAAACGACATTGCCGAACATCTGCAATATGTAGCATCACAAGAAGGCATACAGGCCGAGGCCGAAGCACTCAGTGTGATAGCTCAAAAAGCCGATGGAGGTATGCGTGATGCCCTCTCTATCTTCGACCAAATAGCAAGCTTCACTGCCGGCAATATTACCTACAATGCCGTCATCGAAAATCTCAATATTCTCGATTACGAGTACTACTTCAGGCTCACCGAGGCTTTTCTTACTGCCAACGTGTCACAAGCCCTGCTACTATACAAGGATATTTGTGACAAAGGATTTGAGTCACAACACTTCATCAGCGGATTGAGCAACCACTTCCGCAATCTGCTTGTAAGCAAAGACCAAGCTACACTCTCTCTGCTCGAAATGGGAGAGGGTACAGCCAAGCGATATGGCGAGCAAGCATCTAAATGCGATGTGAGATTGCTATACAAAGCCATGGACTTGAGCAACCGTTGCGACCTCGATTATCGTGTGAGCAACAACAAACGCTTCTTGGTAGAACTCATGCTCATACAGATATGTCAGCTCTCTATGCCGGCCGAACCTGTACAAGCACAACAACCCCAACTACAATCTATCAAAAATACGACACCGAACGTTGCCACACCGGCACAATCGGCACCTGTCGCATCACCACAAGCCACTGCACAACCTCAACCGGCACAGACACAAGCACAACCGGCTCCGCGCCCATCGGCACAAGCCTACACTCCGCGTACAGCCACCGCCCGCCCCACTGCGCCTCGTAGCGGTATGCCCACTCCGGCCATACGCATCAACGCTCAGAAAGCCGAGCAAAACACCGAGCGAGAGAAACGTCGCAAGCCATTCTCTCAAAGCAACCTTGTTGAGGCTTGGCTCAAATATGCCAACAGCATACCCGACGAAGTTGCCTTGTACAACACCATGCTGTCGCACCAACCCACCCTTAAAGGCGAGGTTATATGCAAAGTAGATGTTGAAAGCACCATACAACAATCGCTCATTCTCGTCACCAAAGAGGCTCTGTTACAATTTTTGCACAACGAGCTTGAAAACGACTACATCGACCTCGAAACCGAGATAAAAGCATCTACCGAACGTCGAGTATCATACAGCACAGGTGAGATTTTATCGGCCATGAAAGAAGATAACCCCAACTTGGTAAAAGCGGTTGATATACTCAAGCTCGAAATTGAATAATACAGCATTACAAGCAAACTATCATAGAAATTATCCGAAGGACAATAGCAAGACAGATTTTTATCATTCTTTCGGTAATAAAAATAGCAGAGGGCAATAATTGTAGCATTTTGCTACAAACAAAATACGCACACCTCAACAACCTTGACATTTTTTTAGTAAAATGATTGTTCTCTTAAAAAGCATTTACTAAATTTGCACACAACAAGAAGAACATAAATGCTATGACAACACCATCAACATCTGTACTCATCATCTATACCGGTGGTACTATCGGTATGACACAAAATCCGGTAACCGGCTCTCTCGAACCATTTGACTTTAATCATCTGCTCGACAATGTGCCGGAATTGCGTCGCTTGGGCTATTCGGTTTCTACCATGCAATTCGACCCCATTATAGACTCTTCCGAAACAGAGCCCTCGCAATGGGCCAAGATTGTACAAGTCATTGCCGACAACTACGAGAAATACGATGGTTTTGTTGTTCTTCACGGTACCGACACAATGGCCTACACCGCTTCGGCCGTAAGTTTCATGCTCGAAAATCTGGGTAAACCCGTTATCTTCACCGGCTCACAACTCCCCATCGGCATGTTGCGCACAGATGGCAAAGAAAACCTCATCACAGCCATTGAGATTGCTGCCGACAAAGACGAGCAAGGACGACCTCGTGTACCCGAAGTATGTATCTTCTTTGACAACACTCTTATGCGTGGCAACCGCACTTGCAAGGTGAGTGCTCAATTTTTCAACGCATTTGTTTCGCCCAACTATCCTTTGTTGGCTCATGTGGGTATCAACATCAACTACGACGATGTAGAGATACACTATCCCGACAATAATCAGCCCTTGAAGCCCCACTACAACATGGACAACAATGTTGTTGTGCTCAAGCTATTCCCCGGCATCAATCGTCATGTCATACATCAAGCGCTCAATATACCCGGGCTCAAAGGCGTGGTTCTTGAGTCGTTTGGCTCGGGCAATGCTCCCCGATACGATTGGTTCCTCGACGAGTTGCGCGATGCTGTCAATCGCGGTATAGTCATTGTCAATGTTACGCAATGCAGTACAGGCAGTGTACAAATGGAACTCTACCGCACAGGCAACACCCTGCGCGATATAGGTGTAATAAGTGGTTACGATAGCACCACCGAGGCAGCGTTGGCCAAACTGATGTTCCTTTTTGGTCACAACCTCTCTTCGCAAGAAGTTATTCAAGCAATGAAAAAGTCGTATGTAGGCGAAGTGACACTCCCTCGCCATTAACAGCCTACTCTTACATACACAACGAGGGCAACCCTTCATCAAGAATTGGGTTGCCCTCGCTATTTTATTACTATCGGTTGTGACTACTTTATATCGCCTTTCTTGATAAGATACTCGGCTATCTGCACAGCATTGAGAGCCGCACCCTTCTTTATTTGGTCGCTCACCAACCAGAAAGTCAATCCATTGGGATTGGTAATATCCTCACGAATACGACCCACATATACAGGGTCTTGATTGGCCTTGTCAAGAGGCATAGGATATGACTTTTCCTCGGGATTGTCCTGCAACACCACACCCTCGGCCGATGCAAATGCTCGACGAGCCTCCTCGACACTGATAGGTCGCTCGGTCTCTACCCACACGGCCTCGCTATGAGCACGCAACACAGGCACACGCACACACATGGCACTCACTTTCACATCCGAGTGCATTATCTTGCGTGTCTCGTGATACATCTTCATCTCCTCCTTGGTATATAGATTGTCGGTAAAGACATCTACTTGAGGTATGAGATTGTAAGCCAACTGATAGTAGAACTTCTCAACAGTAGGTTTCTCTCCTGCTATAAGTTGCTCAAATTGATGTTGCAACTCGGCCATTGCCGACGCTCCCGCACCACTTGCGGCTTGATAGGTAGCCACATGAACACGGGTTATATGCGATAGATTTTCTATTGCTTTCAACGCCACAACCATCTGAATGGTTGTACAATTAGGATTGGCTATGATACCGCGAGGACGCACCAAGGCATCATCGCCATTGACCTCGGGCACTACCAAAGGCACATCATCGTCCATGCGGAATGCACTCGAATTGTCTATCATCACAGCTCCATGACGAGTTATTGTCTCGGCATACTCGCGCGAGGTATCACCACCTGCCGATGTAAAGGCAATATCTACTCCTTTGAAATCATCATTATGCTTCAACTCACGAACAATTATCTCCTTTCCTCTGAAGGTGTATGTCGTTCCTGCACTTCGCGAAGAACCAAACAACAGCAACTCATCGATAGGGAAATTACGTTCTTCAAGTACTCGCAAAAATTCCTGTCCTACGGCACCGCTGGCACCTACAATAGCTACTTTCATTTTCAGTTATTCGTTTTTTTGTTATGGAGCGCAAAGGTACAATTTTTTTTTCATCTTCTATACCCTTGCTTCTCTATTTTACCTTTTAAACATTTGTATCAACCCTTCGGTTTTTACCGCCACTGCCACATATACACACAAGAGTGCAGTGCGACACACGATGCGCCAAAGTGCTGTATCAATGGGAGCATACATACCCACCGCAAACAATACGGCAGTCAATATAATATATCCTGCTATCTTACGCAACGGATAGGGCACCGGATAACGCTTGTGTCCTATCGTATAGCTGAGTATCAACATCACGCCATTACATGCCACTGTTGCCCATGCACACGCTACATAACCATAGACAGGAACAAACAACACAATGACAGCTATCGTAATAATACATCCTATCACTGTAAACCATGTTCCCCAATAGGTCTGGTCGTTGAGTTTATACCAGAACGAAAGGTTAAAGTACAACCCAAACAAAAACTCACCCACCATGACGATAGGCACCACTTTGAGCCCTTCATAATAGGCCGGCGATACCAGATACTTGAGTATATCTTCGAGATAAAACGACACACCCAAATATATCAACAATGAGAATATAGTGAAATAGAGCGTTGTGACGGCATTACTGCGACGATCATCGGCCTCTCTATTACGCTTGAAGATATAAGGCTCTACGGCATAACGATAGGCTTGTATAAACATCACCATCACTACCGCAATCTTGAAACACGCACCATATATACCCAACTGCATCGTCGCCTCGGCCTTGTCGGCAAAGAGAAACGGAAAGAGTATCTTATCGACCGATTGGTTGAGAACTCCCGCAATACTTACGCCCAATATCGGTATGGCGTATGGCAACATACGACGCATACGAGGCATATCCATGCGATAGGAAAAACCTCGAAACTCCCTATTGAGCAACAAGAGATTGACAATAGAAGTTATGACATTCGACACCAAGATATACCCTACACCATATTGCGGAGAATAAAACCAATCTACCGCTTGTGGTACATGGCGATAGATAATAGGACATAGTATCAAGAAAAAGATATTGAGCAATATATTCAGCCCTATATTGGCCAACTTGATGCCGGCAAACTTCCATGCCTTTTCTTCACGCCTGAGTCGAGCAAAGGGAATACTGCAAACCGCATCCAAGGCTACAATAAAGATAAGCATACCCACATACTCGGGATGCGCCGCATAGCCAAGAAAATCACTGATAGGATGCAGAAAGGCAAAGCCCATGAAAGCAAAAAGAAAAGCTATGATGATGACACTTATGAGCGAATTGGCATACACGCGCATGGGCTCTTGTTCATCACGGCGTGTCGAAAATCGGAAATAAGTTGTTTCCATTCCGAGTGTAAGCACCGCCAATATCAAGGCTGTCCATCCATAGAGATTGGTTACAATACCATATTCGCCCGGCGATGCCAACACACGCACATACATGGGCACCAAGAGCCAGTTGAGAAATCGTCCCACTATGCTACTCAGCCCATATACAACGGTATCCTTGACAAGCCCTCTCACTCCGTTACTCATACCTCATTGTCAAATAGTCCGCCCCATCCGGCTCGTGTGCGACCCAGATGGCTGTATGCCAAGTCGGTCACCTCGCGACCTCGCGGTGTGCGCTTGATAAATCCCTCTTTGATAAGAAATGGCTCATACACCTCTTCGAGTGTGCCGGCATCTTCGCCCAAGGCTGTCGCTATCGTTGTCAGTCCTACGGGACCTCCCTTAAACTTATCTATAATGGTTGTCAGTATCTTGTTGTCTATCTCGTCAAGACCATACTTGTCTATATTGAGAGCCTCCAACGCATAACGTGCTATCTCTATATCTATACGCCCCGTACCCTTTACTTGTGCAAAGTCGCGCACACGACGCAACAAGGCATTACATATACGAGGTGTACCACGACTGCGCATTGCAACCTCAACAGCGGCCTCATGCGTGCAAGGCACTTGCAACAATCGTGCCGAACGCTCTACTATCCTGCACAATACATTGTGGTCATAGTACTCCATGTGACAGTTGATACCAAAGCGGGCTCGCAACGGGCTTGTCAGCAAGCCACTGCGTGTTGTCGCACCCACCAGCGTAAAGGGATTGAGTGTGAGCTGAATGGAACGTGCTCCCGGGCCTTTGTCTATCATGATGTCTATGCGATAGTCTTCCATGGCCGAGTAGAGATACTCCTCCACAATAGGGCTGAGGCGATGTATCTCATCTATAAACAACACATCGTTGGGCTCAAGCGATGTGAGCAAGCCCGCTAAGTCGCCCGGCTTGTCCAACACAGGTCCCGATGTCACCTTAAAACCCACACCCAACTCATTGGCTATGATATTGGCCAAGGTTGTCTTGCCCAATCCGGGAGGGCCATGCAACAGCACATGGTCGAGAGGCTCTTCACGCAAGCGTGCCGCCATCGTGAACACTCTCAAGTTTTCTATTATCTTATCTTGTCCGCTGAAGTCGTCAAACGACAAGGGACGAAGAGCCTTCTCAAACTCTCGTTCATTATCGCCATAACGACTGCTGCGTATATCGAAATTGTCGTCTGTCATACCACAAGGTCATATCAATTATGTGCAAATGTAGTTTTTTTCTCATACATTCGCAACATTACAAGGCACTATTACTCCATTGTGGCATTAAGCGCACGCATTCTGTTTGCCAGCCCGCCATAAGGCGTAATAACCATTTCTTTCATCTCTATATATTATTACAATGTATTGTATTATATATGCCATTCATAAGCAATGCGCTTGTCACCATTGCGCGAGAGCGTGATAATACCACTGCGCACAAATCCTTGTCGTTCTATGGCCTGCAACATTGTAGCATTGTCACAATGAGTATCTACACGCAGGTAGTGATGCCTACTCTTGCACCAAGCAAAACAGCAGTCGGCAATACCTTTTACACGACCATTCGATGCCAAACGATGCACCACACCATACGGCTCATCATAGTGCCACATGCCATCTTCTATAACAGCATAAGTAGGCTCGACAGCCACATCAAACGAAAAGACGGCAACCGGCTCACTTGCGTGTTCCATCACATAAAAGTGTCCATCGACAATCTCCTGCTCGATAAGCTCGCGAAGCGGATAGTCGTCGCCCCACTGCATCGTATTACCCACACTATACATATAGGCCTTGGCAGCCTCAAAGATAGACATTATGACATCCAACTCCGACAAATAGGCTTGACGTATATTCATATTCGTGCTACTATAACATCACAAAGGTACTCACTTTGCAACATACTATACCCTATTAGTAATATTTTTTTGCTCCACATCACAAAAAAATCTTTTTTTTGTTTTTTATTTCTCAATTTAATTTCATTATCTTTACCCGCAACAAAAAACCTAATTCTATACAACTATGATTATTGGTATTCCCAAAGAAATTAAGAACAACGAAAACCGTGTTTCTTTAACCCCCGCCGGTGCCAAAGAGCTCATTGCTCATGGCCACACCGTATATGTACAACACACTGCCGGTGAAAACAGCGGATTTCCCGACGAAGCTTATGTAGCCGCCGGTGCTACTATCCTTCCCACTATCGAAGACGTATATGCCATTGCCGAGATGATTATCAAAGTAAAAGAGCCTATCAAACCCGAGTACAAACTTGTTCGCAAGGGTCAGCTCCTCTTTACATATTTCCACTTTGCATGCGACCGTGAACTGACAGATGCCATGCTCGAAAGTGGTGCCACTTGCTTGGCATACGAAACTGTTGTCGATCGCAATGGAGGTCTTCCTTTGCTCATTCCCATGAGCGAGGTAGCCGGACGCATGTCGGCTCAAGAAGGTGCTCGTTTCTTGGAGAAACCTCAAGGCGGACGCGGTGTATTGCTCGGTGGTGTACCGGGTGTTAAGCCTGCCAAAGTACTTGTATTGGGTGGTGGTATCGTAGGTACAAATGCCGCTCTCATCGCTGCCGGTTTTGGTGCCGATGTTACCTTGTGCGACATTTCTCTACCCCGCTTGCGCTACCTCAGCGAGACTATGCCCAAGAACGTGAAAACATTATACTCTTCACGCTACAACATCGAGCAAGAGTTGCCCACTACCGACCTCGTTATCGGTGCTGTTCTCATCCCCGGTGCCAAGGCTCCCCACCTCGTTACTCGCGACATGCTCAAGTTGATGCGTCCCGGCACAGTGCTTGTCGATGTGGCTATCGACCAAGGTGGTTGCTTCGAAACTTCTCACCCCACAACTCATGCCGAGCCTATCTTCGAGGTTGATGGTATCGTACACTATTGCGTTGCCAACATCCCCGGTGCTGTTCCCTGCACTTCTACTCTTGCCCTCACCAACGCTACTCTCCCCTATGCCATCAAGTTGGCCGATATGGGTTGGGAGGCTGCTTGCCGTGCCGATGCCGGTCTTGCCAAGGGCTTGAACGTTGTAGATGGCAAGGTTACATTCCCCGGTGTAGCCGAAGCATTCGGTATGGAGTGCCACCCCGCTTTGTAAGAAACAGTATATATCTTGATAAAACGCCAAAGAGGTTGCGAAAATTCTTCGCAACCTCTTTATGTATATGACATTCCGGGCACCTTTTTCTTCTTGTTTTTTGCATAAAAAACACCTTTGATGAAACGCGTTTCATCAAAGATGTTATAATTACCTGATATATAGTAACTTATATACGGTTTTACCAACTACTTTTTACCATTATACCACCATTTAGGAGCCAAGCGTGTAGATGCAAAAAAAGAGGAGCATCTTATGGCGATACTCCTCTCTTGACGATTATTGCGATATAGTTATCTTATATCTATTTTCAATCGTTGTTGGGTGTTTCCTCACGATTTTCACGACGCTCGCCACGGAACTCGCGACGATTGTTGTTGTTGCGACGCTCGCCACGGTCATTGCGAGGCTCGCGACGCTCACGACGTTCGGGCTCTACATAGCCTTCGGGGCGGGGTTGAAGAGCTTTCATCGACAAGCGGTATTTACCGGTTTTGGGGTCGATTTCGAGCAACTTGACAGTGAGTTCGTCACCCTCTTTGATACCCGAAGTTTCCATGCTTTCAACACGGTTCCAGCCTATCTCCGAGATGTGGAGCAAACCATCCTTGCCGGGCATAAACTCTACAAATGCACCAAATGCAAGTATCGACTTCACAACACCGGTGTATGTTTCGCCCACCTCGGGTTGAGCCACGATAGCTTTGATGCGACGCAATGCCTCGTTGATGGCATCGCGACCGGGAGCCGAGATTTCAATGTGACCGGCACCATCAATCTCCTCGATAGTAACGGTTGCACCGCTGGCCTCTTGAATACCTTGGATAATCTTTCCGCCCGGGCCTATCACTGCACCGATAAACTCTTTGGGTATCACCATAGTTTCGATGCGAGGAGCATGGGGTTTAAGGTCGGCACGAGGCTCGGCAATGGTAGCCTCTATCTTATCGAGGATGTGCATACGACCTTCGCGTGCTTGCAACAAGGCTTTTTCGAGAATTTCGTATGACAAGCCATCTACCTTTATATCCATTTGAGTGGCAGTGATACCATCGCGGGTACCTGTCACCTTGAAGTCCATATCACCCAAGTGGTCTTCATCACCGAGAATATCCGAGAGAACGGCATACTTGGCGTTATCGGTAATCAAGCCCATTGCAATACCCGATACGGGTTTCTTTATCTTCACACCGGCATCCATCAAGGCAAGTGTACCGGCACATACGGTAGCCATTGAAGACGAGCCGTTAGACTCAAGAATATCCGATACGATGCGGATGCAATAAGGATAATCGGCCGGTATCATGCTCTTGAGAGCGCGGTTGGCCAAGTTACCGTGACCTATCTCACGACGACCTATACCACGCACGGGCTTGGCCTCGCCGGTTGAGAAGGGAGGGAAGTTGTAGTGCAACAAGAAGCGGTCGTGACCTTGGTTGAGCACGTCATCGAGCAACTTCTCATCGAGTTTTGTACCCAATGTAACAGTCGAGAGCGATTGTGTTTCGCCACGAGTGAACACAGCCGAGCCGTGAGGACCGGGAAGGTAATCTACCTCACACCAGATGGGACGTATCTCGGTTGTTTGACGACCGTCAAGACGCATACCTTCATCAAGCACGCAACGACGCATGGCCTCTTTTTCTACATCGTGATAGTAACGACGCACGAGTGCCTCTTTCTCATCGCGCTCTTCCTCGCTCATGGCTGCGAGATACTCCTCACATACAGCCTCGAAAGCAGCAGCACGACCATGCTTGTCGGCGTTACCTTGGCGAGCTATTGCATAGGCCTTGTCGTAGCATTTTGCTTTTACATCGGCACGCAACTCCTCGTCATTGATTTCATGGCAATACTCACGTTTCACTGTCGAGCCAACAGCCTCGGCAAGCTCCTCTTGCACGCGGCAGTGTACTTTGATAGCATCGTGGGCGGTCTTCAATGCTTCGAGCAAGTCTTGCTCCGAAACCTCGTTCATCTCACCCTCTACCATCATGATATTGTCATAGGTAGCACCTACCATCAAGTCCATGTCGGCACGCTCCAACTCGGCATAGGTGGGGTTGATGCGGAACTTGCCATCGACACGGGCTACACGCACCTCCGAGATAGGACCGTTGAAGGGAATATCCGATACGGCGATTGCAGCCGATGCTGCCAAACCTGCCAATGCGTCGGGTATATCTACACCATCGGCCGAGTACATAGTGATGTTTACAAATGTGTCGGCGTGGTAGTTATCGGGGAACAAAGGACGCAATACGCGATCGACAAGACGAGCTGTAAGGATTTCGTAATCCGATGCACGACCTTCGCGCTTGGTGAAACCACCGGGGAAGCGTCCTACTGCTGAAAATTTCTCTTTATATTCTACTTGCAAGGGCATAAAATCAACACCCTCTCCGGCCTCCTTGGCCGAACATACCGTAGCGAGCAACATTGTATTGCCCATGCGCACTTCTACGGCACCATCGGCTTGCTTTGCCAGCTTGCCGGTCTCGATGGTAATGGTTCTTCCATCACCCAAATCGATGGTCTTCTTTACGACATTCATAAATTCTTTATTTTCTTTCCATTAAAAAATCGTGCAAAGATAACTCAATCTCGGTGGAGAACAAAATAAATTTATCTATTTTTTAATATAAGGTATAGATTATCATACCTTTTATCTCGCTCACGCCCTCTTCTTCATCCTTATTTGCGAGCTTGATGGACACTACACAAATCCCCACTAACACAGCTTCGTCATCACAACTCGCCCTGTGTTAATGGGGATATTTTACCCACAATCGGTGCAAAAATTCTACATCGCTATCTTACGCACCAATTTTTCTACTTGCACGAAATATACGCCATGAGGCAACTCTACACTCGATGCGCGAGCTACTGTTGTCTTGTGCAACAATGCTCCTTGTGCCGAGTATATATTTACTATTGCATCGTCGGCCACTCCTTCTATTGTTATCGTGCCGTTTACGACATTCACTTGGCAGCCATCCGCTTCTACACCTTCAACGCCCGACAAATCGCCTACGATAGACGAGAAATCGCGCCAATACAAGGCTGCGCTATATGCGCTCTTGGCAGTGGGCTGTGTATGCAGGGTGGCATTGAGTGTCACTTCTGTGGTGAATGTTCCATCGCAAATAGTAGGAGGAACAACCGGTAGGGCATATACATCACGCAACGATGTACACTTCTCAAAGCACCATTGTCCTATCTCTGTCAATCTCTCTGGCAATGTAATACTGCGAAGGCTTGAACAACTCCAGAACACCTCTTGGCCCAATGCACTTATGTTTTTACCCAACTCTACCGAGGCAAGATTTTCGCATCGCGAGAAGGTATAGTTGCCTATGCAAGTAACACCATCGCCAATAGTGGCCGATTGTAAGTTGCTACAGCCCCAGAATGCCTCTTCGCCCAATCGTTGCACGCTATTGGGCACAACAATCGACTTGAGATTGGTACAACGTGAGAAGGCATAATTGCCTATCTCTTGCAACCCCTCGGCAAGTGTTACACGCTCCAACGCCTCACAATTCCAGAAAGCCGATGCTCCCAATACCGACACGCTCGATGGCAAGTCTATCGATTTCAATCCGCTTCTATAGAAAGCAAAGTCGTCTATTTCCTTCACACCTTGAGGTATCTCTACCGATTGCAATTTGCTCAATTGCCAACACAATCCGATAGGTATAATCTGCACTTCAGAGCCAAACTCAAACTTCTCTATATTCATGACACCCTGCGCCGCTGTAAAGAGAGGATAAACATAACCATTAAGAGCATAAGTTCTGCAATTTTTCGCATCCCATTTTACCGATGTAAGACCCAAACAATCTTGGAAGGCATTACCACCAACGACAGTTACATTGCGAGGAATAGTGAGTGTTGATAGCGATGTGCAACCGCCAAATGCCATTTCGCCTATCGAAGTTAGATTTTCGGGTAGAGTTACCGATTGCAACCCTTCGCAATAGGCAAAGGCAAAATCACCTATTGTCGTAACAGTTGCAGGTAACTCTATGTTTTTCAACAATTTCATATCGGCACAAAGAGCTGTAGGAATGTCCTGTACCTCGTTGCCAAAAACAATCTCCTCTACACTGCATGAGCGTGTAGCATAATTGAGGAACGGAGGATATATATTATTCTCTTCTCTATATGTTTGACAATACATAGCATTCCACTCAACACGCTTCAGGGCAGGACAATCATCAAAAGCATATGCTCCTATATAACTCAAGAAGCGAGGTATAGATATTGATGTGAGCTGTGTACAACCTTTAAAGGCGCTATTAGCTATTGAAGTAACGTTATAATTCATATACTCATACTCGACCACCTCAGGTATTACGACATCGCCCGAACAACCGGCACCCGACACTACTTCGACACTCGATTCTGAGGTAGTCTTATATGTAATACCATCAAGCGTAAATTCATCTAACAACTCATACACCTTGTTATTCTCAAAGACGAGGTCCTCGGTCTGCTCTCCGTAACCGTTATTGAAAATAATCATGGGTTGTTTCAATTCATAATCTGTTTGGAAAGTATATATCCATTGTTCATTGCTTTGTTTTGTCATAACCACACCCGGCCACGAGCCCAACAGCTCCTTGTTGTTGTCTCCGGCATCCCACATATAGACATACATCGGATAGCCCGATAATTGCGAGTTCTTGAGATAGGCTGTCCATGTATATTTAGAGGCGCCCTCATTATTGCTTACGATATTGGTAAAATCTTTCCAATATCGGGCATTCTTATACTTTTCCTCACTACCGTTAGGCACAATCACAGGAATAGATTTATCAACCCCTTTAAATGTATTTTCATGCACTGCAGGTGGGATAACGGCATCTATAGATATTACTTCGAGTGCATTGCAATAATAAAATGCATTATCGTGAATGTAAGAGAGACTCTTTGGCATTGTTATCGATTGTAAATTCTCACATCCTGCAAATGCCCAACGTCCTATCCAAGAAACACCCTCAGAAACAGATACATCTGTCACTTGCGCACAATCTTGAAATGCTCTGTGAGCTACACCCATCACATCATAGTCATGACCTTCGTATGTAATAGTAGAAGGCAATACTATCGAGCCGGCGTACTCATTGGCATGTTCATAGTAGCTCATACCCCTATATGTCACATCTACCTGACTGAACCATTCATTAACAAGCATATAGTAGATGCCATCGACACACATATCTTCTATAACATATGTTTTGCCACTGACAAATGTATAATAGGCTGTTTGCTCACTATCACCATTGCTAAACGATACGATGGGAGAAATAAGTTCCCTCGAAGTAAATGTATGCTCCCACAAGCCTTGGGCATTGCGTGTCATGGCAGCACCGGGATAGCTACCCACAATATCGCGATCTGTGATGGTACCGGCGCTTTCTTGTATAAACACATACATCTGATCACCCGGCAATTTGCGATTGTCAAGATAGACCGAGTAGTTATACTCACCCTCCGACGTTGCCTCTGTCATAGCTTGCGCCCCAATGGGTACCAAACTGCACAACACGCACACCAATGCAAGTAGTGCAATGCGTAGATTTGTTTTCATAAAGTATTAGTTTTACATAGTTAATATTTCAATTTAATTGAAGCGGAGCAAAGAATAATCATACAAATATATGTATATATCTTTTTTTCGGTATGTTAGTAATATAAAAAGTTTCAGTGCACTACAAATATTAAATATCTTTAACATTTAATATCATGACATTTTGCATCATGTGGAGTTGGGTGATATTCTCTTCCATAATCCAATTTTTTTGTGTAGGTTTGCAACCGAAATAAAATTATAATTCACAACATGAAAAAAATACTCTTCACGGCCATTATCGCCATAGCTACATTGATAACATCATGTAACAACACACCGCAATTTACCATTGACGGCACAATAGCCCACGCCGACAGTACTACCCTCTATCTCGAAAACATCACCGGCACACGCCCCATAGTGATAGACTCGGTCGTGCTCAATGACAAGGGCAACTACCGATTTACCCACGCCGTGCCCCAACACGCGCAATTCTATCGCCTGCGCATGGGCAATCAGAGCATCAATCTTGTTATAGATACAGTCGCACACATCACCTGCAACAGCCAAGCACAAGCCTTTGCCACCAACTACACCATAGCCGGTAGCAACGAGTGCAACATCATGCGCGAAGTAGCCATACAAGGCAGCCGCCTCAAAGCCATTGTGGCAGAAGCCATGAACGACAACACCTCGCGACTACTCGCCCTCGATAGCATAGCCGCCTACAAGCAACGCATGAGCGAGCTGGTATTGCAAGCACCCGCATCGGCAGTATCGTACTACATCCTCATGCAACGCATCAACGGACTGCCCATATTCGACACTTTCAACTACGACGACAACCGCATCATTGCCGCCTCGGCCACAGCCCACCAGATATATGCACCCGATGCACCCCGCACCAAGCTACTGCACGACATAGCTCTGCAAGGCATGGCTGCCCGCCGCAACGAGCAGAAACAAGCCATAGAAGTAGAAGCCGACGAAGTGAGCTACATAGAAATAGCCCTCTATGACCTCGCCGGCAACATGCACAAGCTATCGGACATTGCAACCGCCAACAAGACAGTACTGCTCGACTTCACGGCCTACGCCCTCGAATACTCGCCCGCCTACAACATCCGCCTCAACGAGATATACGACCAATACCACAACAAAGGCTTGGAAATATATCAAGTCTCATTCGACACCGACCTCAACCGTTGGCAAACAGTAGCCGACAACCTGCCTTGGGTGTGCGTGCACGAAGCCGACAACGTACAGTCGCACCTCGTCACACTATACGACATACAATCGCTACCCACTTGCTACATCATAGCCAACAACGGCACACAACTCATTCGCCCCGAAAGTTTAGACGATTTGATAGCAAAATTGGCACAAATAATGGGCTAACAGCATATATTACAAAAAAGTAAAAATATCCACTTTTACTTGCATAAGCCAAAATAAAGCCCTACCTTTGTCCTCGTAATAATAAAGGGAGACCCGGTCGCATCGGCGGGGTTTCTTTTTTATTGTGCCCTGTATGAGATAACATATATCAACAACAATATTAACAACAGATTATATACACCGTATTATGGCTTACAACTATATGACCGAAGAAGGTCTGAAAAAACTCAAAGAAGAACTCAACCACATGGAGAGCGTAGAGCGTCCCCGTGTAGTAGCCGCTATTGCCGAAGCACGCGACAAAGGCGACCTCTCGGAAAATGCCGAGTATGACGCCGCCAAGGAAGCTCAAGGCATGCTCGAAATGCGCATCGCACAACTCAAAGACACCATTGCCAATGCCCGCATCATCGACGACAGCCGACTCAACACCGAGGAAGTGCAACTACTCAACCGTGTGAAAATCAAAAACATTGCCAACGGAGCATCAATGGAATACACCATCGTATCGGAAACCGAGGCCGACCTCCGTGCCGGTAAAATTTCTATCGCCACACCCATCGCCAAGGCACTCTTGGGACACCATGTAGGCGACATTGTTGAAGTGCAAGCACCCGCAGGAAAAATAAAATTTGAAATCCTCGAAATTGCCATCTGACAAGACACAATCTACAACGAAAAAACAATACAAACACAGAGGCCGCAGCTCACACAGCCACGGCCTCTTTCTTTTATACCCCACCCGCCCCCAAAAAATCATTTTAGCGAGTAGCTTATCTAAAAGTCCTTTTTCAATCTATTCATTACGATGCATATACACCCGTGGGGCTATATCCCGGTGGCGTTATAACATTATGGATATTATCTATATACTTTCCAAGTGGAATCATGTATGGAGTGAATAGCACCAAACGCTCGTCAAATGGAGATTCGTTCACTACAATTTCCTTTGTAATATCACCATTCTCACACACATACTGCACGATGGTGTTCAAGAAATCCTCCTGTTCAGCATTGAGTTCACTATCCGTCAAGAAATCACTAAATTTCTCCAAAGCCTCCCTTCTATCTACACCTATCAGTGAGCGGATAAAGGCTGCCACATTACCCCCACACAACATTCCTTGTGTATGGACGGCATAATCCTCCTTACTTCCAAGTTCCTCCCACAAGATGCGCTCAAGCTCATTAACATCCTCCAAGGTAAGCTGTTCGAGATTGTATATTTTCTTCAGTACGGGTAGGTTTCTATTGGCTGCAAGGAAGTCTATAATGCGCTGCTTGTACGACACTCGCATAGGCACACTCTCGGCACTACCATCATCGGTTATGATATCTTTGATGTCGATTACAAATTTCTTGCCTTTATCTCCTACAAGGAACTGCAACAACTCTCTCAACTCCTTGCGCACCTTCTCCAACCAACCGAGTGATACATTCTCCCACGCTGCTACCGACAATACATCCATCAGCGTTGCCATCTTGGCTTGCACTTGCGGTAGTGTTGCTTTTTTCTCAATGAGTGTTTCGGCAATGTTTTTTACTTTAGCAATCTTTCTGTCTGCTTTCACTTCGTCGCTCACAAGGCTGAGCTCTATGGCTAATACCAACGCATCGAATATCTTTGCCGTAGGCTCTAAAGTGTTCTTGGGTAAGAGTTGAGCTATCTCATTCTTCAAGGTGTGCACATCAACTTCCGACAGCGACAGCCATGCATTTTCGTCTTTGAAGTGGCTTACATCAGCCCATTTGGCACGCACCGATATATGGCTATCCGACAATGCCATTACTTGCTCCTTCAAGATGACTTTCAATTCATCGTGTAGCGAACGACAATACTCATCCTCTTGATACTTTTGATGTTGCAAGTAGAAAGCTATATCGGCTCTCAACCCAAATATACGTTCGGTAAGCGACATAGATGATGGTGCCGTTTGGCCGTTGGGATTCTTCTCAAAATACTCAAAGTTTCGACACCAATCGAAGATGTAGAAACACTCCTTGTCCTTACCATCTCCAAAGATATTTTCTGACAAACGAGTGCCACGACCTATCATCTGCATAAACTTAATCTTGCTCTTCACAATCTTAAAGAATACCAAGTTAAGCACATCGGGCACATCAATTCCGGTGTCAAGCATATCTACCGATACGGCTATTTGAGGATTATTATCTCTTACCTCAAACTTATCAATCAAATCCTGTGAATAAGTCACATAATTGTCTATCAGCACACAGAAGTCTGCCCCATATTCGGGATATAGCTTGTTGAAGCGTTCTACTATCAGTTCGGCATGGCTATGGTTGTAGGCAAATATGATACTCTTACCTATTCGCTCGCCATACTGCACCTTTTGGCCATTCTCCATCAGGTCTTGCAATACTGCATCAACTGTCGAGATATTGAATATATAGCTGAATATCTCGTTATTGGATATATCACGCACATATTTCGGTGTGCCATAGGTCATTTGAGGTTCGGCAGCAACATTATGCATTTCTTCGGGCTGTTCATAGCCTTTCATTGCCTTTGTTATCTGCTCATACTCCCATATCTGCTCCATCTGTTGCTTCTCCTCGGCAGTGAGGTTGGCATATTTGATACCCTCCTTCAGAATCATCGAGCCCCGCTTGAAGCCATGATAGTTTACCAAATATCCCTCCGATACAGCATCCTCCAACTCGTAGGCATAGTTTGGCACTCCCTGCTCCATCTCAAATATGTCGTAGGTGCTCTTCTCAACCTCATCTCTTGGGGTTGCAGTCAGACCCACAAGCATTGCATCGAAGTAGTTGAATATCGCTCCGTACTTGCCAAAGATTGAACGGTGTGCCTCATCAATGATTATCAGGTCAAACCTACCCACCGAGAATGGTTTGTCATCAGTGTCGATGTAGTTAATCATTGTCTGATAGGTGCTGAATGTGATGCGGGCATTCAGGTCTCTATCCCCGTTATCACTCAATACGCAGGTCGTGGTCGAGGGCAACAACTTCACAAAGTTCTTGTGTGCCTGACCTACGAGTGAGGTGCGGTCAGCAAGGAACAGCACATTTTTCACCCATCCATTCCTCATCAGCACATCCACCAACGATATGGATACTCGTGTCTTTCCCGTACCTGTTGCCATCACAAGCAGAGCCTTACGGTGTTTCTTGTTCAGGTGCTCACACACCGCCTTGATTGCCATCTTCTGATAGGCTCGGTCGGTGATGTGGTCTTTGACCGTGAAATCTGTTATATCCCTCCTGCTCCTCTGTTGAATCATCCACTCCAAGTCGTTAGCCGTATGGAAGCCAAACAATCTGCGAGGAGGATAACCCAATCCGTCAATTATATATGTCTCAAAACCATTGGTGTAGTATATCACAGGTCGCACACCATACTGCTTCTCCAAACAATAGGCATATAGTTCTGCCTGATGCTTGCCCTTGATGGGTGAAACAGATGTACGCTTTGCTTCAACTACTGCTAAAGGTTTGCCGTTACCACCAAACAACACATAATCCACATATCCCACCTCGTGAGCATTGGGCATACCCTTAACCTCTACCTCAATGCACGCTTTCAAAGGCTGCACAGCACCCTCAGTGGTGAGAATATCCCATCCTGCCTCCTTCAGCATCAGGTCAATGTACATCCTTCGTGTCTCTGCCTCCGATATATCACACGCAATCTCCACCACAGGCTCTGGTGCTTTTACTGCCTCCTTGTCGGCAATGGTGATAATGGGGTCGGTAGGTTGCAGTACAACCCTTGTAGGTATTATAGTAGCTTGTTCGGTTGTAGAGGGTATTAAACTCTTGTCAAATGGTTTTACATCTTCAACCACACGCAGTTTCACGAGGATAGCACCCACAACATTATAGATGTTCAGTAGCGAGAAGAAAGCCTCCTTACGACTCACTGGCGAGGCGGCATGAGCTGCATTATTGCCCACCTTGCGCACATAGTGCACCGCCATCATCACCCTATCATCGCCTATAAACTCGCGAAAAGGCTCGCCATCAACAAGCTCAAACAGCGATGTGCGCTCACCTATGGGTAGGTTCTTCATTTCATACAGAGCCCTAACAATATACTCCAGCGCCCTGCGAGAGTTGATAGCACTTATCTCAGGGTTGCACACCTGATTATCCTCTGCCGCCGAACAAAATCGGTAGAGTTCATCAAGACCTAAATCGCGTATGTAGTCGAAATTTCTCATAAACTCAAGATTTTTCAGAATGGTAAATCATCTCCTTCAACAAAAGTGAAATCACCTTCGTATCTGAAATATTGTTTTAATAATTGACTTACTCTTTTTTGAAGGTACTCATCTTCGTTAAGTGCTCTCAATACATCATTATTATCTATCAAAGGATGGCAGCTTACTGCTAATTCAAGTATATCGTCTTTTTTAAGTGGAGTTATTGATATACCCTTAATAGTTGCGTGCGGTATTGCTCCGTTAATTATAATTCTAACATCACCTTTTATGGTATCCTCAAATAATTTCCAAAACATACCTAACTTATCCTTATCATCAAAAATATTCTCGTAAAAATATTTGATAAGTTTTGGCAAAGTTCGGGCATTTTCTTGGTGCAGGTAATCAAACAACTTTAATCTATAATCAAAAATATCCTTTTTTATAAAATTAACAATATAAAAATCATCTATTTTATTTACAATGTGCCTATTAAGGTAATTGATATGGGTAATATCGGTGCTATCAATCTCACCATCTTTATCAAGATGAGATTGAATCATATCTCCATCAAAAATAGATAGAATATGAAATGTATAATACCGATTATATGGTCTATTATTATGGTGCTCTATACGAGAGCGTTTTTCCATATCCAAAGCCTTGATAGGTGTGATAATTGAATCGTGCAACGCCTCATTTTTGGCAATAACCCAATGCCGTTCTTCCTTTGTTCTATTTTTTTCTTTTACCTTAGTTATATTCTCGGTTAAAACTTGATATGCAAACACTCGTTTGTCAAAATTGTACAAATGTTTTATCGCTCTATGGTCTAAATACCTGTCAATAATTATTTCACGATGATTTTTGGTCATATATGACAAGACTTTATCATTCGTGCAATAATGATATGGAGTCCAATCGGTATTAACATCATTATGGTTTGCATCACGAGTTAAAAAACACCATTTGCTTGCAGAGCTTTTCTTGCAACTAATAATGAGAGATGTTATGTATTCAATCTTTTCAACATCATCCTTCTCAACCTTATATGCAATTATATCGATTTCTCGCTCTACTCCTTTTACATCATCGATGTATTGGCGATTCGTAATTGTCTGCCAATCATGTTTGCGAAGAATCCCATCTACATAGTGTTCCAATGGGAAACCTGAACTTTCAATCGCATCCTTAATATCTTGCTTTAATGCTTCATCCATAATCATTGCATTTAGTTAAAGTAATACGACATTCTGCTGTTAAACAACTCTTCGGTCTCGGATATGGATTTTTTAATCAACTCCTTTTGCTTCTCTATCGCCTCAATCTTATCTGCAAACTCTTGTTGGAGAGCAAGTGGTGGTAATATTATTGGTATAGAACTGACAATTTTAAGGTTAAGATTTGCTTGATTTCCACCTTTTGCCATTGCTCTAATACTTTCATATTTGATTAGCAATAATTCATATATAAAATCCAATATACATCTTGACTCATCTAACATTATGGCTGCACACGCTTGATTTGTCGCTGCACTTATCTTTAACTTTGCTATTTGTCCTCTTGTTTTACCTTGGCCATACATAGCCATCAATAAAGTGTTAGGTGGATAAACCTTGCAATTAGTTTGTTCTATCGCTAATTGTGTGATAGTTTCTTCTGTGCTATGTATATCACAATTTTGTACTTCAGTTGTTTTCACCCAATGTATCTCTCCCCCATAATATAACTCTTCTTTTTCTCTGCTTGGAGTTGCACCCGTTCCTATTGTGCTAACATCTCTTAAACATTTGACTTCCCAACCTTTTTCGTTGGTGATGGGGTCGCCAAACATTTGGTAGAAGATTGACTGCGCCAACGCATCAAGTTCTCGCAACTGCTCACGCTTCTTCTCAATCACACCACTCAAGCAATCCAACTCCACCACTATCCTCTCCTGCTCCTCACGAGGTGGAACAGGGATAGACAACTCTTTTAATGCTTCTTTGCCAATAGACTTAAATGTTGAACCCGTACCCTGCGCAATCAACTTCTCCTTATTAGCAATCAGAGCGTGGTAAATATATTCATTTGCAACCTCTGCGTTATTTCTAATAGATGCCAAACCTCGACCAATGCAACATTTACAATCGGCAATATTTATTGCTCCAATAGGAGCACGCACAGAGATAAGAATATCATCAACATCTGCAATTCGTATAGGAGCATTGCAATATACTCTAATAGAGGGATGTATCTTGCCGAAATCAGCATTGCCTTGAAAGAATGGCAATCCCTCAGAGTCATTATATGTATCAGAACTTGGAGATTGACCCATAGTAATAGAACAAACCTCTCCGAGTTTCTTTATTTTCCAACCTTGTTTCATAGTTTTTTATACTCAATCCACTCAATTTGTGATCTATCTTTACCAATTAAAATAGTTGCCCCAAATTTGAATTTATATTCTCCTGACAAATCCATATATTTTTGAATTTTATCTTTATCCTCTTTTTGGTTGTTATACCATTCTGTCTTAAATTCTAACACTAACAAATTGTCGGTATTCACCTCCCTTTGTGTCAAATCCTGTAACACTTTTTTAGGACGATACATAATTTATAATGTTAGTATCGGGGTTATACATATTTGCAAAACTTTTCAATTTTTTCCAGAAAATGCATTTGGCATATATATTTTCTTTCTTGGATAAATTGTAATATGCTTTCTTTCAATGCTCTTTTGTATTCGTCAGATGGCGTCCTTTCAACCATGGAGTCTATTAAAAGTACGTAATCGCCATAGCTTGCATTAATTCCAGCTCGGTTATCGTAGTTGTCGATATAAAGAATTTCTCTATCCATTTCCATGTGTATAAGAAACTGTACAAATAATCGCATAGAATAAACCAAACTTTTATAGTATTCAACTTCCTTTTTATTGTTAGGAAGCCAAATTTTGAAGTCTATTGATTTTTCTGCCAATTGAACATCAAATTTTGTTATTTGAGTTTGTAAATGCTCTAAATAGTTTTTATACATTTTACGATGAATGGGCATTGAAAAATATTCGTACAAACGATTTAGAAGAACTTCTGCAAAGAAATCAATATCTCTAATTATTGCATACATTTGACGATATAATTCATAACCATTTTGCTTGGTTTGTTGCCGTTGCAGTAGGTACTGTCGCCAGCCCAGCCATGCCATAATGACTGCATTGACTATGGTAATGCCTATAACCCACCAATCGGGGCCATTTACTGCCTCGATTAGCTGCTCAAGAGTTGCATTGTGGCTATCTACCGCCTCAGCAAGCCTCTCTATTACCTGTCTGCTATCCTCATCCATTGGCTATTGTTTCTTAATCACTACCCATTTGCCGTTTCGGCTACTGCCCTCACGCTTGATTATGCCTTCTTCTCTGAGTTTATCAAGATGCCAACGAATGCCACCCTTTGAAATTCCAATTTGCTCAGCAAGGGCAATAATCGTAATTTGAGGATTTTTAGTTAGTGCTGTAATAATCTTTGTGCTAGTTTTTGTGCTAGTTTTTGTGCTAGTTTTTAGGGTAGTTTTTGGGGTAGTTTTTGTGTCAGTATCCCCATCAACTACATCATTTAGCGAAGCATCCTTGATATTTACTCCAAATGTTGTGATTCTATCGATCACAAAGTTGGCACGACCATTACCATTCTCTTCAAGGAGGGTCTGAACACGGGCTACTCCACGATTAAACATATTCACATAGCCCATAGTCTTAAGTGCCTCTGCAACTATTGGGTTGCGATAGTCATTCACATTGGGGAAGTTCTCGGGGCGGGCATTGCCATACAAGCCTCCTGCGTTGGTAATCTCCAAGTGGTCGCTATATTGGTAGAGTTTTGTGGGTGTATGTGTTTTGTAGTCTCTGTGCATTACAGCGTTCATCATCAGCTCACGAACAGCCCACAGAGGATAGTTATATTTATTCTCCTCCTTCAAGGCTGATACAGGCACAGGGCGACTCTGAATAATCGAGGTCTCAATGAATGTATCCAACTTTGGAAGTACGGCAGCCAATGACCCCTTGAACTCAAACTGATTGGTAATATCAGCTGCATTATCCACACCCTTAAAGCGCACAAACTGAATATAATTCCCGAGCAGGAAGTATTCAGGGCGTTTGCCAAACAAGATGATTGCGGCATTGGTGGGATGGTCGGTCTTCAGGTCATACAAACGGAGTGCTGCCAGTTGTTCCTTTATATTACGAGTATCTTGTGACAAAACATCCTCACTAATGGCTCGTGGCAAATAGGTGCGTGTGATTAACTCGGTGTCTATATCATCGATGGTTGCCTCGGCACAAGGGGTTGTGTCGAATGTGGGAAAGTTGGCACTGCGTCGTTCCACCAAAATATCTTCCTCCTCGCGTGTGGCAATATCCTTGCGTGGGCCTACTCGGATATATGTGCGACCTCTGTATCGCACGGGGGGCAATATTGAGGGGGTAACTTCTACAACGATTACATCACCATCATCGAAGGTTATATAATCAACTGTCATAACAGGCAACGGAAGAATGTGACCGTCGGTGCGAATAGCCGATATTCGCAATAGGATGTCATCGGTTGCTTTCAGCCCACAACGGCTGCCATCGTCATTGACACCTATGAGCAAATAGCCCTTCTTCTTGCTATTGGGCATATCATTGGCAAAAGCACAGATAGCCTCGCAGAACTTATCCATATTGGTGGTTGAGATAGTTTTCTCAACACGATAAGTCTCGGTGCTCTTTAGCAAATCTAACAACTCTTCTCTTGTTATCATAGTCTATATCATCTTTTTCAGTTCAACCAATGCGTTTTGGATTTCGTTTTCCAAACGCTCTATACGCTCCATAATGACCTCTGGTGCATCATATACAACCGCCTCACGCTCCACCTCTTTGTATTTGTTCATCGAGAGGTCATATCCCTTCTCTCGAATCTCATCTACGGGCACAAGAAATGATTGCTCCTTGCGGGTACGGTCGGCCTCTCCCTCAAGGTTATGGAAGCGGGCAACCACATCGGGAATATCATTTTCTGCCACCTCGTTACGCTTTTGGTCGAGGGAGTAACCATCAGCCTTCATATCGTAAAACCACACCTTATCAGTACCTCCTGCATTGGTCTTGGTGAAGATAAGGATTGCGGTACTCACACCCGAATAGGGTTGGAACACTCCCGAAGGCATAGAGATAACGGCCTCCAAACGGTGGTTGTCAATCAACTCCTTGCGGATAGACTTGTGACCTGTGCTATTGCCAAACAACACTCCATCGGGAACAATGCTTGCACATCGACCTCCCGTCTGCAACATACGCACAAAGAGAGCAAGGAACAACAACTCGGTCTTTTTGGTCTTGGTGATGGCAAGCAGGGATTTGCTCACCGCCTCATTGTCCAAACTGCCTGTAAATGGAGGGTTAGCAAGGCAAAGGGTATATCGGTTCTCATCGGTGTTGTCAGTCGAAAGGCTATCCCGATAGGCAATGTCGGGGTTATCCACACCGTGAAGCATCAAGTTCATCGCACCGATACGGAGCATAGTTGCATCGGTATCAAAGCCGTGCAACATACCACTCTTGTAGTGCTCGGAGTGCTCCTTCTTGAGCAGTTCACTCTTGTAGTGCTGTTGTATATACTTGGCACTCTCTACAATAAATCCCGCACTACCCATAGCAGGGTCGCAAATGGTGTCTTTCAAGGAGGGTTGCATCAGTTCGACCATCATACGGATAATGTGTCGAGGGGTGCGGAACTGACCATTATTACCCGATGCAGCCATCTTGCCCAATACATACTCATAGACATCACCCATCGTGTCTCGATTGTTCATATCAAGGGCATTGATACCCTCAACAATCTTGGTCAGAGTACGAGGGGACTGAATAAGGAAGGTAGCATTTGCCATAAAACGGCTGTATGCACTCTCCTTGCCCTCTCCAAGATTCTTGATGAACACAAAAACATCCTTGGAAATGGTACGATACATTGCCTCTGCCTCCATATTGCGGAATACACTCCAACGAAGTTGCTCGTAAGGAACATCCTTGTCGGTCTCGGGGTTGTGCCACATACCCTCCTTGAACGTAGGATCTTTGATTGCAGTACCCCAAGCATTGGCATTAGCCTCTTTGGTGCGCTGTGCATCATCCAGCATCTTCATAAAGAACAGATAGGTCATCTGCTCAAGAATGGTAATAGAATTGGTAATACCACCTGTCCAAAAGGTATCCCATATAGAATCTATACGATTTTTAATCTCGCCTGTAATCATAGTTTAATCTGCTTTAGGAGCTGTTACTAAAACACCCTTGCGGATGGTGCCATATTTGCTGCAAGATGTTTTCTTTGCATTTTACCCGAAAGATAGAAAAATTTGGAAAACAATCAAAATATATCACAAAAATATTGACAAAAACTTGGACGTGTTAAATAGGCTCTATATTTGGCCAACATGTTGCAAGGGCCATAAAAAGAAAAAGTTGGACACTTCGTGTGAAGTGTCCAACTCAGTACCCGGAGCGGGACTTGAACCCGCACAACCGCAATGGTCAAAGGATTTTAAGTCCTTCGTGTCTACCATTCCACCATCCGGGCAACGGATGAGCGAAAGACGGGACTCGAACCCGCGACCCTAACCTTGGCAAGGTTATGCTCTACCAACTGAGCTACTTTCGCAGTGCGGTTTTGTTTTGCGACGACAAAGATAGTGCGCTTTTTTGTGATAGCAAAATTTTTGACTGTTTTTTCGGCTTTATCTCTTGGGATGTTTCTCTTTGTGCTATCGCTATGGGTTGCATAGGGATAGGGTGATAATGTATATCAAAACTTGAGTGCGACTCCGGCCATGACTTGTATGCCGGGGGCGGGCATGCCGTAGTAATAGTCGTGATGACGATTGAGCAGGTTGTTTCCATGCAATGATACCGATAGCCAATCGAAGATGCGATAGGTGGCAAAGAGCTGCAGATTGTGTATATCGGCCAACTTGCCATAGATGCCATAATCTCTTTCGAGTTGCATGTTGTAGTCCAACTTTACATCCAACTGCGCAATGGGACGCACCATTACCGATGCATTGGCTTCCCATCGAGGTCGATGGTAGGTTATCATCCGGCCATCGTGTTGCCATTGACGGTAGGCGGCATCGGCCGATAGGGTGAGATAGTCGGTTATATCGGCTTCTATGTGTACGCCGGCCTTGACGCATGTTGCATCGAGGGCACTCCATGTAAGGGTGGGTGTGAGGCCGTCTATTTGCTGAAACAGGGCTCTATCGGCTATCTCATAGCCTCCGTATAGTGTCATGGCGAGGTCGGGGATGATGCGCATGCGCAATCCTAATTGTGCATCTACCGCTGTAAACTCTGAGGCAATGGGCTGTGATGGGTCGAAATAGAAACAACCTTGCGACATATTGCCCCACGTATTGAGTCGTTTGCCTCCATTGATGGTGGCAAAGAGGAAGTAGTTCTTTACAAACTCCCAATTATATCGCACATCGGGCGATATATAGACAACAGGGCCATCACCGCCCGATATTTCTACTTTGGCTCCCAATCGCAGGCTCATGCGCTCTCGACTCCATTGCGCATGTGGCAGAAGTTGCAGTACAAAATGATTGTGAGATTGCGTGGCAGGGGCTACCTTGCCGCTCAATACCTCTTCGAGCGGTGTTGATGATGACAACATTCCCATGTAATGCAAATAGTCTATCGCTACATCACCTCCTACATACCATCGCTCACCGAGCATCTGTGCATAGGAGGCATCGATATAGGCGTGATGCTCGCACGACCCCTCCCGGGTATATAATCCGTTGTTATTGCCATAATAGCCATATCCTGCCACAACATGCCACTTCTCATAGTCATAGTGGCGGGCTTCGTTATTATCCACTCGCAACTCGGCTTGATAGCTGTTTACTTGTTGCATAGGTTGTATGGCGTATGAAGATGGATTGGCCATCACGCCATAGTAGTTGAAGTCGATATAACGATATGAGGCTTGGGCCGATAGCGTAAGATTATTGTCAAATATGTGAGCATAACGCACCGTCGCACCCACATCATAGTATGTTTGCCGTGTCACATCTTGTGTCACATACGCCGCATGCGTATTTACCGGCACATCGCCATTGAGCGAGGTAAAGCGAGCCGCTACACCCAACTTGTCGTGCGTGGTGTCAAGTATGCTATATCCCGCATTGGCCGCCATGGCCATATACATACCCATATCGAAGGTTGCATAGCCGTTGTATCTTGTAAAGGTGTCTTTATTATCTGCTACACCCGGCACATCAAAGCGAGAGAGAGCCGGAGCAACCTCTGCCGAGTAGGCGTCAAAAGAATAGGCAACAGGAGCCACGTGAAATTGGGGTGCAGAGATAGGTGGCAACGTATTGATTTTGTCGGCCGGGCGCACCACCGGGGTAAAATTGCGCACTATCGTTACCTCGCGTTGCAAAGTATCGGTGGCATACGCCCTCGCAACCATGGCAAGTATAATGGATAGTAATAGAATATATCGTTTCATACATCAATCTATTTTGCATCGTTGGTGAGTAATTCGAGTCGTTTATCTATCAACTCTACTATATCGTCATTACCACCGGGATAGTTGTTACGCAGTTGAACGAGGTATTGTCGAGCCATATAAGCATCGTTTTTGGCAATGTATATATCCGACAACAAGATAAAATTGCGTGCCAACCAATAGGCATGCGGTGTACCCTTTTCTATAAACTCATTGGCAGCGGCCTCGGCCTTGGCCACGTCGTTATTATCATAGTGATATTGAGCCACTCTGTATGCGGCCTCGGCACCATATAAGTTGCGTGTATCTTGAGCCAAATAAACAAAATCAGTATATGCGGCATCTACATTTCCCTCGGCGAGGTAGGCTTGTGCTCGGCAATAACGCACCTCCTGTTCCACCTCCGGCGATATCTTGCTATGTGCCAATATACGATTGGCAACTGCTATAACCTCAACATGCTGTTGCAAAGATATGTAACAACGCATCGCACCTATTTGAGCATTCCGGCGCACATCGGAGGTTGCAGCCACCTCCTCCAACTGCAGGTATTGAGCTACTGCAAGTTGGTGTTGTCCCCCCTCAAAGAGTATATCTCCACAACGATAGAGAGCATCCTCAACATACACACCATGCGGATCGGCTTGCAAGGAGTGTTGATAACATGAGAGAGCCTCGTCATACTTCAACTCGGCATCGGCAACATTACCCATATAGTAGTATGCTTGTGCGGCATAACCACCTTTGGGAAATTGAGTCACATATTTCCGTAGCGACTCAACATCGCCATTAGTCATATAACTGCGCTCGGCTGCCATGTAGGTAAGAGAGTCCAACTCACTACGGCGATAGTCCAAGCCTTGTTGGTGCATAAAATCGGACAGCTCTTGCACCCTGTTTAGCTCTATGTAAATCGACTTGAGGTCGTCGATTGCCAATTTTGCCTCGCTACTCGTGGGATATTGCACAATGAGCTTTTTGTAGGCCTTAATCGAGCTATCATACTCCTTGGTGTTATAATACAAAGCGCCCAGCTGCAACATGGCATTGCGAGCCAATGCATGCTTGGGGTACTTCTCTATGAGAGCAGCATAGGATTTTATGGCATTGGCATTGTTTTTCAGGGAGATATACGTTGCAGCCATTTCGCTATAAGCCTCGGCACTGTACTCCGAGTGAGGATAATCGCTGATAAGTCGGCGCAACAATGCTACTTTACGATCATAGTTCTTGTTCACTCCGATCACCACAGCTTGTTGCAACAAGGCATAATCACTACCGGCACATTGATATGAAACCGCTTGCGCATAATACTTCTCGGCTTGTGAGTATCCACGTCCCTGAAAATGGCAATCTCCCATGCGACTATAAGCATCGACGAGCAAAGCATTGGTAGCCGTCTTTTGTTTGACAAATAGTTCAAATACCGCACATGCACGCTCGTAATTCTCTTGTCGGAAATAGCAATATGCCATATTATATTGCGCCAGAGCCACAGTAGTAGCATCTATCGTCACATGGGCTTCTATCACCTGCTTATAACACTTTATCGCCTCATTATAGCCACCTCTGCGGTAATAACATTCACCCAACCAATAGAGAGAACGCACACGATATTCGGGCGCATAATCGCCCATGTTGGAGGCTTGAGAAAACCATTTTTCGGCATCCGAAAGACGATTATTGGCAAAGCACTCCGTTCCTATCATATAGAGTACTTGTTGCCGTTGTTTGAGCATATCGTTCGAAGGCTTCTTGATGCGGTCTATATAATCAAGAGCCGTAAGATAATTGCGAGAATTGATATGTAAGTCGGATATGCGGGTATGCACATCGTCGATATAGACCGATTGCGGATAGTTGCGTGCAAACTTCTCAAATAGTGACAAGGTGCTATCAAAGAGGTCAAAATTACTTTCATAGGCACACAGAGCCTGATTATACAAGGCTATCTCACTTATTGTCGGGTCGTGACTGCCATCGGCGGCATGCGCCAAGGCATTATAGGCATTACGGGCATCTTTGAGTTGCAGATAAGCCATACCCATGTGCATATATGCGTTCTGCGAGAGGTTGTCATCCTCACCTACAACACTACCCAGCAATTCTACTGCACGCTCATATTGTCGGGCTCTATACGACAATATACCGGCTATATACACAGTTGTGCGCATCGGGTTGGGACACGCATCCATATAACGATTGAGGTATTCATATGCCCTATCATCATTGCCCATGCGATAATGACACTCGCCGGCTATGCGACATAGCTCGGTAGTGTATTGTTGCTCCAAGTCGGCATTGAGCAACGACTCGCACTGCACGATACAGTCGGCATAATTATTATTGATAAAATCAATGTTTACCAACAAATATTGCGCTCTATTGCTATAAATCGAGCCTGCATGTATCTGCTTGAGCACATGACGAGCTTGGTCATAATCGCCATTCTCATAATAGATGCAACCGGCAAGGTAGCGAGCCTCATCACGATATTGTGGAGAATTTTGTATTAAAGCCTGCAACAGAGGGAGAGCCTTCTCGGACATATCACTTCGGATGTAGCACATGGCCAATCGATAGCAATAATCATCCTGCTCGGCATGCTTGATAGTTTCAAGCTCTATTTTCTGCAATGCCTCGATAGCCTTGTTATACTCACCCACATTGTAGTAATAATAACCCAAGGCAAGATTTATCTCGTCTGCATGCAACGAATAGGGGTACTCCAACAGATAACGACCGAGCAGGTAGGGAGTGCGTTCAACCGCACGCCGGGCTTGCGACATAGAGGCATAAAAAGCCGCCTTTTCGTGATATTGCGCCGCATCGTTGCGTTGCAACAATGCCGACATCACATCGCAACATCCGGCATAATTGCCATCGCAATACATGGCAACACCCCTATCATACTCCGATGCGGCATCGGTTGTCGCCAACGATTGAGCACACACGGCAACAACCCATAGCACAAGCATCGATAGTATAGCACACAACCTACTCATGGCGAGCAACTGTTATTGTTTACGGTCGGTACTGACCCACTTGTATAGCTTATCGGAAGGACGTATCTTGCGGTCGAGCTTGATTGAGAAGTGCTGACCCTTGGTAACCTTATCGACACTCTTGAGAGCTACTCGTATCTCCTCAACAACCACAAACAGTGCACCTGTTGTAGGACCGGTAATGAGTATCTCCTCGCCTACCGACAACTCGCCACTCTCCAGCAAGAACTCGGCCACGCCCAAGTTGGAGAAATACTTGACACCCTTACCCACATACTCCTTGCGCTTGGTGGCAGAAGAGCCATAGTTCTTCGACCACTCACCAAGGCGTTGTCCCAAGTAATATCCGTTCCAAAATCCTCTGTTGAATACCGTAGCCAAGCGAGTATCCCATTCTTCAATACGCTCATCGGTAAAGGTATCATTAAGGCATGCCTCTATCGCCTCGTTGTAGCACGACACAACCGTACTCACATATTCGGGACCTCTGGCACGACCTTCTATTTTGAAGACGCGTACACCGGCATCGACAAGTTTATTGAGGAAGTGTATTGTCTTAAGGTCTTTGGGCGACATGATATATTGGTTCTCAATAGCAAGTTCCTCACCCGTCTCACGGTCGGTAACATTGTAAGAACGACGGCATATCTGCATACAACCACCTCTGTTGGCCGAATGATTCATTTCGTGCAAGCTCAAATAGCACTTGCCCGATACCGCCATACACAAAGCTCCATGACAGAACATTTCGATGCGAATAGGCTTACCGGCAGGACCTACAATATTTTCCTCCTCGATAGCACGATATATATGAGCCACTTGCTCCATATTCAACTCGCGAGCCAAAACTACCACGTCGGCAAATTGGGCATAGAAGCGCAACGCCTCCACATTCGATATATTGAGCTGAGTAGATAAATGCACCTCGACACCTATGCTGCGAGCATACGTCATAGCCGCCACATCACTTGCTATAATAGCCGATATACCGGCATCGCGAGCCGCATTGATAATCTTGCGCATCAACTCCATATCATTGTCATAGATGATGGTATTGACGGTAAGATAGCTCTTCAGCCCGTTTTCATCACATATTTGAGCTATATTATGGAGGTCGTCAATAGTAAAGTTTACCGACGAGCGCGCACGCATATTCAACCCCTCGATACCAAAATATATCGAGTCGGCTCCGGCCTGAATAGCTGCTTGCAACGATTCATAGCAACCCACAGGAGCCATAATTTCAAATTCTTCTCTCTTCATAATCTTTTGAGGCTTTTTACTGCACAAAGATAGTGAAAGGCGAGTGAAGAAGCAAATCAAGCTGGCTTGAAATTTGATTATTCCGAGCCGCATCCTATCTTATCTAAAGATAGTGAAAGGCGAGTGAAGAAGCAAATCAAGTTTACTTGAAATTTGATTATTCCAAGCCGCATCCTATCTTACGAAAAGACAGCAACAAAGGAGCGAGAGAAATGATACTTATTACAACATTGTGCACAGCGAGTGCATAGCAACTTTTTTTCAATACTTAAAGCTGCTACCACCCAGAAACTCGCGAAGCAACGATGTGGGAGGTATCTCATTCTCCGATAGAGAGCGGAAGTAATGCAAAAACTTGAGCAGACGAGAAGCCTCGGCATACTCGGGGCAGTTGCGAGGAACCGAGCGCAACACCGGTATTGCATAATCTCTGATTACTGCCAACTCAAAGAGCAATGACGAATTGAACATAGCATGCGCATTCTCCTGATAGGGAAATATCCATTTATCCTCACCGCGACGCACGCTCGGCCAGCGGGCAATAGTATCTTTGGGCGATACACCTCGTGTCTTGGCATCGCGCACAATGCGACGCAAAAGGCGATTGTCGGTAGTGGGAATACAGTTGTGGTCGTCGATAGAGAGCGAGGTGAGCGCCGAGGCATAGATACCATACTTTTGCGATTGAGGAATAGAGGCTGTCAATTCGGGATTGAGCGCATGAATACCCTCAAGTATGAGCACCGTATGGGGTGTAAGTTGCATACTCTTGGCATTGTCGATGCGAGTGCCACTCTTGAAATCGTAGGTAGGCAAAGCAACCAACTCGCCCGCAAGTAGGCGCTGCAAGTCACTGTTGAAACGTGCCAAGTCGAGCGCATACAACGACTCATAGTCATATTCGCCATGTTCGTCCAACGGAGTATCTACACGATTGACAAAATAGTCGTCGAGCGATATGGCAGCCGGAATAAGGCGATTGGTCATCAACTGCACCGACAGTCGCTTGGAGAATGTTGTTTTACCCGACGACGAGGGACCCGAAATAAGCACAATGCGAGCACCCCCTTGATGGAACAGCTCGGCAATATCCTCTGCCATAGCGGCTATCTGCTTCTCATGCAAGGCCTCGGCTACTTTGATAAGGTCCGATGCCCTATCCTCTTCGATAGCTTTGTTGAGTCGCCCCACTCCACTCAATCCTATAATCTGATTGAATGTGTTATAACGGTCAAAAGCATCGAGCATCTTCGATTGGTCGATAGGTCGGGCGGCAACGGTAAAATCATCCTTAGACGGAGGCAAGAGCAACATACCATTGGCATAGGGTTGCAAATCAAACACTTTCAAATATCCCGTTGAAGGCACCAACCAACTATAATACATATCGGCAAGGCCATCCAACTCATAATACTCGGTATAGAGATCTCCCACCGTTTCCAGTAGCTCTACCTTCTTGGTAAGCCCTTGTCGTTGAAA
Organism: Barnesiella sp.; assembly: GCA_045645425.1. Classification (GTDB taxonomy): domain Bacteria; phylum Bacteroidota; class Bacteroidia; order Bacteroidales; family Barnesiellaceae_A; genus Barnesiella_A. Next base: position 81,274 of record JAZRIS010000004.1, read on the forward strand.
TATCTTGACAACATCGCTCGTGTGAGCCATTTTTTGCTCAAAAGGAAGGTCATCATCAATAATCGCCTGCATACGAGCACGAAGAGCCTCCACCTTATCCTTCTCAACAGGGGTCTTTGAGTCGCCCAACAAGCAATATTTTCCATTTGAAACAGAGTGCTCTATGCGCAGTGTTTCTCCGGGGAAAAGCTCATGCACAGCCTTATACAACACAAAGCTGAGCGAGCGTTCATAGGCGCGCATGCCCGAAGCATCGGTAATATCGACAAATTCGACATCACAAGTGTTGTATATACGATACCGGAGGCTTTCCGACTTGTTATTAACCCTCGCCACAATAGCAGGATGCAGCATATTGATAGCCATACGATTATAAAGACTGAGCAATGTTTCACCGCCCTCAACATCGATATAGGAGCGTGTATTACGACAATAAATGGCAATAGGCTTGTTCATGGTGTGCAGGTTTGATAAGAATGTTAAAATTTGAAACGATGCCAAAATATATCATTCAATTTTATCACAAATATTTTTATTTGTTTATTTTTGCAAATAAATTTGGCGACCTGTTTTTATGGTGCTAAAATAACAAATAAAAGCGAAAAATACAACTAAAATATCCAAAATTAAACGTAATGGAATACTCGTTTTTTGACTTTTTGACACTTGTAGGAGCATTAGGAATGTTCCTATATGGAATGAAAATCATGAGTGAAGGCTTGCAAAAAGCCGCTGGCGACCGCATGCAGAAGATACTCTCATCGATGACCAACAATCGCTTCATGGGCGTATTTACCGGTATGCTCATCACAGCACTCATCCAATCTTCTTCGGCCACAACCGTTATGGTTGTAAGTTTTGTCAATGCCGGACTCTTGACACTTACACAATCTATAGCCGTAATCATGGGTGCCAACGTAGGTACTACCGTGACTGCATGGATTATCTCCATATTTGGTTTTACTGTAAAGATTGCAGACGTGGTTTTCCCCGTTATGGCTATCTCTATCCCTCTTATCTTCTCAAAGAACAACCAGCGCCGCTACTGGGGTGAGTTCCTCATTGGCTTCTCGCTACTCTTCTTGGGTATGGAGTTTATGAAAGATTCGGTACCCAATTTGCAAGACAACCCCGGAGCATTGGAGTTCCTCAACAGATACACCAATATGGGATATGGCTCGGTACTGCTTTTCCTTTTAATAGGCTCCATCATGACCATCATCATGCAATCATCCAGTGCAACAATGGCCATCACACTCATTATGTGTGCCCAAGGCTGGATATCATTTGAGATTGCGGCTGCCATGGTACTTGGAGAAAATATAGGTACAACCATTACCGCAAACATGGCAGCCCTGTCGGCCAATGTATCGGCCAAACGAGCAGCCTTTGCGCACTTCCTATTCAATATATTCGGTGTGTGCTGGATGTTGATATTCTTCTTCCCCTTCACACGCATGATTATTGCCCTTGTAGGACATATCAATGGTATGACAACCGACGAGGTGAGCTATCTCCTCAACTCATCGGCATCACTTCTCCCCGCCGACGAAGCTGCTCGCGCCGCAACAACCGTTTCGTTCTCATTGGCCCTTTTCCACTCGGTATTCAATGTATGCAACGTTCTCATCATGATATGGTTTGTCAAGTTGTATGAGAAGATTGTTACTACCGTTATCAAACAAAAGAGCGCTACCGACGAAGAGTTCCAACTCAAGTATATCAGTACAGGTATGATGGCCGCATCGGAATTGAACTTGCCTCAAGCACGCCAAGAGATTGTGGTATATGCCGAGCGTGTACGTCGTATGTTTACAATGGTACAAGACCTTTTGCACGAAAAAGAGGGTAGCGAAGCATACTCAAAACTATACAGCCGCATAGAAAAGTATGAGCAAATATGCGACCGTATGGAGATAGAGATAGCCTCTTTCTTGAACAAAGTGGTAAGTGGTCGATTGAGTTACGATGGCAAGTTGCAAGTAAACTCGATGCTCACCATGGTTACCGAGATAGAAAGTATAGGCGACTGTTGCTACAACTTGGCTCGCACACTTGTGCGCAAGCAAGAGGCCGGTGTGAAGTTCAACGAAGAAATCATGGCCAATATAGATGCCCTCATGGCTCTTGATGCCGATGCTCTCGACAGCCTTATTACCATATTATCAAAGAGCGAGAATAGCGATATTATAGCAGCATACAACAAGGAGAATGAGATAAACAACTTCCGCAACCAGTTGCGCGCTGCCAATATGGACAACATCAATGCCCAACACTACAACTACCAAGAGGGTATATACTACATGGACATCGTTGCCGAGGCCGAAAACTTGGGCGACTATATTGTCAATGTTGTAGATGCTGTCAAGCAACAATCGCGACACAAAATGAAGATTTAAACTTTACCAATCTATACTTGAAAACAAGATGCCGACTACTTCTCGTGGCCGGCATCTTATTTTATCTCACATAGGTGCTATGGTTGCAATGAAATAGCCTCTATGTTATGTATTATTTCTTAAATAGGAGAGAGAAAACTACTTATTTATCCTGCGACATTGATATCTATGCCAAGAGCTTTGACACGCTCACCTATGGCACGAAGCTCCTCAACGGGTACTTTTTCGAGCGATTGCTCGGGTGTGGCACGGTCGATAGAGTATATTTGCACCTGACGAGGACGAATGCGCTCTATGGCCTTGAGCCAGTCGGCTATTTCCTCCTCGGTAGTATTATCTACACGCTGTCCGTTGTGTGTACCGCGAGTAAACATGGTCTGTACAATACAATCGCCCTCAAATCTCTCTATCGCTCTCACAACACGCTCCGGATCGCAATGACCGGCGGGCACATTGAGCATGCGCATGGTGTCGGCATGCATGGTGTCGAGCTTGAGGCAGTTGTTATCTATCTTGCATAGGGCACGGAAAACACCATCATCCTCCAATCGGGTAGAATTGGTCAATACTGTAATTTTGGCCAAGGGGTAAAACTCGTCACGCAAGGCAATAGTATCATCGATAATAGCCTCAAACTCCGGATGCAACGTAGGCTCGCCATTGCCGGCAAAGGTAATAACATCGAGAGGGCTGTCCTCCTCACGCATCCGGGCAAGTTTGTCCTTCAGTGCCTCTCGCACCTCCTCTCGGGTATGTATTTTACGGTCATCGCGATTATCGGCATTGTATCCACACTCGCAATATATACAATCATACGAACACCACTTACCTTCGAGAGGCAACAAATTGACACCCAACGAAACACCCAATCGACGACTGCGAATAGGTCCGAAAATGATTTCGTGAAACAGAACAGTAGGCATATATCGATATTTTTAGTTTACATTCAATGAGGCAAAGATAGTGAAAGGCGAGAGAAGAAGCAAATCATGCTTGCTTGAAATTTGATTATTCCGAGCCGCATCCTATCTTATCTAAAGATAGTGAAAGGCGAGTGAAGAAGCAAATCATGCTTGTTTGAAAAATAGATTATTGCAAGGTATCATAAAGAAGAAGGGTGTGCCATAACAAGTATAGACACACCCTCGACTATTGTTTCTACTCACACATCAATGGTCGTGACGAATGGCCGATTTACGACCGGCACGGTTTACCATGCGAGTAGGGCCTTTTATCTCTATCTCGCCACTACCCACGACATTGGCATTGAGGGTATCGGTACAACGGCACTCTATGCTGCCCGAGCCATTTACAGTAGCATCGAGATATTCTACACGAAACTCGTCGGCATCTATATCGCCACTACCATTCACACTATACTCGGCCTTATCACATGAGCCTGTAATCTCAATATCGCCACTACCCGATAGGGTGGCAGTAAAACTTTCATTATTGAGGTTTTTTACATCTACATCGCCGCTACCACCGGCCACTACGCACAACAAGTCGGGAGCTGTAATGATAACTTTTACGCGCGACACTTGGGTATTCTCCTTATTTCCCACCACAAGAGTCTTTCCCATGAGAGTAAGATTGACATTACCAACCTGTTGAGGATCTCCATAGACACTTACTGTCTGCTCGTTGCGCTGTGTAAACTCTATATCAAATGAGGCATTTGATATAATATTTTCAAAATATCCTATATTATCGATATTTTGCGTTACATAATTCATGTGATTATCATCGTCACTCCATGCCACACCGGTAGAAAGAGCAACTGCCATACACAAGGCAATGAAATTTTTCTTGTTCATAGTTCTATTTATTAATATGTTTATAATCAATCTATATCACGCACCACACGACCTGTTGTTGTCACTTGCAACATAGCAGGGCCTTGATACTTTATCTCGCCCAAGGCTGTGGTATGCGCTTCGAGATACTCAAGCACATAACATTCTATATCGCCGTTACCATCTACCGAAGCTGTCATCTTGGTAGCCTTCATTCTATCGGCATCTATCTCGCCCGAACCATCTACTCGCAACACTGCCTCTTGAACGGCACCTTGCAACGATATAGTACCGCCACCTATCACCTCAGCAGTGAGGAAGGGCACATCCAACGCTTGCACTTCAATATCGCCGTCACCTTCGACACGCAACGTGCTCAATGTTGTACTATGAACGGGCTGTCCGGTAGCAGTATCGACACTATGTGTAGCAACAAGATAGGGATAAGACACAAAAACTACCGGCTCTTCATCAACCAATACCTTGGCCCCATCGGCATACTTTACTACCAACACATCATCTACAATAACGGTCGAAATATGCTTTTGTACATTGTGAGGAGCATATATCGAGATGGCATGATTGCCATTGGCAACCTTTACATCTATATCGTCATATACTTTTATAGCATCATACTGCACATCTTGAGGCAACTCTACTGTGCGTGTTTCGTATTTTTTGCTTCCTACGACAACACTATCGCAAGCAACAAGCAAAACGAGCAAGATAAATACATTTGTCAAACAAAATACCTTTTTCATATTCACATTTTATTAAAAATTGATTTTTTTATCGCACAAATATAATATTTACACCGTTTTACTATCAATGCACGTTACGATATATAACATCTTTTATGTTAAAAAATGTGCCTTTTTATTATCTATCTCCCCAGAAAATTTCGGGCGTAGAGGTTTGATGGTTGATATAACGTGCCAACACAAAGAAATAATCAGACAAACGATTGACGTAACGTTGTACATGCTCAGCTACACGATGCGACTCGGCAAGAGCGCATATACACCTCTCGGCACGACGACACACGGTACGACACACATGTGCTTGTGCTGCTGCAGGAGCGCCGCCGGGCAAGACAAATTTGCACAATGGAGGCACTTGACTGTCGAGATAGTCAATACGTTGTTCGACACAGGCTATCTCACTCTCTTTGAGGCAACTTGCCTCGTGCAGGGTAGTTGTTTCGAGGTCGGTTGCCAATGCCGAGCCTACAATAAACAGACAATCCTGTATGCGACGCAACAATGCCACATCATCGCCATCGGGCATCATAGTCACAAGCAAGCCTATATGAGCATTCAACTCATCGGTTGTACCATACGCCTCCAAGCGCACATCGGCTTTCGACACTCTTTTTCCACCTACAAGCGAGGTTGTTCCTTTATCGCCCGTAGCAGTATATAGATTACTCTTTTTCATTCTTCTTATCTTTTAAAGCAGGAAACAATCGGCTCAACATACGACAGCAATGGGCTGCATCATCGGCCACCTGATACATGCCCACTTCGAGTGGCGATGCAAATCGCTCGGCATAGCAACGTTCGAGTTGCGCCAGCAAAGGATTGAAAAATCCACCTTTGTTACATACTATAATAGGCGCATTTATGTAGCCCAATTTACGACCGACATAGGCATCAAGAAATTCGTCCATCGTTCCGGCACCGCCCGGCAGGACAACAACGACATCACTTTCGGCCAACAACTTACGCTTACGCTCGTGCATATCTATGGTTACAGTCACCTCGTCGGCACATTCGCTTGCCATGTTTTGTGAGGCAAATCTTTGCGGTATGATTCCATGCACCTTACCGCCACTCTCTTTGGTACTACGAGCTACCACCTCCATAGTGCCGCGAGCCGAGCCTCCATACACCAATGTGCAATCATGACGGCCTATCCACTCGCCTATTAAGGCTGCATCTTCATAGTAGTGCTGGTCGAGTTGCTGCGACGAAGAGCAAAATACTGTTATTTTTTTCATGGTTGAAGTGTGTTTAACAACGGTTGATCAGGCTTGGGCCTGTGTCTTGAAAGCAAGTGCATAAAGTCGCATCTGCTTCACCATAGCTACCAATCCATTGGAACGTGTGGGGGATAGATGCTCGGTGAGTCCTATTTCTTCGATAAAACGCAGGTCGGCATCCAATATCTCATCGGGAGTATGCCCCGACAATACCCGCACAAGAAGCGAAACGATACCTTTCACAATAATAGCATCGCTCTCGGCTTGATAAGTAATTATACCATCGGCATAACAGGCATGCAACCACACACGGCTTTGACAGCCTTCTATCAGATTTTGGTCGGTCTTATAGGCCTCGTCGAGTGCCGGCAGTGCATTGCCCATATCTATGAGAAGCTGGTATTTATCCATCCAGTCGTCAAATATCGAAAATTCGTCGATAATCTCTTCTTGAATTTGGTCTATCGTCATAATCTTACTGATTTTATTTTTCTTCATATATTACCGTCATGAGCGTTTGGCCTACTGCACCCAGCATATAGCGGTCTATGTGTGCCATATTATCTTCTATCGTATGCCATTGAGCAAAAAATCCTGTTTCGGAATTTACATCCATTTGGATAATATCGATAGAAGGTACTCCTGCCCTATTCATATAGATATGATCGTCAGTGATAGCACCTCCCATCCTATCGACAAATAGTGCCGAGTAGCCCAAACGATGGGCACACTCCCACACCTTGTCTATGACATGAGGCGCATAAAGTTGTGAGAAATACTCACGATAAAAGCACAACCCCGGAGCCGCTACCATATCGAGCAACACACCATAACGTGCATTATAACCCGGCAGGTGAGGATGAGAAGCCCAATACTGCGAGCCAAGTGCCCACGATGATGTGTAGTCGCCCTCCATCCATTCGGGCGCTCCATAGTCCTCGACATCAAAGAGTATAATATCCACTCCTATCGATGGGGCAACGACACCCAGATGTCGAGCTATTTCCATCAACACACCCACTCCGCTTGCACCATCATTGGCTCCGGCAATGGGTTGTCGCCAATTATCGGCATTACTATCGCGGTCGGCATAGGGGCGCGAATCCCAATGTGCCGCCAAGAGTATTCTATTGCTATTTTCGGGCGAAAATTGCGCTATAATATTGTACATGGGCAATTTCTCCCCATTATATGCCATCACCTGCGCTTCTTGTACAATCACCTGCGCTTGATGTCGGCGCAACTCGTCGGCAAGCCACAAGGCTGTTGCCTTATGAGCATCTGTACCGGGTACGCGATACCCCATAGCCACTTGGTGCGCCACATACCCATAGGCACTATCGGCATCAAAGGCGGGCACCGCCACAATTTTATCATCGGAACTTGCATCGGACGATTGCTTCGACACACTGCCACAACTGCACAATGTCAGCATCATTAAAGCAACTATATAACAATATTTCAAAATCACATTCATAGGGACAAAGATACAATAAAGATACGAAAGAGAATGCAAAACGCAAAATTAATGTTGTCTATTAATGATTTAACAACATTTGCTAAATATTGAAGGTCATATCAATCACATAGCATAGAGTAGAAACATTAACCTTTGCACCCTTATTACTCTCGTTTACAAGATACTCAAAGGCTTTCTCTACGACGTAAAGATGTGAATTGAACAATTTGATATCATGCAATAAAGCAAAGCAGACCAACAGATGCGAAGGTTTGCAATTTTATTGGGCATCTCATGAATTCTTCTTATTTTTGCATTACTAACTCTTTCACTAAATATAGATTATGGCAAAAATTACTGTTCAGAATACCAATGTGACCGTAATATCGGTAAACGAAAATGATTATATCTCATTAACGGATATAGCCAGACATAAGAGTGAAGACCCGACAGCGGTTATTGGTAATTGGATGCGGAACAGAAATACCATTGAATATTTGGGAATCTGGGAAAGTTTATACAACCCTCAATTTAACCCCCTCGAATTCGAGGGGTTTAAAAGAGAGGCCGGCTTAAACGCTTTTACGCTCTCTCCACAAAAGTGGATAAATGCCACCAATGCCATCGGCATTATATCTAAATCAGGTAGATATGGTGGAACTTTTGCGCATAAGGATATTGCATTTAAGTTTGCAAGTTGGATTTCTGTGGAGTTTGAACTATATATTGTCAAGGAATTCCAAAGACTTAAACAAGAAGAGCAGAAATTGATTGGATGGACCGCCAAAAGAGAACTTTCTAAAATCAATTATCATATACACACAGATGCCATAAAGCAAAATCTTATTCCTTCTGAAATTACAGCATTACAAGCAAGCATTATTTATGCAAATAAAGCTGATGTCTTAAATGTAGCAATGTTTGGTATGACTGCAAAGGAATGGAGAGAAGCAAATCCCGAACTAAAAGGCAATATTCGAGATTATGCAAGTATAAACGAACTCATTTGCCTTTCTAATATGGAGAGCCTAAATGCTGTTTTTATTGATGAAGGATTTTCTCAACGAGAAAGACTCATAAAACTAAACCAAATAGCTATTCAGCAAATGAAAGTTTTGAAAGAAGTTGAGAATAGACGTTTGTTGAAATAAGACAAGGTGTTGTTTGATAAAACATAAAACTGGTGCAATATTGAAGTCACCCAATCGTCACCAATAACATTCTATCTCAGCATTCGCCATTTGTGCGTCATACATACACAAAACAACGATTATCAACAGTAAAGATAAGAAATCCCTTTTAGAAACACAAGGTTGTGCCATCGGGGGTAACCGATAGGGTGACTTGTGCGCCTTCGATGAGGGGATGATTTTCCGTCACATGTCCTACGGGAAAGCCAAATGCCACCGGATAGTTATATCGCGACACTCGCGATGCTATCATCTCATACATGGTAGCGCACATCCCCGCATCTTCCTTATATTCGGTAAATTGGCCTACCACAAGTCCGGCCAAGCGAGGCAACACTCCTGCCAACTCCAAATTATACAACATGCGCTCTATCTTGTAGGTGCGCTCTCCTACATCCTCTATAAAGAGAATGGTATTTTCTTGAAAAATATCGTATGGCGTGCGCAAAAGTCCGCACAAAACAGCCATATTGCCACCCACAAGTCTTGCTGTCGCTTCTCCGCAACGATTGAGGGGGTGTGAAGCCACACTATATCGAGGCATCTTGCCCGACAATATCGCACGCAGATATTGTGTAGAGGATTGATTCTCTTCTTCTATCGTAAGATGCTTACACATAGGTGCATGCAGTGACATCACTCCGGCATTGACCCACGCTGCATGAAGTGCCGATATATCGCTAAAACCTATAATCCACTTGGCATTGTCGCATATCTCCTGCGGGGCTATACCCTCCAACAGATGCACGGCTCCATAACCGCCTCGGGCACATAAAATGGCCTTCACCTCGGGATTGAGCAATGCCTCGCGCAAATCACACAATCGCTCTTGCGGCCTACCGGCAAAATTGCCATAGCTATCATAGGCATGTGCGCCCACTATTACCCGGTATCCCCAAGCCTCAAGACGAGCCACAGCACCCGCAATATATTCCGGCATAATCTTGCTCGAAGGCGATACAATGGCTATCGTGTCACCCAATGATAGAGATTGTGGTTTTATCATGATAAAAGAAAGTATAGGTTAGTACTCCAGAAAAATATTATCTATCAACAACGTTGTACCCTCTGCACCTACAAAGGCCGTACCGCAACCCGACGATGCCATCACAAGCATATGCGTCACCTCCTCATCGGGAGCTCCCCAAGCAATCTCCTGTACAGGTACTATTTTGCCTTTGCTATTCATGCACGAGTAGCTGCGCTTGCCATTGAGCAATCCCATATAAGGGCGAAAATATGCCTCACCCGATATATCTCCATAACGCACATCTATTGCATACTCATTGACCCAACCTTGGGTCGATTGAGTAAAGCGCTCTCGCCCCGTACCTATACGATGTGCATAGACATTGCCCTTCTCATCCTCCCAGCGATGTTGCAAGAGAATATATACCTCGGCACTATCGGGTCCCTGCACGACCTTCTTGGCACTGAGCCCGGTAGAATAGATACGATTGCCCTTGTCCGACATAGTGAGGTTATAATCAAAAATCAATTTCTTGGGACGTTTGGTAAAAGGTATGCCCATTGTCATCTTGCCATAGGGATTATTGACCGAACGTATAGGCTCGTACAACTCGCCCAAGTAGATAGAGCCACTCACAAGCACCTCAATATCTATCATGCCCAATACACGCACCACTTCGAGTTTCGAGTCAAGTCGGGCACACATATCGTCACCCTCTCGCACTTCCGGCACAACAGTGCAACTCGCCTTTTTGATACCTATCACATTGGCATACGCATTGGATGTTGCCCATGGCGAGCCTCCCAAATTACAATAGGGTATTGCTCCATTTATTACCGTATCGGGGGCTATGGCATATAGCGAGCGCTCATGACCACCCAACAAAGGCGACTCGGTAATATAACGTGTCACCCACTGCTCAAAGTCGGCATAGGGTATTGCTTCTCGACACTGCGCCCCACATATCAGGGTGGTAAAAAGCCAAAGAAATAGCGTGTAAAATGTATATCGTTTCATGTGTAAAGTAATTGCAACGTTCAAGTTTATATGATTGTGCGAATTTACACATTTTTCGCCAATTTGTACAACCTTTAGATAAGATAAACTGCATCTTGGAAAAATCTATAAGTGTAACTTATTGCTTCTGCTCTCGATTTGTATTATCTTTAGATAAAATAAACTGCATCTCGGCAAAATCAATAAGTGAAACTTATTGCTTCTGCTCTCGATTTGTATTATCTTTGTCGCAATAAAACCAAAGTTTGCATCTATGTCGCCAATCAACCTCAGTGGTATGGGAGTAGCCCTTATTACTCCGTTTAAAGAAGATGAGAGTATCGATTTTGACGCCCTTGCTCTATTGCTTGAATACCAAATTCAAAATGGCACCGACTATCTTGTTGTGTTGGGCACAACAGGAGAAACACCATCGCTCACCGAGGAGGAAAAAAGACAGATACAACGCTTTGTTGTCGAACGCACTCGCGGACGCATCCCCTTGGTGCTGGGTATAGGCAGCAACAATACTCGCAATGTTGTTGAGCATCTATATAGCGACGATTTGAGCGGATATGACGCTATCTTGTCGGTTGTGCCCTACTACAACAAGCCCTCGCAAGAAGGCATCTATCAGCACTATGCTACCATTGCACAGGCATCGCCGCTACCCATCATCCTATACAACGTGCCGGGACGTACAGGTGTAAACATGACTGCCGAAACCACCTTGCGACTTGCACGCGACTTCAACAACATCATTGCCATCAAAGAGGCTTCGGGCAATATCTCTCAAATGGACGATATTATCAAGAACAAGCCCCACGACTTCATGGTTATTTCGGGCGATGACGGTGTCACTTTCCCGCTCATCACATTGGGTGCCGTAGGCGTAATCTCGGTTATCGGCAACGCATTTCCCAAGGAGTTCAGTCGCATGGTACGTTTGGCCCTCAACGGCAACTACAATCAGGCTCTCACCATTCACCACCGATTTACCGAATTGTTCAGTCTGCTATTTGTCGATGGCAATCCTGCCGGCGTCAAATGCCTCCTCAACCTCATGGGTATGATTGAGAATAAGCTGCGCCTGCCTCTTGTTCCTACTCGTATCACTACATACGAGAAGATACAAGATGTACTCGAAAAATTGCGTAATTGCGTGTAGTAGATAGCCTCACAAAAGCGTGTGATAGAAGTAACTTTTGAACAAAACGCGCAAACCAATAACAATCAAGCAAATACAACAGAACACATTCCTGTTTTGATAGATTATATACTACACAAAACAGGCTCTATCTTGTAGCTCTATACTACATTTGTCACAAACCCAAACCTCAAAAAAACAAATGACTATGGATGCTAAAAAATTTACCGAACTACTGAGCAAATTTACATTCTCCCGTTTCCGCATTTTCAATATTAAGTTGTGGGGCAATAATCGTTGGGGATTGTATCGCGAATTTTCAATCGACGATGTTGCTACTCTTATCCATGAGTTCAACTCTCTTTCTACCCCTCCTACTATTGAGCAAGAGATAGAGCTACCATCCGACAAGGGCTTGTTTAAGTCGGGTAGCAACTATGCCATCCTATCACGGCTATGTGAGCAATATTATGTATATGAGGGTAGCGACAAGTTGCAGAAAAAAATCATCGCCGAAGTAGAGGAAATAATTGAGGAGTTGCGAAACGACAATAATGCACAAGCCCAATTTGAGCAAGCTCTCAATTATCGACAAGACAACATCATGGAGCGTTTCAGAAAAGAACATCCTACCCTCAAAGAGAAAGATTATCGCCTATATGCCTACCTTGCCGCCGGCTTGTCGGCTACAACCATTGCCGTACTGCTGGGTCGAGAAAAATCGGTCATATATAATCGTATTTCTCGACTGAAGAAACAAATAAAGAAAGATTTCATCCCTTGACAAACAGACTCTCATCGCGAGGGTCTGTTTACCAATTCTCGGATATATGCAGGTCTTCGGCACGACATATCTCGGTCGAGACTTCGCCTACTCTACCACACTGCTGATTGACGGCGGTATATACTCTGATAAAATCTATACAAGGCAAATATACACTATTACCTGTACTATCTACCGCCCAATCTATGTCAAAACCCGTATGTGTAACAGGAGCATTATTGGCATGATTGTCGGCATAGCCCCACTCATATGAGTCAAACACATAATATGCTCCATTACCCTGTACATCTACCGCATTATCGGGCAAGCGGGTACCTCGGAACGTGAGTGTAGCATCTGACAACCAACGAGGGAAGTAGTCTTGGTTGTGAAAAGCATTACGCTCGATATATCCCGTGGCCCCTTGATTGTCACTCCACGCTATATAGGTTGTGTCGGTAACACCGCTATTGGGTCGCGGTGTGGGGATGTGACCGGTGGGTGTGCGGTAGTAGGTCACTTCATAATTGTGAATGACAGAAGATGAGCCATGCTCGCTACCTGCCAACTCATACCACTCATCGTCGGGCACACCATTGCCATTGTCATCCATCGCCACCATAACAATACCCGGCTCGGCACTTCCACCCGAATTGGGATCGTTCACATTGCCTTGTGACGAGGCATAAAAAGCATTACCCAAAATCTTGAAATCGAGCGAGTCACTCACATTGACCACCGAGTGATCAAAAGCAAAAGTAACATATCCACCAAATCCGCCCAAGGAAATCAAATCGTCATTTGTACCACTGATACACTCCTCTACTTTGGCTCGCATTCGCTCCTCGGTATCGCCCTCGACATATCGAGGCAATTCGCCCACAAACTGTCCGGGCGCAGGACAATAATCATGCACCTTGGCTATATATCGGCTATAAGCAACCTCCTCGTTCCACACCGTTATTGCCATGTGATGAGTAAATGGTGTTGCATCATCGATAATGCTGAATTTCAAGCGATACACACCGGCATGAGCAGCAACAAAAAGATAGTCGCGAGTCGTCGCCACAATCGAGTCGTTACCTTCACTATCGGGCATACTCCATTCATACCTCTCACCGCTGTATTCGGGATGCAATCGCAAAGGTTTCATACGCACAATCGCATATGTAGTATCCAATCCCGATGTTACCATAGGTATCTCGGGCTGACACGACACTAAAGTCCACACCACGACAAGTATTGCCACAAATATCTTTTTCATCACTTATCTCTATTTAAGAATACCATGTGCGCCGGAATATCACCGGCTCGCATACTCCATTTTCTCTTTCCCTTACTATTGTAGCAGTGCACCGTACCGCTCGAAACATAATTCTTGCCATCGGTGACATATATATCCCCATTGGAGGGATTGACTGCTACTCCATAGGGTTTTTCTATCTCTACCTCCGTGCCATCTGTTATGAAGTGAGAGGTAACAAGTTGCTTGCTGCGCACATCCACAATGCCATATGTAATTACATTACTCTCCAACCTATCACTCCAAGCCGTGCTGTAAAAGTAGAGTGAGTCGCCACATATACACATATCGGAACATGGAATATCCAACGTATCGGTCACGACAACCTCCTGCGAAGTCGTTTCTTGACGTTGCAACACATAAAGTCGCGAAGGTATTGATGACTCATCGCCTCGCGACGTCACCCACAACTTGCCATAAGCATCCTTGCGAACACGATGCAAATTGGGCGCAACAGCTATTTTCTCTATTTGTCGCATAGAGGCAATTTCTACCACCGAAACAGTGTTGTCATAATGAGGCTTGCGATAGCCTCCCGAATTGGCTACATAGATACGATTGTCCATAAATTCCAGCTCCTCGGGCTGATAGCCCACTATACATTGACCCGTAATAGCCAATGAAGCCGTATCGACACGATACACTGCGCCAAGTTGAGCATTGGGATCAATAGCAATAGGGCCTACATAAGAGGATATATAGGCATAGCCATCATGAAAGTTGATATAGCGACAGTTGGGAATGTCTATCTGCCCTATACGCACCAACGAGCGGGCATCCATCACCTCTATTTTATGAGAGCTGTTGAGCACGGCATAGAGTTTACTGCCATATAGTTGCAAGTCGTTACCCACATCGCCCAACTCTTTGATAACCGTAGGATTGCGCTCGGCATAAAGATTGCGGGCATATAGTCCGTTTTCAAAATCTACATAGTCAATCGACGCCTTATTACTACCCATATTTCCCTCATTAAGCACATACATTCCTATCGGGTCGCAATGTGCATCGGCACCGATGGGCAGATAATCGTATTCGGCCGGGATTATCACCTCATCGGTACGACATGCCGTAACAATCGACACCAACAACAGCACATATAGCAAAGAGAAAGTTTTGTTCTTCATATCGCACATCTATTGTCATATTTCAACGGATATACCCACTCGATAGTTGCGCTTGGGCATCGGATAGTTGTGTATCACATCATAGTCTTGGTCAAAGAGGTTATTGACTTCCAATGTGGCCTTGAGTACAACATTTTTAAGTCGGAAAATCTTGATAAGCGACACATCGTTGGTGTACCAAGGTTGCGTATAGTTGTATATGATATTCTCCTGCTGATTGTATCGCTCACCTACATATATAAAGCTATAATTGAGCATCCATTCGCGCCAGCTCAACATCACCACCGCCGAGCCGCTATGCCATGGAATATAGGGTATCTGATGGCCATAGTAGTTGTCATTAGGATTGGTAATGTCTATGGCCTCTTGATAGGTATATTGCAACTTGGTGGTAAGTTCTATATTGTAGGGAAAGCGAAACACCGCCATAGCCTGTGCATCTATACCTTTAATATCGACCATACCGAGGTTGAGCATTGTCCAGCGAAATTGTTGCCCCTTGGGATAGGCTATAATCTTGTCTTGCACCTTGTTGTAGTAAGCATCGACACCTATGCGAAAGAAAGAAAAAATATTATCATCACGGTCGAGATCATATAGTACTCCCACATTATATTGTGTAGCCAGCTCGGGCTTCAAATATGCATTGCCCATATCGGTATAATAGAGGTCATTGAATGTGGGCATACGATAACTTTGCTTATAGAATGCACGCAACACCAAATCGGCTTGCTCAAAGGGCTTGTAGGATAGAAATACAGCCGGCGTCACCTTAAACTTATCGGGGACATCCACACCTCCTCGCTCTGCCTCATCCACGATTGTTGCAAGAGCCGATGCCTGTACTTTGAAGCAATCGCCCAAAGCATAGGAAGAGGCCAACGACACCCAGTGAGTGTGACGCTCTACATCGCGATACTCCGACAAGCGGTTCCATTGATAATCATAGGCCAACGACACATCCCAATCGGGCAGGATGGTATATTTATTGGACAACGACGCATACACCTCTTGCTGCTTATAGATATTATCGACATGTATGAGTTTGTCGTCATTATTGACATAATGCGTATAATCAAAGGCATACTTGGCATTGACTCTTGTACTGAACTGCGGTGTAATATCATACTCAAACATAGCTTGAGCAAATGAGTTTCTATCCCACAATCGCTCGCCTCGGTGCCACACATTATTGACAATAGCACCGGGAATGCCTCTCTCCGATGTATAGTGATACATATAAGCCTTCCACTTACCGCGAGGCATATATCCCTGCACGCCACCTTCTATGCGCACTGCATCTATATCGCCATTTTCGCGCACTGCAGTAGTATCATATGCCAGCTCGCCCGATGGGGTGACACGTCGATAGCGAAACTCATATTTACCACTTGCACTTATCCATTCGGCATTGAAAGTTGCATATATATCGTCGGTTATCTTATACTCACACAATATCGAGGGGTTAAGAAAATCGAACGAACCTACCTTCAAGCCCGCTTTCAAGTTGGCCTTGGCTCCTTCTTTAAATCGAGGTCGGCGGGTGGTGAGGTATATAGAGCCGGCCGAGCCAAATTCCCGTGCAGTCTGAAATATATCGCTACGCTGACCATTATATAGCGATATTTCCTCAACATTCTCCAGCGAGAATTTACCCAAATCTACCTGACCATTCTGCGCATTTCCCAGCTGTATGCCGTTGTAATATACCCCCATCTGCTCGCTACCCATACCGCGTATATTCACAGTCTTTATACCACCTACACCGCCATAATCTTTGAGCTGAATACCCGAAAAGTAGCGCAACGCATCGGCTACCGAAAGACTGTTGAGCGACTCTATCTCTTTGCGGGTAAGTTTCTGCGAGGGTATGACCTCGGTAAAGCGATTGGCTGTTACGATTACTTCATTGAGTGTATGTGCAGTGATAGAATCGAGTGAGGCATCATCAATATACTCCTCTGCTCTCGCTACTATCGAGAGGGAGCATACGACGACACATGTAAGCAACAACCTTATTATATCGGTTTTTCTCATCTGGGGCTATTTACAATTACACAATCATAGCTCTCTTGGGAGGAACAAAACCGGTAAGATGGGAGAGAAAATTGAGAAATCAACACTCGTGCTCTTATCAATAGGCTCTTTCCTCGAAAGCTATTGAAAAATTTTGTATTGGCAGGTCTTCTGACTTACTCCAAGCACAAGTGCCTTCCCAACCTTTACAAGTCAGTGGCAACGATACCCATGCCATTGTATAGAGCTTACAGCAGCGGGACTGTTCAGGACTCTCACCTGATTCCCATTTAATCAAATAGTCATCAATGACTTATTTTGAACCAACAAGGCACAAAGGTAGATGTTTTTTTCTTAAAACAACACATCGAACGCACCTTTTTTGTTACCGCAACCTCCAAGGTGCCACCTCAACAGCCTACATTAGAACGGATAACCGATGGCCAAGTGCAGACGCAGATTTTTCCAGAACGAGCCTTCGATATTGTAATAACTTGTACGGGATGTTGCGTATGGTGCATGGATGGGCACACCCACATCAATGCGCACAACCAAATAGTTGGCCACATCATACCGCAAGCCCAATCCTGTACCCAACGCAATATCACGGGCAAAAGATTTGAGCGACAATTCACCTCCGGGGCGCAAGGCATCTTCTTTGAGAAGCCATATATTACCGGCATCTACAAATGCCGCACCCTCCAAATCGCCCCATATCGGGAAACGAAACTCTATGTTGGCCTCCAACTTAAAGTTACCCGTTTGATCAAAAAATCCATTCTCGTTAGAAGCATCGGGACGATAACTACCGGGGCCTATCGAACGTATTGTGAAAGCTCTCAAACTATTGGCACCACCTATATAGAACTGCTCGCTATAAGGCAACTCTTGCGAATTGCCATAGGCATATCCGGCTCCTACATACAAGCGCGATGCAATACACATCTTCTTGGTGAAATAGTGATAATATTTGATTTCGTTGGTTAGCTTTACAAATTGAGAGAATGGATTGCCAAAGATTTTCTTCTCGCCTTTGACTCCACACAGCTCATATATACCATAGAATATATTACCGGCCTCGCTAAATCCTATCTGCCACACCCAGCGATTTTTCTGCTCCTTCTCATAGGCATTGTCATAGGTAAACATATAGCTCAACTTGGGTATAAACTGATCGCGGAAACTGAGTGCGATAGCGGGATTTTCGGCCAACGTATTGTCAAACTCCTCGGTCGTATGCAACATCTTGGTATAACCCAACTCAAATGGCGTAAAATTGTGCATCTGTGTCGATGCCGTATGAAACTCATAGGCATACGAAGCATTGAACGACACCATACGGAAATAGTGCGGTCGGTTCATGATATTGGCTCCCAACTGTATGCGAGTACTCGACTTCAATCGCCTCAAATATCGAGGAGGACGAATACCCAACATTCGAGGGAAGATGAGCGAACTATTCAATCCGAACTCATACGAATTGAAAAGCGAGGCATCCTTGTCTTTACCGGTCTGCCATTCATAACTACCATTGAGAGTTACCGAGAGTTGCTCTCCTCCGCCAAAAAGATTGTTGTGCGACAATCCCAGAATAAGTCCCGGGCCCAAATAACTATTGGACTTTGATGCTACATTGGCCTCCACCATCATACTCATGGGTAGTGCATATCGCATATCTATCTTTACATCTATCGAGTCGCGATCTCCGATGGCATCAAACGGCGTGACATCCATCACTACCGAACGGAAAATACCCAATGATGTGAGATTGCGCAAGGTCTGATTTTGTGCTGTCAAGGAGAATGTTTTGCCCGTACGCAACTCTATATTCGACGGTAACAGACTTCTCCGCATCTTCATACCTTCATATCCATATACATCTATCGAGCGATAAGACAAGGTATCGGGAGTACCTTCTCCCTCGGGCGGGTGCATTGTCACACTTATCCTTCCGGTCTTGTATGCACGCAAAGCATTGGCCGGGGCTGTCGGCGACAGCAACATGCGCAAGTCCACCTTGCCACTGTTGCGTGTGGTATCGGCTTGATATATTATATATTCGCTGCGGAAGTAATAATATCCGCTATCACGCAGTTGCAGTGTTATACGCTCACGCTCGGCGGCCAACGTATCGGCACAATAGCGTTGCCCTTTATATAGCAGAGAACTCTTTGAAATATCGCGTATAACAGCACCTATTGCCGTCGTATCGGTAGGAAAGGATATGCTATCGAGAGTGTAAGGCGAGCCGGCTATTACCTGATAACTTACCGATGCTTTCTTGTTATCTTTGGCATCATAATTGATAGTATAGCTCGATGTGGAGTTGAAATATCCATTGTTGAAGAGAATATCCTTGGCCATATTTACCCTCAAATCGGGACGAACAGTCTGTATCAACACAGGCTCGGCCGCAAAAATGCCATACAACCATCCCTTTATACTCTTTTCGTTGGGAGTATATAAGTAGTTCCATGCCCACAACTCGATAGGGAGAAATTTAATGGAGTTGGAAGAAAACAAGGCATTATTGGGCTCTACCGAGAGAGCATCCTTGACCTCACTGTTTACCTCCGGGGCTATTTTGCCACCATCGGCCGAGGCAATCTTCATCTCCTTGACTCCTGTGTATAACACATCACCTTCGGCCAATCGTTTGGTGGTAGAACATGCCGTCGATAATAGTATCATACCTACTATAAGAGGCATTATATATTTTATAGAGATACTTCTCATGGCTCTACCTCCTCTGTTACAGATGTTGATGAGGGCAATACTGCCGGAACGGGAGTATAGTTAATCTTGACAATACTATCGGATGGCGCACTCTCTTGTTTTGTATTTGTTTTCTTGGATTTTCGCTTAAAGAAATCGAGGAACGATGCAACTTGCTTACGATACATAAATCCCACACCCGTCTGTGTTATTTCGCCCTCTATGATGCTTTCGTAACCCTTCTGTCTGAAGGCCTTCAGATACATACTTTCGCGCTTGTCCAGACGATACTCCAACGATATGTCGTCAATAAGATTTTCGCTCAGGTTTTGGGTAACATCTTGATTGGAAGCATAGCTGCCACCCACCACAACCTTAAGGCGGTTGTCAAACAGGGTCTTGGAGAATTGATATGAGTAATCGGTGCGTTGCGTGCCGGTACCATCCATTCCATAATTATCTATACCAAACGTCAAATCGACACCACGCAGTGTACGTTGCGCCCATGTATTCAACTCATATTCGAGAAACATATTGAGAGGGTCGTTGATAGAATAATTATCCACCGCCGATGCCAAGTCGGTATATGAGTTATACAACAACATATTGAGAGCCTTGGCCTCTCGTTGCTCGGCAGTGAGTGTTTTCAACTCATTGTCGATGGTAAGGTCGTCGGCAGTTGAGAGGTCAAACGATATATCAAGGTCTTTGAGAGTATTGGATAGTTTGATGGCTATCTCAAAATCGACAAGGCGCGACTCATCGCCACTCTTTACCGACGAGCGTTGCGATTGTATAGCCGTGATGTTAAACATGGGGTCGAGCATCTCGCCATTCCACGCCACATAACTACCATCTTGTATGTTGAAAATCTTTTGCGATATAATAGGGGGAGTATAGCGCACAAAACCACCATTGAGGTTGTATCTACCCGTCACTCTATTGTCGCCCAAGGCAGTAGCCGAATAGAGCAGCTCACCACCACCCACAAGATCGACGCGATTTTTGCCATCGACCGAGAGGTTTACACCGAGTTGCACTCCATCATCTATATCTATTCCTATCGTTGCGGTAAAATTATTGGTACGCTTTACAATTTTCTCGTTTTTCTTCTCTACCGACATCGTATCGGCAAACGATACAAAGCTCACCATATCCGAATAATCGGCACTCGACAACGAAGAGGTACTCTGCATGACATATGTAGCATTGGTACCCGACAGCAACGATATTCCTCCCGTTACCTTTAGGTCGTTGAGCCTACCACGCACACGCACATCCATATCGGTATATACCGAGCCATAGATGATGCTTGTACGACTCTCTTTGGTGCCTATCGGTTGGAAGTTATTGCCCGACAAGGTGAGATTTACACCTATATCATTGAGGCGCTTGAAATTGACTGCACCATCGATATGAAGGGGGTTGTTATTCACACCCTTGATATAATAATTGTCAAACAACAATCTACTGTTCTCTATGAACACTTTATCGTCACTCAATGCCAATGATGCGCCAAACTGATTGAGTTGCATGGATGCTTGGTTGAAACGCACATTTCCATTGACAATAGGCTCTTCAAGTGTGCCCAATATGGTAAGTTTACTATTCAATTCTCCCGCAAAGCTACCCATCTTGGGCGAGAAGAAGGCATTGGCCACCGACAAGGGCAAGCGGTCTATTACTATCTCTCCATCTATCTTTTGCGGCGAGCCATTGCCCAGATAGGCATTCAATTCGAGCACTTCATGGTTGTCGTGCAAGATGAGCAATCTTGCATCATTGCCATTCTCCTTGTCCATGACATACTCTGCCTCGGCATGCAATGTTCCTATACGGGTATTGTTATACTTATATTCTACAATATCAAACGTACCCTCCGCCTCTACACCTTTGGGGGGCATATCGACATAGAGATTGGCCGACACACTACCCGACATGGGAGCAAATAACGACGACATCGTGAGCCAATCGGCCAACTCGATATTTTGCAAATCTATGTGCACTCCACTCACATCTTTATTGCGACGATCTTGCGTTGTAATATAGAGGTGACTATTGTCATACGACAACCTGAGGTCGGCATCAAGCGTGTGCTTGGCATGATTGATTGACAAGAAATTATCTCTATTGAGCAACCATTTTTTATATCCTATTATAGGCTCTTTGGGGCCAAATGTAAGTTGTACTTGGTCGCTGAGGAAATCTATCTTGCATCCAAACAAGAAACCTATCTCCTGCTCTCTGTTACTCTGCAAACAATAGAGGCGTGTACTGTTGCCCGACAAAAATCCCTCTATGTGCATGTGTGCCAACTCATCCATATTTCCGGGGCGGTTGCCCATAGCGAGGCGATAATTGAGTCGCTCTTGTTTCTCATAGGCATCGAGTGTAATGGTATCGAGCATCATGCCCGAAACTTCGAGCTTGTGCACCTCGCCCATAAGATTAAACAGTGTGTCGTTGGAGGCTTCAAAATTGAGATTGGAAAGGCGGATACCTTTACTATTGAGATAACGTTGCAGAATATTATTTCCACCCATTTGAGCTGTAAATTCAAATGGGGGCAATCCTCTATGCAACTCCTCCATATCGAGGCGTTGTTTCTCAAAAATCGTATCGACCAACTGCGTGAGTCGCTCAAAGCTGGGTTGCATATTTTTCAATCCCGTATCGGACGATAAGTTTACCTCCAAATCGCCCGTACGCAAGTCTATATAGCTATATGTTATATCACTTGCAGCCAATAGCCCTATGGGGTTGGCATAGTAACGATACTCATCAATAGTAAAGATTAAGTCATCTACCGAAATATCGGTTTGGATAATACTATCGACACTCGACAACACAAGGTCGGCCTTTATCTTGGCAGCCATATCAAACGGCTCTTGCGAAAAATGCAATGCCTGTAAGTCTATAAGACCTATCTGAGCCGACAAGTTGGCGGTAACAAGTTGGGGCATCAATGCTCCTTGTGCATCTATGTTCAAATCCAACTCTTTGCCTCCACTCTGCGCTTGCAGCGACCACTGTTGATGGGCTATCTGGCCTGTTATCTCTATATCTCTATAAGGATAATGACGATACTCCAACGTGTCGAGATAAAGATGTGCATACATCGAGGTTTCGGGATTTTGAGGCACAAAATGTTCGCCTTTCAACTCGACATGTGCTGTCAGCGCACCAATGGTATCGTTGGGCATGAATACATCCAATGGCAACGCATGCACTTGCGCTGTCATATCATATCGTTCTTCTTCAATATTATAGGTGGCATCCACATTGACATGACCACCCAAGCAATGCAACAAAGCATCGGCAGCCAACTCACTGCCCGACAAATGCGCATGGATATTCATCTCTATCGGATGCTCCACAATGCGCCTGCTCATGATAGTATCAGTAAGGAAATTATCCAAGGCAAACCCACCTGCTGTGTTCATCGAGCAGGCAAGGGTGATATTGCGACGTTGCTCATCCAAGGGCCGACTTATTCGGGCATGACTGTCAAAGGTAAATACTCCCATCTGCGACAGATTGAACTTCTCTACAACCAAGTCGCGAGCCACACCATCTATATCTATATCGGCGGTAATGATTTCATTCACCGGCAGCAACGCTCCTCTGCGAGTAGAATGTATGTAGAATTGTGAGGCATCGGGATAAATGTATGCAATATCGCGACATGACAAATGAGCCTTACCCAACAGGCGCAAAGATGCCTCGGGATTGCGTTCAAGAAAACTCATATCAAACTTTACATCGGCCGACACATCACTGAAAGGTGTCTTCAACATAAAATCGGATAGCGACAACATTCCCTCATCCGACATCGCAAAGTGACATTGTGCTTGCGTAATATATAATCCCGACCGCTCATACATAGAGAGGGTATCGAGCGATAGATTGAGCTCGGCACCTTTGTTATACACATCACACAGGCTCACATCAATGCGATTGGCCTCGATATGGGCAAAATCCATACCCTGCGACGGAACTGCATCAGATGTAATATAGGCAACGCTATTCTCTTTGAGGCGCAGATGATGCAATCTCACCTCCCAAGGTAACGATGGGATTGTATCTTCTTGTACCTCAAGTTCCTCTTCACCGGCATCATCCGATGGCAATGATACATAACGATAATCGCCTTGCTCAATCTCTATGGCTTGCACCTCTATTGTACGTCGAGGCAAGGAGATATGCCCCGCCAAAAGTTGTGCATGGCCTATGCCCACTTGCAATGTATCTATCATGCCGGGAAGTGAAGCATTGACATCAACCTGCGACATTTGCAGTTGTTCGAGTTCGACATCCCATGCCGGCATATCGCTTGTTTGTTGGGCAGTTGTATCGGGCACAGCACAATAGGTTACATCGACACGGCTGTCTTCAAAGAGTATCTTACCCACTTGCAGCTTATTATCAGTCAATCCTATCTTTCCATCCAACAAAGCCAAGCAACCTATGGCAGCATCAACATCAATGGTACTATCGGGCGATATATAGTCAAGCTCGGCATCATGCAGCGAAATATTGCGCACGGCAATTTTGCGAGCCAATATAGGCGCTATGGCAACATCGGCTTGCAACCTACCGGCAACAACCATCGTATCGCAGTCGGAAGAGGCAACAACCACATCGTGCAATGCCACTCGCAATGGAAATTTCAGCGAGAAACGCTCAATAGATATAGTCATAGGAGTATGTTCTCCCACCCAGCGTTCGGCATAATTGATGACAGTATGCTGTATGGGAGGCAAATACACAACGAGAGGCAACAACACCACAAGTGCTATTATTACCACTACCGTTACGAGTATTTTCTTCAATAAGCGCATCATCTGTTTATAAGGTTCGTTTCAAGAACTTTAAGCCTCGCTTGTTGCGTGTTTGAAAAACATTCGGCTCCCGTTTTTGTTTGTTTTATAGTAAACCTATAAATGAGATTGTAAAAGTATGAAAAAATTGTGGATTACAGCACTATTATCGGCATTGTTTATCAGTTATACACTATTTGTTTATGCCGAGCGAAGAGAACGAGAGGCAAAAATCGAGGATTTGCCGCAGAATGTTCAAGTTTTTCTCTCCCAAAACTTCACAAGCGAAAGCGTTGTGAGTGTACGCATTGTCAAGTATGGTTTCTACAAGATTGGGCTCACCAATGGCTATGAAGCGCTCTTTGACCGAGAAGGCAAATGGCAGGAAATAGACAATGACATGAAGAAGGCTCTACCTCAAACAATAACCGCTCTGTTGCCCCAGAGTACACAAAAATATCTGGGTGAGAAATATTCGCATCACACTATATATGCGATAGAGCAAAACCGGCGAGGCTATGAAGTGAAAGCCGAGGGCACGAAAACGATGAAAATATATTTCGACCCGCTAGGGAATTATATCAACGAGGAGGCAGATTAAACACGCTGCCTCCTCGTTCAATATCGGTCGGTATTAATAAGGAATGTGTATAGGCTCGGTACGAGGCGCAAAAACAATACGACTGCGACACAGGGTATTGCCGGCATGGCATATCTCAAGAGTGTGGTCGTACTCACCTTTCTTTTCACGATATACATCAACGTCTATACCCGGTCGCGCCTCGTGCGCATAAGCTATTTCAAATCGGGTTATCAGGTTGTTGTCATACCACTCAAAGGGATATTGATTGAGCAGATACTCGACATAACGAGCGCTATTGACATGCCTGTTGAGGTCAATATCGCTATATTTTACAGTAAAAGAGTCTATCTTCTCGCCATTCTCAATACGCATGCGAGTGGGAGGATCGATAGGACAAGGACGCTCCAAGACAAGGTGGCGCAGCTCATTCAACTCCTCCATATTGGCGGTACGGCGCGCCTCAAGATCCAAAACCAACCAGATGGTGCGCACATATCCGCACACCTCACCTTTGCTGTCGAGCACAGCCATATTGCGTGTTGAAAAGCGTGTATTATAGTCCTCTATCCACGTTTCGAGCGTATAATTCTCGTTAATAGCCGGATAGCGTTTCATCTCGATAGAAAGTCTTGACAACACCCAAGCCGTGCGACTTGCTATCATCTTTTCGTACCCCACACCCCACAACTCGGCGTGCATCGAGGCTACCTTGATGATGCGTCCTACTAAGAACGAGAGTGACATTTCTTGTTGTCCGTTACACTCTCCCGGGGTGAGTGTAAATGTTTTGGTAAATAGTTTGGGTTTCATATATGCCAATAAGTTGTATTTTGCAACCATTTATTTCGTTGCGAAGGTACAAAAAAATGTTTGTATAAATCGTTACATCCCACCAAATTTCGGCCTCTCCTACAATCGTACTCTCCCCAAGACATCCTTGTACGACACTTGCATGTGCTCACCGGCATTTTTCTATGGCTTGGGCACAACGCATATTAAGAATAAAGAGAAGACAAAAATGCGCCTCACAGGGTTTTTACAGCACTTTTTTACTTGATGAGTACTAAAAAATCTCAAAATGTGTCACGCTCATCTATTTTGTATTATCTTTGTATGTTTATAATATCTGTATAATTGGACAATGAAACATCCTCGCACACACCTACATACCATTGTAAGTATCATTGCGATACTTATTGTGTGCGCATTGTCGGCATGCAACCCCACCCGACACGTTCCCGATGGAGAGTACCTGCTCGACAAGGTAAAAATAGAAACAGATAGTAAATCGATACCCGCCGGAAGCCTCACTACCTATATCCAACAAAACCCCAACTATCGCATATTGGGATTTTTGCCTCTACAACTCACACTATACAATTTTTCGGGCAAAGATACCACCAATGCTGTCAATCGTTGGTTTCGCAAGATTGGCGATGCACCTGTTCTATACGACAAAGAGGCCATGGATGCCTCTTGCTACCAACTGACAAAAGCCATGTCGAATATGGGGTACATCAATGCTCAAGTAACCGCCGACACTATCGTCAAAGACAAGCGCATGAGCATTACCTACAAGGTCAAGGCCAACGAGCCTTTCTACATAGACACCCTCATCTATGATATTCCGCAGGCCGACATAGACAGCATTGCCCATGCACAACCCTCGCTTATCAAGAAAGGCATGTTACTCGACCGTGCGCTACTCAATCAAGAGCGTGACCGCATATCGGCTCTATTGCGCAATAACGGCTACTACACCTTTATCAAAGACTACTTCTCGTTCAATGCCGATACGATTGCCTCATCGCGAGGCGTTGAATTGTCTATTGCATTGCATCCGATGCCTTCGGTTGAGGATATAAACAAACCCAAGTCGTACGACTACTACCACCGATACTACATCAACAAGGTATATGTCATAACCGACCCCAAGTTACACAACTTCAACATTGAGGAAATAGATGTAAATAACACACAGAACTACAAAGGCATAGACATCATTTACGGAGAAAGCAACTATCTCACCCCTCGTGCCATTGCCGAGAACTGCTTTATCACTCCGGGGCATCTGTACACCACCGACGATGTCAATCGAACATACACCTCATTCGGACGGCTTTCTTATCTGAAAAGTATCAATATCCGTTTTATTCAACACGAGGTGAGTGACGATAACAATCTGTTGGATTGCTACATACTATTGTCACCCGGACGTGCGCAAAACATCAGTGCCGAGCTTGAAGGAACCAATTCGGAAGGCGACTTGGGCGTAGCGGCACAGCTATCCTATCAACATCGCAATATATTCAAAGGCTCCGAAACCTTAACAGCCGAGATACGAGGTGCTTATGAGAGTGTATCGGGTACGATAGAAGGCATTATCAACAATCACTATACCGAGTTGGGCGGTCGTATGAGCCTCAAAGTTCCCAAGTTTGTCTTCCCCTTCGTATCGGAAAACTTCAGCCGACGCATCTTGGCCACCACCGACTTCGACGTGTCTATCAACTTCCAGCAACGCCCCGAATACACTCGCATCATAGCCGGTGCCGGTTGGCGCTATAATTGGTCGCGCGCTCGACATCGTCATCGCCTCGACTTGCTCGATATCAACTATGTATATCTGCCCCAATACATGGAGGGATTCCTCGAACAAATTGCCCCCTCCAATCCGCTCTTGCGATATAGCTACGAAGACCACTTTATCATGGGTATAGGCTACAACTACTATACAAGCAATATTGCCACCAATACTCCCATGCAAAAAGCGCCCTTACGCAATGCCTACTCCTTACGCTCTTCGATAGAAACTGCCGGCAACCTACTCTATGGCATTTCCAACGCCATAGGCGCACCCAACGAAGATGGATATAAAATTTTTGGTATCAGATATGCTCAATATATCAAAGCCAATATCGACTACAGCTATTTGCACAACTTCAACCAAAACCACTCGATAGCCTTCCATGCCGGATTGGGTATAGGTGTGCCCTATGGCAACTCTACGGTATTGCCATTTGAAAAACGCTTCTATGCCGGAGGTGCCAACAGTGTGCGCGGATGGTCGGTGCGTTCATTGGGACCCGGCAGCTACAACGGATATAACAACTACAACAGCTTTATATATCAATGTGGCGACATTCGCCTTGACCTCAGCGTCGAGTATCGCGCCAAGTTATTTTGGAAATTCGAGTCGGCAATATTTATCGATGCCGGTAATATATGGACAATAGATGAGTACGAGACACAGCCCGGAGGCGCATTCCATTTCGACACCTTCTACAAGCAAATAGCTCTTGCCTATGGTCTTGGACTTCGCATGAATTTTGACTTTGTAGTCATCCGCGCCGACTTTGGTATGAAGGCTTACAATCCTGCCGATAATGCCGTAAAATGGGCTATATTACAGCCCGACTTCAAGCGCGACTTCGCATGGCACATTACCATCGGATATCCATTCTGATGCGCTCCTATTGCATTTAAATCATCTGTATAGCACAATGGATGAGTGTGTCATTAATTGACACACGGCCATATTGTTCTCGGTATATAGGCCCGTTCATGCAGCATATATATACTCCTTTCGCGCATATTGCAACACCTTGTATTTTGTCAATCCTTACAGACACACAGAGGGCGAGCCGGAATTTTACATTCCAACTCGCCCTCTGTGTGTTTATTGAGCAACTGCCCTATATCATCGTCCTACGACAACTTTGTGACTCTCACCACCAAGTTGTACAAAGTACACACCGTGAGGCAATAGGGTTGCATTTATCACATACTCTTGCTCGTTTATCATCCTACCTCTATGGATGACACGGCCGGCAGCATCTACAAGTGTCACTTGCTCGCCCACCTCAATGCCTCGTATGTATATACGACCATCAAGGATATAGATGTTCACACCATCGGCAAGTGTCGATGAGATAGATGAGAGAGCTTTTACTCGCACAAGATTAGAGCCTACCTCGCCACAACCCGAATATATGGCTTTGACCTGATACTCATAGTAGTTGGCAGGGTGTTTCACGTCGTCAATGAAGAATGTTTCTTGCAAAGGAGTATCATTGAGCAACTCGCTATTGCAATATACATTATAACCTTCAAAGGCATTACGCTCCGATGTTGATGATTGTGCCAAACGTACTCCCTTGATAGCCTCATCAACAGGATTTTTCATCGCTGCGAAAGGAGCAAGAGGCTCACGTTGAGTAGCTTTTGCGATACCCTTGTCGGCATAGGCTCGCAATCCTATCGTGATATTCCAGTTGCCATCTATATCATTGGCACTGAGCGTACTCCAATTTATACCATTGCTCGAATAGAGATCGCCTTTACCCACCTTGGCAGGGCCTTCATCATAACCCAATGGTACAGAAATCTCGTTGTGCTCGATATATACCACAACACGCAGGGTCTTGTTGATATTGATGAGCAGAGGATGATCCAACTCTACGGTATTGAAACTATATTGCTTCAAATTGGGAACATATTGTTGTGCAATAAGGTTATCGCCCTCATATACAAGGAGGAAGAGAGCATCTGGAATTTGATTGATATAGAACTCCACTTCCGAGAGTGACAATTTTTCATAGGGTCGCAACTCATCGCTATTCCATTGTACACCGGCAAAGAAAGCACCACCGCTGGGCATACCGGCAGCATCGTGAGCATTACCATTGTGCCAACGAAGATTGACCACATCGCCCAAGGCCGGAGCACTCCAAGCAAGGCTGTATGAATTGTCAAACGGCTCAACAAAGAGTACACCGGGTTTCTGACAACCGTTGCTGTAATCAACCTCTATACTTATGGGTGCAGTGTAGTCGCTGACACACGACGAGAGATAGTGCGCACGCACCTGATAGCTATATGTGCCGGGAACAAGGTTGCGGTCGGTGTAACTTACATCGGTAATAGGACGGTCGTTGAGTTGTACACCATCGCGCATGATGTCATATCCATAGGCCTCGCCTATAACATGCGTATCGAGCGATATAGCATCGATATATTGCATGGGAACAGCAGCTTCGTGTCGTATGGCTACATAATCAGTACCGGCAGGTATAGTAAACTGATACTGCTTCCACACCTCGGTAGTTGTGATAGCTTGCAAGGGTATGAAGTCCTCAATATTGTTACCCTCAACCGATGTGAGAATACGCAGAGTACCATTGCCCAAGTGATCGTCGTAATTGCGAGCAACAAACGACAATATCATATCTTGTTGCGGCTTATTTACAGGAATTATCATCCAAGCATTGTCACCCTTATCGGCTTGCAATGCTTTGGTGCCATGATACGACACCTCATTGGTTACTTGCCACATATCGTTGTAGTTTACCCAATGGGTGTGAGTATAGGCACTGCCGGCAACTCCATCTTCAAAGCTTTGATACATGGCAGCATCAACAGCAGTAGGATCAACAAATGAGATATTGACATTGTAGCCATAAGAACTTTGCACCACCTTCACATCAATGGGAGTATCGCAATTCTCTGCATCATATATATCGACATAAGCTTTATGCGAGCGTTGCGACACCGAGCCATCGATATAGACTGTTTCTATCTCATACTCATAGGTGCCCTCTTGGCTTTCGTTTTCGGTAAAGTAACGGAAAGGCACAGGCTCGCTGTTACGTTTCTCGCCATTGCGATACACATTGTAACCAGCCAATCCATTGATGCTACCCATATCGAAGAAGATAAATCGGCAGTTGCTGTTTTCTTGCAATGCCACAGCCAAGAGAGTAAGCCCCTCTTGAGTCTTGACAATAGACATACCGCCAGCCTTGGCTCCTGTTTCGGGAGTAATCTCTACATAGTCGGCGATATTGATTGTACGAGTGAGCATTCCTGTGGCAAAGTCATAGCAACAAATGGTGTAGGGATGCTCATAACCTTGCTCAAATGTATAGAGCACGCCATTGTGATATGCCGAGCCGGCTGCACCCTTCAGTGTAGGTCCATCACTCAGTTTGGCACCGCGCTTGCTCACATAGATACTTGTTTCCCAATCGCCCACTTCAAATCCGCCGCGACCCTCATCAAGTTCGGGAATATAGGCCACATGGCGCGCTATCTCGGATATTGAGAAGGTATCGGCTATACATCTGTTTTCTATGTCTATCTGATAGATAGAGCTATTGGCATCAACTGCAAAGAAGTTCTCTCCATCATAAACAAGGTTACGAATACCCGACATATTTCTGTTTATCAAGATACTCTCGATATACTCGCCATCAAGGGTGTACTTGCATATCGTACCGTTGGTATTGTGCAACGATGTATAGATATACTCGCCATCCGATGCAACGCCTATTTCTCCGGCAAGATTGCCCTTGAACATATTGACATACTCGGGATAACCCTCTTCGGCCGTGGCTTGTGCCTGACTCAAATCAATGGGGAACGAGCACTCATTCTCAAGCGGGAAGTCCCAACGCACATGTATTACACTATTCAACTCAGCTTGTGCAACGACATGGCGAGGAGGCACGGCAGTACCAAGGCTTACAACCTCGGCAATAACAGCATCGGTCATATTCGACTCGCCACCATCGGCATATACCGACGATACTTGATAGTTGTAGATACCCTCTTCGCGAAGTTGCTCCTTGTAGTTGAGTTGCTCAACAAGAGCTTCGTTGCACTTCTCGCCGTTGCGATATACATTGTAACCAACAGGACACTCTTCGGCAACAGACGACGGCGATAAGTTCATCGCCATATTGAAGTTACCCTCCATACCTATATGAGTGAGAGGATACCACGACTTGCCATCGGTCGAGATAATATTACCTTTCTTACCACGCGACTCCATGGCATCCATACCTATGGGTCTTACTCCGGCATCATGAGCAACAAGCAGTGCTATACGATAGTTGCTACCCAGCTCTATCGTTGCATCTTTGGTAAGTTTGATAGTGTTATATTCGCCATATTTGATATCGCCGGTAGCAACATTCTGCGAAATGATGCGCTTGTTGTCTTGGTATATTTGCAACGACATCGAGAGGAAACGCTCTTGGATAAATACATCCACCGACTCTATCTTCATGTTGCGATATTCTACAAGTTCGGTGTGATCCCATTCTATGGCAGCCCAGAAATATCCGCCATCGGCCATACCCATCGAGGTCTGATTGATACCGCTATCCCAACGTATGGTTGTGCTATCTTGCAACAAGGCATCGGGTTGCAACCAATTCAGTTCCACATCACTATTATTAGAGATGTTGAGCGACAAGTTTTGGGGAGCATAATACGGAGCACCTATCTTGATATAAATATGTGACTCATCCGATTGTATAGATTCCTTGTCACCATACACAGCCGTAACAGTATAGGTATAATCGCCTTGTACCAACTTCGTATCGGTATAAGTTGCCTCGGCTATGAGCTCCTCGTTTATCTTCTCTCCATTGCGGTAGATGTTGTAGCCATCGGGGTGCTTGTCACCGGCAGTCCATGTAAGTAATGCCGACGAGTTACCCTCAGCCACAACTTTGAGTTTGGTAGGTCGAGGTGTTGCTGAAGCTGCCGATACGGTATAGGACAATGTCATATTCTCCACATCCAACTCGGGTACGGTAAATACCTTGACCGGCAATGAATAGGTTTGACCCACCACACCGTTGCGAGCATCTATGTTTATTGTTATATCTTGTGTTTCACCGCTTTTGAGCGTACCTGCTTCGGGCTCAATAGAAAGCCAATCATTGGTTTTGGCCAACTCGTAGATAAAGATGCGAGAAGGCGATTGATGAAGCATACCCATGAGCGACAAAGTACCATCGACATAATTGGTAGTAGCCTCGATACCACATATATAATGAGGAACATCAAGAGTACCTATTTGATATCCGGGCACATCGTCTATCGTGTGCGAAATAGGTGTCACGGCGCGGGTATTGAGATTATACTGTATAATTTGTAGTTGGTCTATCTCATTGGTACCCGAAACCACCTCATTACTAAACCACAAGTATGGGCCTCCGGGGGTTACATTGTCAAATGCCGAGCCAAATACACCTATATCATCGACATTGTTGATTGTGCGGAAAGCTACTGTTATATTACCCTCACGGTCGATGCGGCCAATAGAGTTGAAGCTACCTACCCAGAACTGGTCGTTACGGGGGTCATAGCTGCAGTGGGTCATCTTCAAGGCGGGGTCTTCTTTGACAACAATCTCCTTTACAAGACGCTTGTTGCGCAAGTCAAGACAGAACATAACATTGCTGTAATCGCTACCATAGAAATATGTACCATCAAAGGCAAAATCGTACATCATGTAGTACATACCGGGAATAGAGAACTCCTCTATAAAGTTACCATCTCGGTCATACTTAAAGAAACGACCCAGATAGAATGTAGATGTTGTATAGAAAAACTCGCCATCAAAAGCAATAGAGGTTTGCAAATCGCCCGATGCATCAAAAGCATTCTGTATAGTCCAAGCATTGCGATCCGAGCCCTTTCCGGCAGGCTCGTCGGTCATGATATTCCAATTTAAGTCACCATCACCTTGGTTGGTAAATGTAATGGTGCTTGTTGCTGTTGTTTCGGCCTCCAATGAGAGTTGCAACGAGGGGGTACTTATGTTGAGTTGCGGGCGTGTAATAGTGGCCACAAACTCATTTTGTGCATCCTCTTCAATGCGCCACACTCCACTATATGTGTTGTATCCGCGCAGCACGATACTTACGGTATATTCGCCCTTCTCTATTTGAGGCAACTCCACAATACCTCGCTCATCGGCAACAGCATCAATAACTGCTCCATGATTGGATGTAAGTGTTACGGGACAATGAGCAAGGGGTGTGCCTTGCGACACGATAGAGAGTTGTGCCGAAGTCCATTCGGGGCACCACACCTTCACATCATCGACATACCAATAGTCGATATAATAGGCATCGGCACCAAAAGCACGATAACGAATACGGAAAATATCGTTGGTGAGATATTCTTTGATATTGTACTGCTTAACCGTCCAATCAAAAGTACCATTGTCATTGTCATAGGCATCTATACGCTGCCAAGTCTGCTCATTATCGCAAGAGATTTCCAATGCCAACGAGTCGCCTACTTCATTGTTATAATTGACATGACGGAGATTAAATCGCAAATAAGTATTTTCACGATCGACAGTACGCAACTCTTTGGATACAAGCGACTGAGAATAATCTTTGAGTGAAGAATAGACATATTGTGCCGCATAATCTACCAATCCATAGGGATGATACGAGCTACTCCACTTGGTAGGATTGCCTTGCTCGTCATCGGGAGTACTCCATCTATCGGCTTCCAATCTATTGTTATCAAATCCATCTTCAAAGGGCAAGAGGCGTATATCGGGAACTTCAACAGTCAAGACTTCCTGTTGTTTCTTCTCGCTGCCATCACTATACACGGCACTTACCACATAATCATAAAATCCATATTCAGGAACATTATCGGTATAAGCGACATCGGTAATGAGTGACTCATTGACCTTCTGATTGTTGCGATAAAGATTAAATCCTTCGAGATATACTTGTGCGGGAGCTTGCGGACGCACACGATTGGTACCTACAAATACATCATCGATGAGTAACATGAAAGCCTCAAACGACACACAGTTGATAGTAACATACTTGGCCTCGCGAGGAATATCAAACTTAAAGAGAGTCCATTCGGTAGGCACTTCTACATATTCACCGTCATTGACATAGGTAAAGTTTGACGCCTGTTTGCCGGTTGTAGAGTAACCTACTTTGATGCGCTCCAAGCCATACGAGTCGGTATAACTCTTGGCACGGAAACTTACTTGGAAATTCTCCTCAAAATTCAATTCGGGAGAGATAAAGAAGTCGTTGTTACCACCATCGACAGTAAAGGCAACCAACATCTTGGTGCCCGAATAGGGCTGTATCGCAGGCCAGTCGGCTACCGAAGGTGTTGTAGTCGCAGGGTTCATAATGACGTAGGCCATCTTCTGACCCTGAGTAGGGAAGGATGCTGCGGTCCATGTATAGGTTTCTTCGTTATCCATATCGAGATAACTCCATCCGATATTACCGGGAGAATTGATGAGGAAGTCGGGGTGAGCCTCAAAGTCATCAAAGTAACCATTGGAAGCCTCGGGGTTATTCCAGCGGAGTGTTACATCCTTATTGTTTATATCCACCAGATGCAAGCCATAGGGAGCCCCATCCTCGGCAGCAGCAAGACGCTGTGTTACAGCAGGAGCCAAGCACTCTTGTGTAGTGGCGACAAGAACATTTTCGAGCTTCGTCTTTTTCATCATTTCACTATTGTCGGCATAGCTATA
The DNA here is from genome assembly GCA_045645425.1 of Barnesiella sp. GTDB lineage: Bacteria > Bacteroidota > Bacteroidia > Bacteroidales > Barnesiellaceae_A > Barnesiella_A. Next base: position 116,863 of record JAZRIS010000004.1, read on the forward strand.
TAGCAGACAGCCGGCAACAATCACAAAAACAGGAAGCAGATATTTAATGTGTTTCATATCGAGTTGTGTATTGTGTTATTTCACTATAAGTTTTACTATTTGACTCTCATTGTCACGACTCATATTTACAATGAGAACACCTTTGTAACCATTTACATCGATGCTGTGAGTTACCCCACCATCGAGTTGATTGTTGTAAACGACCATACCATCGGGAGTTGTACATTGTACTTGTGTAGCAGCCACAAGACCCGAGAGTATGATTTTGCCATTCTCGACATTGAGGCGTATATTGTCCTTCAAGCTATTCTCTACACTATTACTATAACTGTAGAAAGCAGGCTCTGAAGCATCAAAATAGAGAATACCATCACCGGCATACACTTGCACGGCGTAGGTCTTGCCGGTGGTAAACTCACCTTCGGATGTTTGATTGATAAGAATACTATTGTCATAAACAGCACCCGATGTGAGCAAGTTCCACACATATCCATCATTGTAGGCTACCGTAAAATAGCGCACTTGCAAGTTGCGACCTCCATGACGACAGGTAAGACGCAGTTTTTGGTACACACGGCCGGTGAGATAGTCGCTCAACAAGACCTCGACACCTTCAGGGTCGTAATAATTGACATTGATGGCAGGGCCTATTTGCTCCCATATTTCACCATCTTCGGTTGCCTCTACTACCAACGTGCTTGAACCGGTAGGGCCCGAAGAGGTGAGAATAAATATAAGATCGGTAAATCCATCGGGGAATGCACGAGTTTCCAGCATACCATCGCCTGTAAAATAGGCAGTACCGGTTGCCAAGCTCACCTTGCCCTCAACAACTTCCCAATCGGAAGGCGGGAAGAACATGGCTGTATTAAAGACAGTATCGGTAACTTCATAAAATTCGAGGTGATAGCGGGCGGCATTTTCCACAGGAGTCCACTCTACTTCGAGAGCGGTGTTGTCTTCTACCAATCCGAAACGTGTAAACTGCGGAGTTCCCAACTTGCTTGCCAAGTATATTTGCCACAACCACAGACTGCTTTGCAACTTCTCGGATGTACATACAAGAGCAATATATACCTCTTGTCCTGCATAGCTCGACAAATCTACCTCTTCAGGAACTTGGTATCCATGATTGTCGGCAAAGGAGAATTGCTTAACCAAGTGGAAATCTTCCAATTCGCGAGAGTGTGTAGAAACATACACATCAAGTTTTTCTACGGCAGCTTGCTCTACAATTCCTCTCACAAAATAGAGGTGACCATTCTCGGGCACAAGCATACGAGTAGATACTACCCAATCATCGGCATTGTTCCAATAGTCAAATTGATACAACAAGCCTTGTGTAGCATCGTCAAACACCCATGTAGTACCATCGCCGTTATTATCTATAATTTTCCAACAATCGGGCTCTCCATCGGTCCACGACATAAAGTCGGCTATATAGGGAGCTTCGGCTACGGCACACTCGGTTCTCACCGGTATGGCGGCACCATATACAACACTATTATCTTCAAGACGCATAAACGCACGCACATAGTAGAGCGCACCGGGGTTGAGGCCGGTAATAGTATAGCTTATGGCACTATTGACAGGGATAACCGCTTGAGGCGATGTAGCCACATTGGGGTCTTGATGAGTATCCCAGCAGAAACCCATCTCGACAATAGGTGCATTGCTTTTTTCTATTGTGGCACAAGCCTCCAACGATGTATCGCGAATGTTGCGAGGCTTCTCGGTGCGAATAACGGGGAGGTCGGCGATACCACCTTTTACTTGGAAATAGATTATTCCATTCTCTTCACGAATATTGGTGATGGGAGTGCGAGTAGGCTCGCCCGCCCAGTTGATTGCATTGGGAGTAGAGTTATCGGTAAATTGTGTATTGCCCGAACGACCGGGATAGGTATCGCCGTTGCGGGTATTACCATCATCTATACCATCGGCAGGCTTGATATACATGCAACGATGTTGGCTGTTGTTGTTGGGGCCGTTAAACGACCAATATTTTTCTACCATCTCATCGGTATAGTCATAGTGATATATGAGCAAGCCGTGAGCCGGTATATAGGCATCCCATCCCTCTTTTTGACGATTTTCAAGAACAAACCACTCATGACCTGTACCTTCGGCACGATGAGGTTGTGCATTGATATAGCAGGCCTCGTTCTCTGCCAACGATTTGAGGCTTATATCGGCGGCTTCGTTCAACTCTGTGGGCTCACACCAACCCATCTGTGAGCGTTCAAAAGCCATAAGATAGGGAGGCGTGCGACTCTCGTTGTTGTAGCTACCCGATGCAAACATAGAGTAGTCGCCGGGGTCAAGGCCGTAACCATCGAGATATTCGTCGGTATCGTACATATCTTTCAGTCCGAGAACGTGACCAAATTCGTGTGCAAATGTACCTATACCATCCATTTTCTTGCCACTTGCTCCCACAAACTCGGCAGAGCAACCATAGGCATCTATAACAATACCGTCTATTGTCAATGAGAACTCATCGAGAGTCCAACTATGAGGCCACATATCATCGCCATTGCCTGTACTTGCCTCGCTATATCCGGCATAGACAATATTGACATTATCCATGTAACCATCGTTATCATTGTCAAAGATAGAGAAGTCCAAATCGGGATTTTGTTGTTTGGCAATATTACAAGCATCGACAATCATCGCACGAGGATTGACATCCTCGCCGGTTTCCTCCGAATTGCCGGCATAATATACTTGCGGATAGTTGAGTGTATAGGGGCCCAATACGGTAAATTGAGGTACAAATTGACCCATCGAGTTATCTCTATAATAGTCTTTGACACTACCTGTTCCACCATTTACGCTATAACCGGTTTCGTTGAGCCACGCATCAAAGTCATGATTGGTAAATGTAAAGGGCACATCACTAAATCCTACCAATATAACAAGATATTGGCTCTCGGCAACGCCCTCTTTTGCAGCATATTGCTTGGTATTATTATGTTTGTGTGCCATGGGCGATGTCACTCGGGGCGACTTGCGAGTAATGGCACGTTCACGCACCATCTCGGCATGATATTTCTTGGCAGGAGCAAGAGCCGACAACAACTTCACCTCTTGTGTATTGCGTTCCGTAACATTAGAAGCTACTTGCGGTGTGAGGCGACGACTCTCAAAGTCGTAGTACTTGAAGTAGCCATCGACATCTCTTCTTACAAGATAACCATCGAGAGTTGTGGTATAATGAAAATTCTCATCACCATGCATCCTTATGGTCAGTTGAGAACCATCGGGATGTGTAATTGTAATCGGATTGGGGTTGGCCATGATAGCATATGCGACCGGCATAACACTTAATGATAGTATGACCCCAACAATAAATTTACGGAAGATAGTTTTCATGGATATGGATTAAGGAGAATATTTTTTTAGAAAAACATACGAACATAGATAAAGAGTGCGATACGAGATATTACTCGTATCGCACTCACAAACAACAATTATCTGATAGCGACTTTTGTTACATTATCGCCCACTTTTACAATGTACAAGCCTTGTTCGAGGGCAAATGTTACTTGGTCATATACAGCTTGTGCAGCAACAATCTTACCGGCAACATCGCATATAACAACATCGGTGCGAGTATTGTTGGCTGTTACTACAATATTATTACCCATCACTTTCACTTGACTCTCTTGCTCGATATTGTCGAGTCCTGTATAGGTGCCACTTACTACAACAACAAATTCGTTGTAGGTTGCATCGAGTTTCAAGTAATAATAACCCGATGTGAGCACATTGTACACGAGAGAATATCCATTGCTATCGTAATCGTATGACGACATAGCCAAGTAGCTATCGGTATCGCAACCGTCATACATAGTCATACTGAAATAATTGCTCGATGATACCGACTTAATAGAGAACTCTCCGGGTTCGAGTTGGATACCATACCACACAGGATTGTTGCGACTTGCCACAATGGGAAGTGTAAGTTCTCCGGGAACAATTTCGATAGGCAATGAGCAAGACTCTCCGGGTTGAAGTTCGGCAAGTTCTATTGTCAATTTCTTACCGGCTTGAGCTGTGAGTGTCAATACATTGATATACAATACATCGCCGGCATTAACAACAAAGCTGCCTTTGAATACACTGCCTTCCGATGAGGTCTGTATGATTTCTGTACCATATTCATTACAGTCTGTCAAAACTTTTACGCTCGAATAACGTGTCGAGTAGGTACTCTCGTCGTAGATAGACTCATAAGCAATATCGGAGCTGATGATAACCTTACCATCTTGCTCTACTTGATACATATACCAATACTTTCCGGCATACTCGGGCAAGTTTGTATCGCCTGCGGTTACCTCAATAGCATTCTCGCATGACTCACCTTCTTGATATTCTTCTTCGCTGAGGAAGAATGTGGTTTCGTATTCGATATTATTGAATTTGATGATGCAGGTTTCGCCTTCCATAAGCTCGCACTTGTTGATATTGGCAATTTTGGTAGCAGGATAAGTACCCGACCAATATTCACAACCGCGCAAGAATGTAACATCAATAGTTACATCGGTGTCGATAACCAACCATCCGGTTTGTGTAGCTGTATAGGTGTAGTACAACTCCGATGCTTCAGCCAATTCATTCTCGCCTTCAACAGCCTCAATAGCACTGTCACAAGTGGCACCGGCAGTTATCTCTTCGTACGAAACAGTGAAGGGGAATGAGTTATATCCCTCGAAGCACGACCATTGTATAATGTAATTCATGCCACCCTCTACTTGAGCCTTGACATAGTTGCTTCCACTTGCAAGAGCAGTATATGTGTTATACTCTTCGTATATTTTTACACCTGTTTCATAATTGGTAATATTGGCACCTTGTGCATCTACAATCAAGAAGCGACTATCACCCTCGGGCACGGTCACTTTATAGTAATATGTACCATTATATACGGGGGTAACAACCTCAACATCGCTCTCTATCACAATAGGATCGTAGGTTGTATCACCCGCTTTCTCGGGCTCACATGCTATTTCAAACTGCTCTTCTTGTGCAGTAGCTTCGGTTTTTTCGATATTGATAAGATATGTTTGATTGGCATATACAGAGGTACGCAATGCAAAATATCCGTCTATCGAGCTATTGGCACTGTATGAGGAACAGCTCGACCATACATAAATACTGCCACCGGCAAGACTGCATTCTGATGTTATTATCATAAATCCATCCATCGAAGGAGTGTATTTATACCAATACGAACCGGCCTCCTTGGGCAACATATTTACATCGGCTCCGTCAAAGGGCATATCGCACGAAAGTCCCTTAACAGGGTGTGTAAGCTTGGCCGAAACAAACATCGGGCCATAGGCTTGTACAAGGAATATATAGGTATTACCGGCCTTAACCTCATGTTTACCCACATAAGAGCCATTGGCATATTCAACCGATACGACAGTGGTTGATGTTGCGTCACAACCTACTTGTGCGGTGCACGAAGAAACACTGTTTGTAAAATATATTTCCAACAAGCCATCCTCGACACATGTATATGAGAGGTAGGTACCGGCAGTAGAGTAACCGTCACTGTGAACAGGAACAAAAGCCTCTTCTTCGCCTATCTCCACAGCATCATCACAGGTAGCACCGGCATTGGTGTCGGCATCGGTCAAGGTAATGTCAAACGATATATTTGTAATGTTATAGCCACCCACTTCCAATATTATTGTTTGTGCAGGCTTTACAGGATATGACATTGAAGAGTAATCACTTGCCATGATACCCGATATATAGGCACCATTGGCATCCGTCATACTGCTACGTACATTCTCGTTTGAAGATGCAAATTTGAGCATCTTGCCTTGCTCTGCAGGTGCTGTATAGGTATAATACACAATATTTTGGCCACTTGAGGCATTTTCAAAAGTATATTTATTGCGACCTTCTTGCAATTCGAGTGCTGTTTGGGGTGTTGCACCGGGCGAAGGATGAGTAACTACTGCCGACATAAGAATGGGAGAAGAACTCAACTCCATACTGAAGATATATGACTCACCGGCGGCAACCGACATTTGAGCAACATACAATCCGTCTTTATAAGTAGCTTGGATAATTGCAGGAGCGTTGTCATCGCAGTTGCGCATCACCTTTACCTCGTAAAGCTGGCCGACAATTCGCAACTCCAACACACCTTCTTCCTCACTTGTATAAGTGGCAAAAGTGGGGTTGTAGCTATATGTTACCATATCATAATAAGTGGGGATAAAAGTATTCTCCTCACTCAACACTATGGCATCGGCACAAGTTGCACCGCCATCCACGTTTGCATCGTCGATAGATATTCCAAATGTGGCAGATGTACCGCTCCATGTAGAAATCTTGACATAGACAGTTTCACCGGGATTTACCGGATAGGCCATTCCGTTATCCAAATATACACCATTGATGCGAGTAGAGCCATCGGTAGTTACCTCACACGACACAGAATAATCAACGCGCGTATAGGTTATCAACTTTCCCTGATTTTCGGGTGCTGTATAAGTATAATATACAACTACACCATTGGCACTTTCGTCGGTGTAAGTAAGATTGTCACCCTCTTCAAGAGGCAGGGCTGTTTCGATACTTGATTGGGAGTATCCACTCAAGAAGGCACATAATAGTGCAGTCAATAGCAAAACTCTTTTCATAATGATACTGATTTATTATTGGTTATTATTGTATTCTTCTACACAGGTTGCATCATTCGAGGTTTTAGCCTCTATTCACTTTGCAAGTTTACATATTATATATTTAAAAAGCAACATGACATAGGGGATAAAAGGGGGATATGGATATAAAATAATATGCGTTATAAGGCTTATAACGCATATTGTATAAAAAACACATCCCTTTTTGAGGAAAATTCTATGCAAGTGTGCTTAAATAGGAGAAGAGAGCTTTTGAATTTTCAAATCCCATTTTTCGAGCAAGCTGCTGACGTTTTTTCTTGCAATATTCGGGTGTTATATTCAACAAAGATGCAATCTCTTTGGTGCTGAGATTGATATATATGAGCGATAGAAATCGTATTTCATTGGCATTGAGTTCGGGATGTTTCTCTCGCAAGGCCGCAATGAAAGCATCATTGCGTTGCTCGAAATAGGTAGAAAAATCTTGCCATGCCTCATTCTCGTCAATGGCTCGTTGCAGGCGAGTAATGGTGTGTTTGAGAAGCGTATCGTTGCTATCTCGCAGATATTGCGATTTGGACAACTCCCCAACGATATTAGTAACAATATCGTTGCGATTGGCCACAATCATGGCCTTGGTCATGAGTTCTTTGTCGCGCAACTCTATCTCGTGCTTGTAACGCTCCTCTTCGAGCAACGCTTGGGTGCGCTGTTCTTCGAGCTGTTTCTGCAAGAGTTGTTGCTGATGCTTCTCTCTCTCGATATTGAGATGCGATATTTCTTTCTCTTGTCGGTTTTTTACTATCTGGTTGATAAGAGCCCACGCCAATATAATAGATGCCAATATACCCATTCCCAGCACAATATAACTTGCCTGTGCACGCAAACGATACTCTTCTATCTCATTTTCGCGACGCAAGAGCTCTATCTGCGTATTGGCATTCTCAAAGTTTCGCTCGGCCTGTATGTTTCTTATCGAATCGGATACTTGCAAGACCGAGTCTTGATACAGATAAGCCATCCTATAACGCTGTGTGGTATAATATATATCGGCAAGAGTCTCGTAAAGTTTTTTGCGCTCTTCGATACTTATTGCATGCGATAGAGCTTGTCGGCTATATTTGATGGCTGCATTGTAGTCTTTTACATCCACCATTGTCTGCACAAGAACAATCAGAGCCGCCGCCTCCACAGCCTCTTGACTTGTGGACATGGCTTTATTGAGAACTTGCAATGCCTTCTGATAGGCCTCTTCATATTTCCCATTCTTACACAAATAATTGGCTTTTATAATCTGTAGGTCGAGGCTCTCTTTGGGCGAATTGACAAACATTTTTTCGGCAATTTCTATATACTCTGCTGTTTGTTCATACTTATTGAGGCTCAATGATATATTGGCAATATTCATGGCACAACCGCCTATAAAGAGAGAGTCGCCACTATCCAAGGCCGACTTATAGGCCAGCATCGACTGTTCAAGTGCCTCCTCATACTTGCGATCGAGTATATACACACCCGCAATGTTATTTATAACGCTCATCTCAAAGCGTTTATCAAGCTTTTCGGCTGCAATCTGATAGGCCTTCGAGAGATTGTTGAGCGAGGTGGGATAGTCGGTCAATTCGGCATAATTGATACCTATATTGGTATATATCCAAAATTGATATTCATAAGCATTCTTCTGCCTTGCTATCTCCTCGGCTTGCGACAAGAGCTCCAGAGAACTGAAGTAATCTTTCTCGTCGGATGCTTGTATGGCCGCACGCAACAAGCTGTCACACGACTCTATATTCTGTGCCGCAAGAATTGACGGGCACAGCAAAAGCACAATGTATAGAATGACTCTTAATTTCATTATTGACAGCTTGAATACAACAGGGTTGTATGAGTTATTCAAAAAGCTTGAGTTGCGGATCGGTCAGGCGGAAAGATTGTCGATGAAATGGGGTGATGCCATATCGAACAATAGCATCGCGGTGTTGCTCGGTGGGATAGCCCTTGTTTTTATCCCATCCATATTGCGGATATTGCTCATGGAGTTGCATCATATAGTCGTCGCGATAGGTCTTGGCCAAAACAGATGCTGCGGCAATAGAGAGAAATTTACCATCACCCTTTACCACACAGGTATGTGGTATATCCTTGTAGGGTTTAAACCTATTGCCATCTATAAGCAAATGCTGGGGAACAACCGATAACTGCTCTACGGCTCGTTGCATAGCCAATATCGACGCATTGAGAATATTTATCTTATCTATCTCTTGAGGCGACACTGTGGCTACTGCCCACGCTATGGCCTCTTGTTCGATAATAGGCCGCAACATATAACGTTGCTTTTCGGTAAGCTGTTTTGAGTCGTTGAGCAACGGATGTCTATAATCTTGCGGCAGGATAACAGCGGCCGCAAATACTGCGCCCGACAAGCATCCGCGTCCGGCTTCATCACATCCGGCCTCTATACGGCCATTCTGCATACACGACAAGAGCATATCTCACTCATTTTGGAACGGAACTCAAAAACTTTATTCCAACACATTTGTTATAATGATGTATGAGAGATACAACCACATGCTCTCGTACCTCAAATAAAGTTGTTTGTTATTCCTAAGTTATAGTTTGCTATTTGTTTGATTTAAGAGATGATAGGGGTGCATCGTGAGATGTGCCCCTATTTACATTGAACCATTGGCAACTCCCATATGCACAATTCCGCCCGTTGTAGGGTCAAATACAACATATGTAGGTTGCTTCTTGTGTACTAACAATGCAGGATCCAAGCCAAACACAACACCCAACTGCGCTACATCCAATACTTTTTTTACCAAGCTCTTGCCATTGTATTGCAAGGTTATTTCCATCTTGCCCGGGATATTATATGCAATGGCACCTTTGGGTACTTTCTTTACAACGCCTTTGTTGTCGATAGGATACTCTCCTCTCTCCAAGACTTGAGCCGACAAATAAATGGGAACTCCACTCAAATCATTGACATCAACAAAACCGAGGTGTTGCGAAAAACGCATCACTACTCTATTATCTACATTGTCCTGTGGTGTAAACTCTATACGATGAGCCGAATACTCTACCGAGGTCGTTCCGGTAAACATCGCGGTAAGAGCCGCCTCTTGTTGGTCGAGTTGCTCGATAATTATTCTCAACGACTCGCCATCGGCAGGCATGTTGTCGGCCTCGCCGGTGAGAATATCCATACGACTCTCGCGAATACGATATATTTGTTTGGCTACCATTTCGGCCATCTTGGCTACCGAGCCCGACATGAGAATATCTCCCGATAGAGCCTTTGAGTTATCCACCGTGTGAATAACATTGGGAGCAAGTGCAGGAAATGTATCGGCCACATACGCATCAGGAGTTGTATTGGCGGCAAGAATTGTAAACTCCTTGCTCACATATATATATGGTGTCTGTCCCGACTTAAAAGTAAGCTGATAACGAGCCTCGGTATTGGCTACACCACGTGCAACAAGTGTTGCCCCTTCAAGTTTCCACACCTCGCTATCCTCGGTAATGACATCTGTTATTCCCAGATATTTGCGGGCATACTGATAGTATTCGCCGGCCTTGCGAGTTGTCTTTGAAGCTACAAATTCTATCTCGGTAGTTGTTTTGGGCAGATAGTAGTTGAGTGCATAGTCATTGAACTTTTCGGGCAACAACTGTACCATTTCCTGCGCCGAGGCAAGAAAAGCAAGTCCTAAGACAAGGGTTGTTAGAATGCTTCGTTTCATATCAAAGGATGTTAGCTATCGGTGTGAATGTTGATTTATTTGTCGTAATTGCGTATTTTTTTAAATGCCTTACCCACATTGGCAACTATATCTTGCGCCGTGATATACTCCTCACAGTTCTCTGCCGAGGCTATGTCACCGGCTGTTCCATGTAGATGCACAGCCAAAACAGCAGCCTTGAGCGAGTCATATCCTTGTGCCAACAATGAGGTAATGATGCCCGTGAGCACATCGCCACTGCCGGCTGTAGCCATGCCGTTGTTACCACAATTATTGATATATACTTCTCCGCGAGGCGATACAATAGCCGTGTGCGCACCCTTGAGGACTATAATAATATTGTATCGACTTGCCATCGAAATAGCTTGCTGCAAGCGATGCGAGTCGCTATCTATAATACACTCAAAGAGTCGCTCAAACTCGCCCACATGCGGCGTAATGATAGAGCCGGCAGGCAAGAGGTCGAGAAGCTCGGGTTGGCGTGCAAGGATATGCAGCGCATCGGCATCAAAAACCACAGGTATTTTTATTCCATCCGACAACATCTTGAGCATGCAAGAGGTCTGCTTGGCTCCGTATCCCATACCGGGACCTATACCCATAGCGGTGTATTTGGAGTTTATCGTTACATCGCTACATACCAAGTCTTCAGCATCAGGCTCATAAAGAGCCTCGGGAACGGTAGTCTGCATAATGACGTTGCCACAACGCGGGGCATGCACCGTTGCCAATCCCACACCACTGTGCATAGCAGCCTTGGTTGCCAACACGGTTGCACCCATCATACCATAGCGTCCGCTTACAAGCAGTGCATGACCATATGTGCGCTTATCCGAGAATTTTTCGCGAGTGCGTATCAAAGAAGCCACATCGCTACTCTCTATGCAATAGAAGTGCGATAGCGCATCGGTGGTGGCATCGGGCTTCAATCCTATATCGAGCACCTGCCATTTGCCCACAAAAGGCTCATTCTCCTTAAAGAAAAATGCCAATTTGGGATATTGAAAAGTGTAGGTAACATGCGCCCTGACAATATGGCGCATCTCGTTTTTCTGTGTCCAATCGGCCATCAATCCCGATGGTATATCAATAGATACAACATAAGATTCCGAGTCATTGATATACTCAACAAGCGATGTAAAACCTCCCGACAAAGGTTTGTTAAGACCCGTACCAAAGAGGCCGTCGATAACCAACGTTTCGGCCGTTAGATGTGGCGGGCGGAAAGTCTTGACTACCTCATCAAGTTGTGCATTAGGGAACTCGGCTTTGAGCCTATCCAAGTTGGTCTGACAATCGGGGCTGAGTTGCGACGATGTGATAAAGACATATATTTGCGGATTATATCCCTCTATCATAAGCAGTCGTGCTATGGCCAGCGCATCGCCACCATTATTGCCCGGTCCTGCAAAGATGCAGATGTGTTTATTGCGCGGATAATTCGATATAATCTCATACACTATCGCCGAGGCGGCACGCTCCATCAAGTCCAATGACGAGATGCCTTCCTGTTCTATCGTATTTTGGTCGATTTTGCGCAAATCGGCTGCCGAAAATATCTTCATAATACTCTTTTTTCTCCGTAATACTCGAATATACAAAGATAATGCTTAGCAAGCAAAAGACAAAGAGCCTATAACAATTTTATTTCTATCACATATATTTTACACACCTACACACATTGCCAAGCTCATAGCGACATTGAAAAATAGTACAAAAATATTCTCAAAAGGTGTTCGGTATTTTGTTTTTAAGTTGTACCTTTGTAAAAATTCATTACATTCAATCGATATGGATACCATTAAACTGAAAGACCTGACATTCAAGCCCTATATCAAAAGCGACGAGATAGCTCGCGCCGTGAAGAATGTGGCTATGCGTATCAATGCCGACCTTGCCGACAAAAATCCGTTATTTATATGCGTACTTAATGGAGCTTTTGTATTTGCTGCCGACCTCTTTCGTGAGATAAACATCCCCGGAGCAGAGATAACTTTTATTCGCATGAAATCGTATATAGGCACTCACAGCACCGGCGAAGTACAAATGGTATCGGGATTGAGTGAAGACATTTCGGGTCGTACCATCGTCATTGTAGAGGACATTGTCGATACAGGCCATACACTCAAGCAACTCAAGTCACTTTTGCAAGAGTGCAATCCCGCCGAGATAAAGGTTGCCACCCTACTCTTTAAGCCCGAGTCGCTCAAGTGCGATGTTACCATTGATTATGTGGCATTGGATATTCCCCCTGCATTCATCGTAGGATACGGACTCGACTACGACGACTTGGGAAGAAACCTCAAAGATATATATACTATTGTACAAGAATAAAATAAAAGAATAAGATAGACACATGAATATAGTAATTTTTGGAGCACCCGGCTCGGGCAAAGGAACACAAAGTGCTTTGCTTATTGAAGAATATGGCTACTATCATATCTCAACAGGCGACGTATTGCGAGCCGAGATAGCACAAGGCTCTGAGTTAGGCAAAATTGCCGAATCTTATATTTCTAAAGGTCAGCTCATCCCCGATGAGTTGATGATTGACATCTTGGACAGCGTATTGGCTGCCCACCCCGAAAGTGCCAAGGGTGTGGTTTTCGACGGATTTCCCCGCACTATACACCAAGCCGAAACATTGGACGTATTGTTGGCCAAGCGCAATGGCAAGGTCGATGTGGTAATAGGTCTTGAGGTTGAGGAGGAAGAATTGATAGAACGACTCATCAATCGTGGCAAAACGTCGGGTCGCAGCGATGACAACATGGAAACCATCAAGAAGCGCTTGGATGTATATAACAACCAAACCAACCCCTTGCGCGATCATTACCTCGAACAAGGCAAATATGTAGCCATACATGGCATGGGTAGCATCAACGACATCTTCAACGAGATAAAGACTGCCATAAACTCATTGAAATAACCCGCCGCTAAAACATAATACCATATAAGAAGGCTGTGTCGAAATGATAAATTCCGGCACAGCTTTTTCTTTTGGGTCGAGGAGCATACACACAAGTGTGCCAAGAAAGTAATCTTTCGACAAGACTACTCCTATAAGAAAAAGAGAAATTGAGGTGTAATAAAACTACTGCTTGGAACTATCCGAGGCTTCGGATAGGGGTTGTCGAAGTGTTTCGAGAATATTTTTGTGCCGCTTGATATAGCGCAATGCCTCATGCGCAGCCACCTGCTGAGCCTCTTTCTTGGTATAGCCCTTGCCGCTACCCATACATTGCCCGGCAACAAATATGCGGGCATGGAAAACCGGATTTTTGTGTTCATCGCTCGATATATCGTCAATATCAAAGCGATAGTCTATACGATGATGCTGACACCACTCTATCAATCGCGACTTGAAATTGACCTCTTGGCGAGATAGCTGCTCGATATTGACATACCGGTTTATTATTCTCTCTTCAACTATTTTACGGCAAGAATCAAATCCTTGATCGAGATATATCGCACCCACAAGTGCTTCCAAGGCGTTGCCATAGGTGTGATTGTTGTGAGAGAACGATTGCGTTGTCACCTCCACTATCTTGTCCAATCCCATCTCCAAGGCCACATGATTGAGCGTGTCGCGTTGCACTATCTTTGAACGGGTCTTTGACAAGAAACCCTCGTCTTTATTGTCAAAAGCCTTGAATATTATATCGGACACTATTGCGCCAAGAATAGCATCGCCCAAGAACTCCAAGCGCTCATTATCGTGTTTCTGATGCGAGTCGCGCGTTGCCGAGCGATGACGGCACGCCTGCTTAAAGAGTTCTATATCATTGGGACAAAATCCCAACATGTCATAAAAAACACGATAAGGCTCACGACGACGCAACGCCATGAGCCTTATACGTTTATAAATAGATTGAAACACGACTATTTCTCAAATTTTTTCAAGATAACGCAAGCATTGTGACCACCAAATCCAAACGTATTGGACATAACGGCACGTATTTCACGTTTTTGCGCCTTGTTGAATGTAAAATTAAGATTGTAGTCTATCTCAGGATCGTTATCTCCCTCTTCGTGGTTGATTGTGGGAGGAACTATACCTTCATTCATAGCCTTGATACACAACACAGCCTCAAGCGCACCGGCTGCACCCAGAAGGTGACCTGTCATTGACTTGGTAGAGCTGATATTGAGTTTATAAGCATGCTCGCCAAAGACCTCTTTTATAGCTTTCACTTCCGATATATCACCGACAGGTGTCGATGTACCGTGTGTGTTTATATAATCAATATCTTCGGGTTGCATCTCGGCATCTTCGAGAGCATTGCGCATAACGAGCTTTGCACCCAAGCCCTCGGGGTGAGTAGCTGTGAGGTGATAAGCATCGGCAGCAAGGCCTCCGCCTGCAATCTCGGCATATATTTTAGCACCACGAGCAATAGCATGTTCCATCTCTTCGAGAATAAGACAGCTACCACCCTCACCCATCACAAAACCATCGCGCGAGCCACTAAAGGGACGCGATGCTGTTTGGGGTGCATCATTGCGTGTAGAGAGCGCATGCATCGAGTTGAAACCTCCTACACCGGCAGCATAGATAGCTGCTTCGGCACCTCCCGATATGATTACATCGGCTTTACCCAAGCGAATGTAATTGTAGGCATCTATCAGAGAGTGATTGGAGGATGCACATGCCGATACGGTACCAAAGTTGGGACCATGAAATCCATACAACATAGAAATCTGTCCTGCTGCTATGTCGGCAATCATCTTGGGGATGAAGAAAGGACTATAGCGAGGACCTCTTTCGGGATGCAAGGCATAGTTGGTAACCTCTTGCTCAAAAGTTCCCAATCCACCTATACCTGCCGCATAGATAACTCCGGCACGCTCACGATTGATTTTCTCTACATCGATACCCGAGTCATTCATAGCCTCTTTTACGGCTGCGATGGCATATTGTGCAAAAAGATCGAGCTTACGAGCATCCTTGACATTGTCAAAGTAGTTGAGCGGATCGAAATTTTTTACCTCGCACGCAAATTGAGTCTTGAACTCGGTGGCATCAAAATGTGTAATAGGTCCGGCTCCACTTACTCCATTGACAGCAGCGTTCCAAGTTTCCTCGACACTATTGCCCAATGGCGTAATTGAACCCAGACCTGTTACTACAACTCTTTTGAGCTCCATAAATTATTTAGAGGCAAGAGCTTGTTCGATGTGCTCGATAGCTTCGCCTACAGTTGTAATTTTTTCTGCTTCCTCATCGGGAATTTTGATATCGAATGTATTTTCGAAATCCATGATCATTTCAACTGTATCGAGTGAATCAGCACCCAAATCGTTGGCAAAGCTTGCTTCGTTAGTAACAGCAGACTCGGGACGACCCAAACGTTCTGCGATGATTGATCTTACTTTTACTGCAACTTCAGACATAGTTTTTTATTTTTTAATGATTTAATAAAAAGTTTCTTTCAAAATGCTCTGCAAAGAAAAGGTTTTTTGCCGAATTATGCCCTATTTTATGCCAAGAAAATGCCCAATAATGCACAAAGAAATCTGCCATGTGCACGTTTTTGCAACTTTTCGGTCTGTTTTCTCTACTTCAACAACCTCTTTGCAAGCACAAGCCGGCTTATTTTACCTCTTCGGCACGAGGCTCATTATAGTTGAGAATGGTGATATTTTCTTGTGTGGGCTTTTCAATAACCACAACAGGCTTGTTGCCGAAAACATACTCTTGCGAGATATTTTGGCCATCGTTATCTACATAGCTCACCACATATACCGAGGCAACAACCTCTTGGGGGTTGCGTTCCGCAAAGGGATACATCATGGGATGTGTGGCTGCATATCCGTCAAGAGTAAGCGCCACGAATTGCTCATATTCGGCCTGCAACGCCTCGGCATCGCGAGTAAATGAATAGCTGCGACTGCGGTCGAACTTGAGATACTCTTCGTGTGTCGAAGGCAATTTTTGAGCCGCCTTCAAGTAGCCCTCTATTTTGTTTTTATACTTGATATTATTGCCATACTGACGCTTGGCGGCCTCATACTTCTTCATGTAGTCTTCGTGACGTAGTATATTGGCTCGCTCATCCTTCTCGCAGTCTTCGAGTTTCTTCTCCCATGCGAGCTTCTTCTCTTCAACCATTTGTTGATACTCCTGCGCCAAGAGATAAGTTGTATAGGCAATACTGTCGGCCACGGTAATATCTTGTGCATGCTCAATGGTTATATTTTCTTTATCGGCAACATTTACGCCTTCATACTCAACAAAGGCATCGATATAATCTTGCTCTGTGGGACCACCGGCACATGATACAAGGAGCGACACCGCAGCAAGAACGACTAATAGTTGATTTTTCATAATTCTTTCTATTTGGAATAATTTGTTATGCTATTCTTTTTTTGTGAACGAAAGTGCAAATCTACTGTTTTTATTTGAAAGAATTAATAAAATGGCAAAAAATTTGTAGTTTTGCATGCAACAGCAACTACCGAATATGACAAGCATAAAAGATGCCATAAAACGATATCTGGAGCACCACAAGCGCCACTCAATGCAATGCCGTGCAGCACTCATAGACATGGACGGTGTATTGTACGACTCCATGCCCAACCATGCCGAGGCATGGTATCGCACCCTTGCCCCATTGGGCATTGATTGCACGAGAGAAGACTTTTTCTTGCTCGAAGGCAGCACCCGACGACGCACCATCAATACGTTTTTCAACAAGACATACGGACATGATGCCCCCGAAGAGCTATCTCGCGCCTTGTATGACGAAAAGGTGCGACAATTCAGACAACTCAAAGAGGCCTCCCGCATGCCTCATGCCGACAAAATGATTGCATCACTGTTGGCTCACAACGTGCGCACTGTACTTGTCACAGGATCGAGCCAAGGTACTTTGCTCGAACTACTTGACAACGACTACCCCAAGGCATTCAATATGCCCTACCGCATTACAGGCGAAGATGTGCAACACGGCAAACCCTCGCCCGAGCCCTACTTGATGGGATTGCAACGTGCAGGTGTCAATGCCCATGAAGCTATTGTAATAGAGAATGCACCATTGGGAGTAGAAGCCGGCGTTGCGGCCGGAATATTTACGATAGCGGTCAATACAGGCCCCATAAAGGCCGACACCCTCTATGATGCCGGTGCCGATATAGTATTTGACTCGATGCCCCACTTTGCCGCCCACATCGACCAACTCATCGAAACCATCAATACCTTGGAGATATGAAACAAGAGATTATCTATACCAACCATATCAATGAGGCTATTGACGAGATATTCCAAAGCAAGCCCTACGACCATTGCTTTGCACTATGCGACAGCAATACACACCGGCAAGTGCTTCCTCGCATAGCATCACACCACATCGACCAAGAGAGAATAATTGTCATCCCGGCAGGCGAAGAACACAAAAACATCGACACATTGACTGCCGTATGGAACGAATTGAGCCAAAAGGGAGCTACACGACACTCGCTCCTTATAAACATAGGCGGAGGAATGGTAACCGACCTTGGAGGGATGGCAGCAGCTACCTTCAAGCGTGGCATAGACTTTTGTAACATACCCACCACATTGTTGGGTGCAGTAGATGCCGCCATAGGAGGAAAAACAGGCATAAACTTTGGAGGACTGAAAAATGAGATTGGCGCTTTTGCTCATGCCCGACAAGTAATCATATCGACCCTGTTTTTTGATACACTGCCACACAAAGAGTTGCTATCGGGCTATGCCGAAATGCTGAAACACGGCTTGATAGATAGCGAAAGGCACTACTACGAACTTATCGAAACCGATATAACAGCCATAGAACCGGACAACCTACTCTCGCTACTGCAACATTCTATCGGGATAAAACAAGCCATTACACATCAAGACCCGCTTGAAAAAGGAATACGCCGAGTTCTCAACTTGGGTCACACCATTGGTCATGCCATCGAAGAGCACTCACACCTGCACGGGCACCCTGTACCACATGGCTATGCCATAGCATGGGGGTTGGTGTGCGAGCTCATCATTGCACATCGTGCAATATCCTTTCCCTCTACTATTTTGTACGACTTGGCTCACTATATAGAAAAGCACTACGGATCATACCCCATCACTTGCGACGACTACGACGAGTTGATTACATTCATGTTGCACGACAAAAAGAACAAAGGCAAGAATATCAATTTCTCTCTACTGAAAAAAATAGGAGAATACAGCATCGACAATTACATAAGTCGCGATGAAATAGAAATTGCACTCGATTTTTATAGAGATTTATTCCATCTGTAAATGAGCAACTTATAAATTATTTATAAAATAAATTGAAAAAAACTTGCCAAAACATTTGCAGGTAATAAAAAAATCGTTACCTTTGCATCACCTTTTCAGACGGGGTGTAGCTCAGCCCGGTTAGAGTACACGTCTGGGGGGCGTGTTGTCGCTGGTTCGAATCCAGTCACCCCGACCGAGCAAAAGTAAGAAATTGTGTCAAATTATTTTGACACAATTTTTTTTTGCATATACCCACCCACATGCGCGCAAAGGCTGCAAGTTCGGGTTAATTGTAAAATGATAGGATGAAAATGAGGTCAAAGGCTGCAAGTTCTATAAACAATCATAGTAAAAGGTGGGCGAAGAAAAGAAACACGTTTAAGTTTTCCTCCTAATCGTATTCATATTGTACAAATAAAAAACAGCGTTGTAATCATGGATTACAACGCTGTTGCTTGTGATTGAGCAGGGATTCGAACCCTGGACCCACAGCTTAGAAGGCTGTTGCTCTATCCAGCTGAGCTACTCAACCGACCTATAAAGCGATGCAAAGGTAAGCATTATAATTGAAATATAAAAACGAAGACTTGAAAATTATAATAACATCGGGCATAAATCATATATTTTGTACCATTGGGCAGCATCGCACAGGCTTGCCCAATAGCATCATATCATATAGGCATCATGCGGCTTATGACAAGCCGTGTGGCGTGGAAGAAGAAGAAGCGAACAAAGTGCCTCACTGCGCAATAACAAAAGCACAGAGGCTTGCAAATCATACAACAGAGAAGCAATCGCGAGAAGTGGTCTATACGATAGGCTTCATAGTATATACAGGCACGTACAAACCGCCGGCACGAACAAAACAAAAAGCCCCGTATTCGTGAAGAATACAGGGCTTTTCGATATTGTCAATAATCTTATTCTGCAGCGGGAGCTTCTGTGGCAGGAGCTTCGGGAGTAGCAGTTGTAGATTTTTTTGAACGACGTGTGCGAGTAGTTTTTTTCTCGGCTTTCTCTTTGAGCATGTTTTCGTTGTAGTCCACAAGCTCAATGAGGCAAGTTTTGGCATTATCACCAAGACGGTTACCGGTCTTGAGGATACGAGTGTAACCTCCGGGACGGTCGCCAACCTTAGCAGCTACTTCTTTAAACAACTCTGTTACAGCATACTTGTTTTGAAGGTAGCTGAAAACTACACGGCGAGAAGCAGTAGTGTCTTCTTTAGCTTTTGTAATGAGGGGTTCAACGTACACTCTCAAGGCTTTGGCTTTTGCCAAAGTTGTGAAGATTCTTTTGTGGAGAATCAACGATGATGCCATGTTTGACAAAAGGGCATCGCGGTGAGCTTTGGTACGACCCAAGTGATTGAATTTTTTATTGTGTCTCATCGTTTTACTCTTTATCTAATTTATACTTAGAGGTATCCATTCCGAAAGAGAGGTTGAGGCTTGCCAACATCTCGTCGAGCTCGGTAAGTGATTTTTTACCGAAGTTACGGAATTTGAGGAGGTCGGTTTTATTGAATACAACCAACTCACCCAATGTTTCTACGTCGGCCGACTTCAAGCAGTTAAGCGCGCGCACCGAAAGACCCATATCGACGAGCTTCTTTTGCAAGAGCTGACGTGTACGGAGTACTTCCTCATCAAATTCCTCACCTCCATCAGCATCGGAAGTTTCGAGCGTGATCTTCTCATCAGAGAAGAGCATAAAGTGGTGAATGAGGATTTTAGCGGCTTCTTTGAGGGCCTCTTTGGGATGGATTGAACCGTCGGTTGTAATTTCTAAAGTAAGTTTCTCATAGTCGGTCTTTTGCTCTACACGGAAGTCTTCGCGAGTGTATTTAACGTTGCGAATAGGTGTAAAGATAGAGTCGATAGCTATAACATCGATGGCATCGTTGGGAGTGCGGTTCTCGTCAGCGGGGACATAACCACGACCCTTGTTGATGGTAAGTTCGATATTGAAACTTGCATTAGTATCGAGATGGCAAATTACCAATTCGGGGTTAAGGACTTCAAAACCGGTGAGCGACTTGCTTATATCGCCGGCCTTGAATACATCTGTACCCGACACGCTGATAGAGACTTTTTCGTTCTCGATTTCTTCGACAATTTGTTTAAATCTCACCTTTTTGAGGTTGAGAATGATGTTTGTAACATCTTCGATTACTCCGGGTATTGAGGAGAACTCGTGTTTAACACCATCGATACGAATCGAGGTAATGGCAAAGCCTTCGAGCGAGTTAAGGAGGATACGACGTAGTGCGTTACCGATAGTAACTGCATAGCCGGGCTCCAAAGGACGGAACTCAAACTTACCAAAGAAGTTGTCCGCCTCCAGCATCAATACTTTGTCAGGTTTTTGAAATGCTAAAATTGCCATTTGACTACTTATTATTTAGAATACAACTCAACAATCGCTTGTTCCTTAATGTTCTCGGGGATATCGGCACGCTCGGGGAGGTGCAAGAGTTTACCGCTCTTAGAAGCTTCGTCCCACTCAATCCAAGGATATTTGCTGTGGTTGAAACCTGCCAATGAATCGGCAATAACCTCAAGAGATTTAGATTTTTCGCGAACACCGATAACTTCGCCGGGTTTCACTGAGTAAGAGGCGATGTTTACAACTTTGCCATTCACAACGATGTGACGGTGGAGCACTAATTGACGAGCAGCAGCACGAGTGGGAGCAATACCCAAGCGATATACTACGTTGTCGAGACGTGCCTCAAGAAGTTGAAGGAGTACCTCACCGGTGATACCTTTCTTACGAGATGCTCTCTCGAAGAGATTGCGGAATTGTTTTTCAAGCACACCATAGGTGTATTTGGCTTTTTGTTTCTCACGAAGCTGAATACCATACTCTGATGTTTTACGACGCTTGTTTACGCCGTGCTGACCGGGAGGATAGTTCTTCTTAGAGAGGACTTTGTCGGGGCCATAGATAGCTTCGCCAAATTTGCGAGCGATTTTGGATTTAGGTCCGGTATATCTTGCCATTTCTAAAAGTTTTAAATTTTAAATTTTGTCTCGAACCGGGAAGAGTGCAGCCGCGATTGCAGAGAGGAGATTAGTGCAATCTATTCACTATTCGGGATTCTGTTACTAAATACTGAGTTGTTTTATTATACTCTTCTTCTTTTGGGAGGACGACAACCATTGTGGGGAAGCGGAGTAACGTCGATGATCTCTGTTACTTCGATACCTGCACCGTGAATTGTACGGATGGCCGACTCACGACCATTACCGGGTCCTTTTACATAGGCTTTAACTTTGCGAAGACCGAGGTCGAAAGCAACTTTTGCACAATCTTGTGCTGCCATTTGAGCAGCATAAGGAGTGTTTTTCTTAGAACCACGGAAGCCCATTTTACCTGCCGAAGACCAAGAGATTACTTGACCTTCACCGTTGGCAAGCGATACGATAATGTTGTTGAACGAAGAGTGGATATGTGCTTGTCCTACTGCATCGACTTTAACATTCCTCTTCTTTGTTGCGACTGTTTTTTTTGCCATAGTTACTTATTATTTAGTAGCTTTTTTCTTGTTAGCAACTGTTTTCTTCTTACCCTTACGTGTACGGGCATTGTTTTTGGTGCTTTGACCACGTACGGGCAAGCCGATACGGTGACGGATACCGCGATAGCAACCGATATCCATGAGTCGTTTGATATTGAGTTGTACTTCGGTGCGGAGATCACCTTCTACTTTGTACTCTGCGCCAATAATCTCACGAATCTTAGCAGCCTCGGCATCTGTCCAATCTTTTACCTTGGTTGCTTTGTTTACGCCGGCCTTTTCCAAAATGGTCTTGGCTGCGCTGCGACCTATACCATAGATATAGGTCAAGGCTATTTCGCCTTGCTTGTTTTGCGGCAAGTCTACACCAACAATTCTTACTGCCATATTATATTACTTTTTTTGATTTTGCAAAAATAATAAAATTATCCCTGACGTTGTTTATATTTGGGATTTTTCTTGTTAATTACATATAAGCGACCTTTGCGACGTACGATTTTGCTGTCGGCTGTGCGCTTTTTGATGGATGCTCTTACTTTCATGTCGTTATGTATTTTTTATTTATATCTAAAAGCAATTCTTCCTTTGGTGAGATCGTAGGGTGACATTTCTACTCTTACTTTGTCACCGGGCAATATACGAATGTAGTGCATGCGCATCTTTCCCGATATGTGAGCCGTAATTTCGTGTCCGTTCTCAAGTTCCACTCGGAACATGGCGTTTGACAACGCCTCTACGATGATACCATCTTGTTCTATTGCTGCTTGTTTTGCCATATTATTAACGTTGTTTAAATACGATTTTCTCCTAAAACCTCCTCGATATAATCGAATGTTGATAATATTTCGGCGGGGCCGTCTTGTGTTATTGCTACTGTGTGTTCGTAGTGTGCCGATGGCTTGCGGTCGCGTGTGCGGGCTGTCCATCCATCACTCTCTACAACCACATTGCGCGAGCCGAGATTAATCATAGGCTCTATGGCTATACACATTCCCTTCTTGAGAAGTGGGCCACATCCTCTGCGTCCATAGTTGGGCACCTCGGGGTCTTCGTGCAACTTGCGGCCTATTCCGTGTCCGATAAATTCTCTTACTACTGAATAACCGCGAGCTTCGCAATATGTTTGTACGGCGTTCGAAATATCTCCTATGCGGTTGCCTGCAATGGCCTTTTCGATACCTTGGTATAGCGACTCCTTGGTTGTGCGCAGGAGTGACATTACCTCAGGGGCTACTTGGCCTACGGCAAATGTATAGGCAGAGTCACCGTTATATCCTTGAACAATAGCGCCACAATCGACAGAAACTATATCTCCATCGCGAAGCACATAGCTCGAAGGAAATCCATGAACAATGTTTTCATTGACCGATATGCACAGGGTGAAGGGAAAACCTCCATATCCTTTGAAACCGGGAATGCCTCCGTTGTCACGGATAAATTGTTCGGCTATCTGGTCAAGACGCAAGGTGGTAATTCCCGGGGCTATCCACCGGGCTATCTCGCCCAGTGTCTTGCCCACGAGTCTATTACTTTCTCGCATCAAGGCTATCTCATCGTCGGTCTTAAGATATATCATCTTTAACGATTAATTAATAACCTGCGCGACCTTTAATTTTGCCCGACTTCATAAGACCATCGTAATGGTGCATCATGAGGTGGCTCTCTATTTGTTGAAGTGTATCGAGTACTACACCCACCAAGATGAGCAATGATGTTCCACCAAAGAATTGAGAGAACTCGGCGCTCACACCTGCTGCTTGAGCAAATGCAGGAAGGATAGCAACAATTGCGAGGAAGAATGATCCGGGCAATGTGATACGCGACATAATAGAGTCAAGGTATTCGGCTGTTTTCTTACCGGGTTTTACACCGGGAATAAAGCCGTTGTTCTGCTTCATGTTTTCAGCCATTTGAGTGGGTTGCACTGTGATAGCTGTATAAAAGTAGGTAAAGGCAATAATCAACAGCGCAAAAATGGCGTTGTACCAGAAACCTGTCATCGACATGAATGAACGGAAGAATGTTGAGCTTGCAGCCTCGGCATTGAAACCTACAATGGTAATAGGAATAAACATGATGGCTTGTGCAAAGATGATAGGCATTACACCTGCAGTATTAACCTTGAGGGGTATATACTGTCTTGCACCACCATATTGTTTGTTACCTACGATACGCTTGGCATATTGTACGGGTACTTTGCGTACGCCTTGTACAAGCAAGATGGCCAATGCGATAACCAAGAGAAGGAATACAATCTCTACCAAGAAGATAACCAATCCTCCTTGTTGTGAAGTGAAGCGGTTGGTAAACTCTTGGGCAAGAGCCAAGGGAAGACGTGCGATGATACCGATGAGGATGATGAACGAGATACCGTTGCCAATACCACGATCGGTGATGCGCTCGCCAAGCCACATGATAAACATACTACCAGCAGCCAATACGATTGTAGAAACTACCAAGAAAGCCCATCCGTCGGGGAAGGCAGCACCCATTTGTACTCGGAGGTTTACAAGGTATGCGGGACCTTGCAACATAAGGATGAGCACAGTGAGATAGCGTGTATATTGGTTGAGTTTCATGCGGCCGCTCTCGCCTTCACGTTGCATTTTTTGGAACGAGGGCAAGACCATGCCGAGCAACTGTATCACAATCGAAGCGGTGATGTAGGGCATGATACCTAATGCAAAAATTGAAGCATTAGAGAAGGCACCACCCGAGAACATGTCGAGGAGTTGCATCAAGCCACCGCTTGTTTGTGAACGCAATGCGTCGAGCTGCATGGGATCGACACCGGGAAGGACCACGAATGATCCTACCCGATATACGAGTACCAATAGGATAGTCGAGATAATTCGCTTGCGCAAATCTTCGATTTTCCAGATGTTTTGTATTGTTTTAATAGCTCCCATTTTAATTAGAGTTTAACTGCTGTTCCACCAGCGGCAACAATAGCAGCCTCGGCAGTCTTAGAGAAAGCGTGAGCTGTTACTGTGAGGGCTACTGAAATAGCTCCGTTAGCAAGAATTTTAATGCGTTGTTTTGATGAGGCAAGACCAGCATCAACAAGAGCTTGTACATCGATAGCTTGCAAGTTGCGGCTTTCGGCAAGAGCTTGCAAAGTGTCGAGGTTGATAGCCTTGTACTCAACACGATTGATATTCTTGAAACCAAATTTGGGAACACGGCGTTGCAAGGGCATTTGACCACCCTCGAAGCCTATTTTGCTTTTGTAACCCGAGCGTTGCTTGGCACCTTTGTGACCACGGGTAGAAGTACCACCCATGCCCGAACCGGGACCACGACCGATGCGTTTGCGAGAGAAGGTTGAACCTTCGGCGGGTTTTAAGTTACTCAAATCCATATTAGTGATGATTTAAAAGTTCGGTGGATAAAATTAGTCAATAATAGCAACCAAGTGTTTCACTTTGGCAACCATACCAAGGATGGCGGGAGTTGCTTGGTGTTCAACAACACGACCCATGCGAGTCAAGCCGAGAGCATCGAGTGTACGGCATTGATTTGCGGGGCATTTGATTCTACTTTTTACTTGTTTAATTTTGATAGTTTCCATTGTGTACTCCTCCATTAGCCTTTAAAGACTGTTTCCATAGATACTCCGCGGTTTTGAGCAACCATAGAGGCATCTCTCAACTCGGCCAAAGCAGCGATAGTAGCTTTTACCAAGTTGTGGGGGTTAGACGAACCTTTTGATTTAGCAAGCACGTCGGTAACACCAACGCTTTCCAATACGGCACGCATAGCACCACCGGCTTTTACTCCGGTACCGTGAGATGCGGGCTTGATATATACTCGCGCACCACCAAATTTGGCGTATTGATCGTGGGGAATTGTACCTTTGTGTACAGGAACTTTGATGAGGTTTTTCTTGGCTGCTTCTACACCTTTGGCAATAGCAGCAGTTACTTCGCCGGCTTTACCGAGACCCCAACCCACAATACCGTTTTCGTTACCTACAACTACGATGGCCGCAAATGTAAATGTACGTCCACCTTTTGTTACTTTGGTAACACGGTTGATAGCGACCAAACGGTCTTTGAGTTCGAGGTCGCTAGTTGATTTTACTCTGTTGTTTTTTACTGCCATAATGTTTAAAATTTAAGTCCACCGTTACGGGCGGCATCAGCCAATTCTTTAATTCTTCCGTGATAGAGGTAACCGTTACGGTCGAAAACGACAGTTGTGATACCTGCTTCTTGTGCTTTCTTGGCAATTTCGGCACCTACTTGTGCAGCTTGCTCTTTCTTGTTGCCACCTTCAATGTTGCGAGAAGATGCAGCAGCGAGAGTTTTACCGGCGAGGTCGTCGATGAGTTGCACATATATTTGCTTATTGCTGCGGAAAACAGTCATACGGGGACGTTGGGCAGTACCCGAGATTCTACCGCGAATACGCGTTTTTATCTTCAGTCTTCTTTCTATTTTCGTTGTCATGATAATACCGTTTTACATGTTTTACTTAGCACCTGCCGACTTACCAGACTTACGACGAACGATTTCACCGGCAAAGCGGATACCTTTACCTTTGTAGGGCTCGGGCTTACGCAAAGAGCGAATCTTGGCGCATACTTGGCCAAGGAGTTGTTTGTCGTATGACTCCAAAGTAATCATGGGGTTTTTATTTCTCTCTGTTTTGGCTTCAACCTTAATCTCGGCGGGGAGTTTAATAACGATAGTGTGAGAGAAACCGAGTGAAAGCTCAAGTACTTGACCGTTGCTTTGTGCGCGGTAACCAACACCTACCAACTCCATTTCTTTCTTGTAACCTTCCGAAACACCGACAACCATGTTGTTGATGAGTGCACGATACAAGCCATGTAAAGAGCGGTTTTCTTTTTCATCATCGGCACGCATTACTTCAACGTGACCGTCTTCAACTTTAACAGTGATAGAAGGCGCTACTGCTTGTTTGAGTTCACCTTTGGGACCCTTAACAGTAACAACGTTTTCGCTATCAACAGCAATAGTTACTCCGGCGGGGAGAGCTATGGGCAATTTTCCTATTCTACTCATAATTTTTCCTCCTGAAGATTAATAGATGTAACACAATACTTCGCCACCTATTTTCAACTCGCGGGCTTCCTTGTCGGTCATAACGCCCTTAGAAGTAGAGAGGATAGCTATACCCAAACCATTCAATACACGAGGCATATCTTTGTAGCCTGTGTAACGACGCAAACCAGGTGTAGAAACGCGCTCAAGTTTCTTGATAGCGTTTACCTTGTTTACCGGATCATACTTCAAGGCAATTTTGATAGTGCCTTGTACGCCTTCTTCTACAATCTTGTAGTTCAAGATGTAACCTTTTTCAAAAAGGATTTTGGTGATTTCCTTCTTCAAGTTAGAAGCGGGCACCTCAACGACTCTGTGTTGAGCCTTGATGGCGTTTCTCACTCGGGTGAGGTAATCTGCAATAGGATCTGTCATAATTGTTTTGTTTTAAATTGATCTGGACACCCAGACAATATTTAACACTAAAAATAAAAGTTTTCTTACCAGCTGGCTTTCTTTACGCCCGGGATAAGTCCTGCCGATGCCATTTCGCGGAATTGGATACGCGAGATACCAAATTGGCGGATGTAACCTTTGGGACGACCGGTGAGTTGGCAACGGTTGTGCAAACGTACCGATGAAGCGTTTTTAGGCAAATTCTGAAGTGCGCGGTTGGCTTCGTATGCTACATCATAGTCATCGCTTTTGGCGAGTTTTTTCAACTCTGCTTTGCGAGCTGCGTATTTAGCAACGAGCTTTTGTCTTTTCACCTCGCGGGCTTTCATTGATTCTTTAGCCATATCTTAGTCGTTTTTTGCGTTCTTAAAAGGAAGACCAAATTCTTTGAGCAAAGCATAACCTTCGGCATCAGTTTGGGCTGAAGTTACAAAGGTAATATTCATTCCGAGAATTTTGGTAATTCCATCGAGATTAATTTCAGGGAAAATTATTTGCTCTTGGATACCGAGTGTATAATTTCCACGTCCATCGAGCTTGCCTTCGATACCTTTGAAGTCGCGGATACGGGGAAGAGCGACACGGATAAGACGCTCGAGGAACTCGTACATACGTTCACGACGAAGTGTTACCATTACACCGATGGGCATTTTCTTACGCAACTTGAAGTTTGAAATATCTTTGCGCGAGAGTGTTGCAACGGCTTTTTGACCTGTAATGGCTGTCAATTCGTTGATGGCTGTCTCGATAATTTTCTTATCGGCAGTAGCTTGACCCAAACCTTGATTGATAACAATCTTCTTGAGTACGGGTACTTGCATTACCGAAGTATAGTTAAACTCTTTTTGAAGAGCAGGTACTATTCTTTCGAGATAGTCTTTCTTAAGATTTGCTGTATTTGTCATTACTTAATCTCCTCACCAGATTTTTTAGAATAACGTACTGTCACGCCTGCTTCATTTGTGCGACGACCTATACGAGTAGGCTTACCGGTTTTGGGGTCTACTACGTTGAGGTTCGAGATATGAAGAGGAGCTTCTTTTTTCACTAATCCTCCTTGAGGATTTTTTGCATTAGGTTTGGTGCTTTTAGTCACCATGTTTACACCCTCTACGATAGCGCGTTGTTCTTTGACAAATACGCGCAATACACGACCGGTCTTGCCTTTAGATTCGCCGGCGTTTACATATACGGTGTCACCTTTTTTGATGTGTAACTTGCTCATTCTTTTCGTTTATTAGTCGATTAAAGGACTTCGGGAGCCAAAGATACGATTTTCATCATGTTAGCAGCACGCAATTCTCTCGCCACCGGTCCGAAAATGCGGCTACCTCTTAGCTCGCCGGCGTTATTTAACAGCACACATGCATTGTCGTCAAAACGGATGTATGAACCGTCGGCACGACGTACTTCTTTCTTTGTACGTACGATAACGGCTTTCGATACAGTACCTTTCTTCATATCACTTGAAGGTATCACGCTCTTAACGGTTACGACGATGATGTCGCCTACCGAAGCGTAACGACGACCTGTACCACCTAATACGCGGATGCAAAGAGCCTCTTTGGCTCCGCTGTTATCGGCTACTGTAAGTCTCGATTCTTGTTGTATCATAATTACTTAGCTCTTTCGATGATTTGTACTAATCTCCATCTTTTAGTTTTGCTCAGCGGACGAGTTTCCATCAAACGTACTGTATCGCCGATGTTGCATTCGTTTTTCTCGTCATGGGCGTGGTATTTTTTCGTTTTATTTACGAATTTACCATAAATCGGGTGTTTCTCTTTCCACTTAACGGTTACGACGATTGTCTTATCCATTTTGTTGCTCGAAACAACGCCGACTCTTTCTTTTCTTAGATTTCTCTTTTCCATGTCGGTTTATTTGTTGTTGAGTTCGCGACTACGAAGCTCGGTTTTCATACGAGCAATCATTTTGCGGTCTTGTGTGATCTTGGCAGGGTTGTCGAGGGGTGACACGCTGTGGTTGATCTCCAATTGATTGAGGGCCACTACTGCTGCCTCAAGACGCTCGTTGAGCTCTTTTGTGCTCAGCTCTTTGATTTCTGCTTTATTCATATCTTAGACATTTTGGCTCTCATCGTAATCACGACGAACGATAAACTTGGTTACTACGGGGAGTTTTTGAGCTGCAAGACGCAATGCCTCTTTGGCTACTTCATAGGGTACACCTTCAACCTCAATGAGGATACGACCGGGAGTAACGGGTGCCACAAAACCTTCGGGCGAACCTTTACCTTTACCCATACGCACTTCGGCGGGTTTCTTGGTAATCGGTTTATCGGGGAAGATACGAATCCATATCTGTCCTTGACGTTGCATGTAGCGGGTAACGGCAATACGAGCAGCCTCGATTTGACGACCGGTAATCCACTTTGCTTGCAAGGTCTTTATGCCAAATGAACCGAAGGCCAACTGGTTACCTCTTTGGGCATTGCCTTTCATGCGTCCTTTCTGTTGTCTTCTGAATTTTGTTTTCTTCGGTTGTAACATGGTTTACTTTTTCAATGCGTTTAACGATTATTTTTGGGTTTACGGAAGCCTTTTTTGGGGCCGTTACCGGCACCGCGAGACTCCTTGGCATTGGTAGTGAATGAGGGAGCAAGGTCGCGCTTGCCATATACCTCACCACGGCAAATCCATACTTTTACACCAATGATACCCACTTTGGTCAATGCTTCAACAAGAGCATAGTCAATATCGGCACGGAGAGTGTGAAGGGGAGTACGACCCTCTTTGAACATCTCTGAACGAGCCATTTCAGCGCCATTAAGACGACCTGAAATTTGGATTTTGATACCTTCGGCACCCATGCGCATTGTCGAAGCGATAGCCATCTTCACAGCACGACGATAGGCAATCTTGCCTTCGATTTGACGAGCTACTTGGTTAGCTACGATAACAGCATCGAGTTCGGGGCGTTTTACCTCATAGATATTGATTTGTACCTCTTTGTCGGTAATTTTCTTCAACTCTTCTTTGAGCTTATCTACCTCTTGGCCGCCTTTACCAATGATCAGACCGGGGCGAGCCGTACACACCGTAATGGTAGTGAGCTTGAGAGTGCGCTCGATGATGATACGCGACACGCTGGCTTTGGCAAGACGGGCATTGAGATACTTACGTATTTTGCTGTCTTCCAGCAGACGTTCGCTGTAGTGACCATACCAGTTAGAGTCCCAACCACGTATGATACCCAAACGGTTACTTATCGGATTAATTTTCTGTCCCATCGAGCAATTTAATTTTGATCGTTTTTAGTAATTGTATCTACAAACAAGGTTACATGGTTTGAACGTTTGCGTATTCTGTAACCTCTTCCTTGAGGAGCAGGACGAAGGCGTTTGAGCATAGCTGCACTATCTACAAAGATTTTTGAGATGTAGAGCTCGCCGCTTTCGGCCTTGCGCTCGTTTTTCTGTTCCCAGTTGGCAATGGCCGAACGGAGCAGTTTTTCGAGTCTTTGAGAAGCCTCTTTGTTAGAGAACTTGAGTACACCCAAAGCCTTGAACACTTCCATTCCTCTTACCATATCGGCAGCCAAACGCATTTTGCGAGGCGAGGTGGGCACGTTGTTCAGCTTTGCGAAGTACTGGGTTTTCAGGGCTTCTTTTCTATTATCGGCTGATATTTTTTTTCTTACACCCATTTCTTAATGTTTTTTTGTATTATAAATATATGTATTCCCTTAGGCCTTATTTTTTCTTGTTACCACTGTGACCACGGAAGTTACGAGTGAGGGCAAACTCGCCCAACTTGTGACCTACCATGTTTTCTGTAACATAAACGGGAATAAACTTGTTACCATTGTGAACGGCGAAAGTATGACCTACGAAGTCGGGAGAAATCATAGATGCGCGTGACCATGTTTTGATAACGGCTTTTTTACCGCTTTCATTCATAGCAGCGACTTTCTTGTCGAGCTTCACACTGATAAATGGGCCTTTTTTCAATGAACGACTCATGTTCTTTTCAGTTTTTCAGATTACTTTTTCCTTCTTTCAATGATATACTTCGAAGATTGTTTCTTCGGTGCGCGAGTCTTCAAGCCCTTAGCATAAAGACCCTTGCGTGAACGAGGATGACCTCCCGATGCACGACCTTCACCACCACCCATGGGGTGATCAACAGGGTTCATAACAACACCACGGTTGCGGGGACGACGACCCAACCAACGTGAGCGACCGGCTTTACCTGATTGCTCAAGGGCGTGGTCTGAGTTACCTACACTACCGATAGTGGCCTTGCAAGTAGCCAAGATTTTGCGTGTTTCACCTGAAGGCAACTTGATAATTGCATAGTTACCTTCCTTCGAAGTAAGCTGGGCGAAAGTACCGGCCGAGCGTACCATGAAGGCACCTTGTCCGGGGCGAAGCTCAATGTTGTGGATTACAGTACCTACGGGTATGTCTTTCAAGGGAAGACAGTTACCAATCTCGGGTGCTGCATTTGAACCACTCATTACAGTCATGCCAACTTCCAAACCGTTGGGTGCAATAATATAACGTTTCTCACCATCGACATAGAAAAGCAATGCGATACGAGCCGAACGATTGGGATCGTATTCGATTGTTTTTACTACTGCGGGTACACCGTCTTTCTCTCTCTTAAAGTCGATAAATCTGTAGCGTTGTTTGTGACCGCCACCGATATAACGCATTGTAAGGTGGCCTTCATTGTTGCGGCCACCGGTTTTTCTCTTACCAACAATAAGAGACTTCTCAGGTGCACTAGCAGTGATTTTATCAAATGCACCTATAACTTTGTGTCTCTGCCCCGGTGTAGTGGGCTTTAGTTTACGTACTGCCATTATTTATTAAATATTGCTGAAAAAATCTATTGTTTCACCATCTTTTACTGTTACCAACGCCTTTTTGTAAGTAGCGGTACGGCCTTCGATGATGCCAGACTTTGTATAGCGGCTCTTGTTCTTGCCGGCTACAATCATAGTGTTTACAGCCACAACTTTAACGCCGTAGAGTTTCTCTACTGCGTCTTTAATCTCAGCTTTGGTAGCTTTAGGATCGACACGGAAGCCGAAGCGGTTATACTTCTCGCTTATTTGTGTCATCTTTTCAGTTACTATAGGTTTTATAATGATTCCCATCGTTTTTGCCTCCTATACATTAAAATTGATTGATAGCTGCCAAGGCACTCTCAGTAAGCACAAGCGCTTTATTATCAAGCACTTTGTAAGTATTGAGGTCCGAGAGAGTTATCACTCTTGCATTTGTCAAATTTCTGGCCGACAAATATACGTTTTTATTTTGTTCTGACAAAACCAAAACGAGCTTTTTATCAGCTACTTGCAAATTTTTTGCCAAAGCAACGAAGTCTTTGGTCTTGGGAGCCTCAAACGAGAAGTCCTCAACTACTACGATGGCGTTCTCTTGAGCCTTGTAAGTAAGGGCCGATTTGCGAGCCAAAGCTTTTACTTTCTTGTTGAGTTTGAAGCGGTAATCGCGGGGTTTGGGACCGAATACACGGCCACCACCTACCAATACGGGCGAGTTGATATCACCGATACGGGCACCACCGGTACCTTTTTGTTTGTGAAGCTTGCGAGTACTACCCGATACTTCGCTTCTCTCTTTTGACTTGTGAGTACCTTGACGTTGGTTGGCAAGATATTGCTTTACGTCCAAGTAAATAGCGTGGTCGTTGGGCTCAACACCGAATACGGCATCGTTCAAAGCCACCTTCTTACCGGTGTCTTGACCTTGGATGTTATATACGCTCAGTTCCATTACTTTTCAATTATTACGATTGAACCTTTACAACCGGGAACCGAACCTTTGATAACGAGGAGGTTGTGCTCCGGCATAACATTTAACACTTGAAGGTTTTGCACTGTTACGCGTTGGTTACCCATTTGACCGGCCATGCGTGTACCTTTGAATACGCGTGCGGGGTATGAACATGCACCGATAGAACCGGGTGCACGAAGGCGGTTGTGCTGACCGTGTGTAGTTTGACCTACACCACCAAAACCGTGACGTTTTACAACACCTTGGAAACCTTTACCCTTAGAGGTACCTACTACTGTTACAAAAGCTGCGTCGGCGAATAGATCTACACCAATTTCGTCACCAAGCTTGTACTCAGCATCAAATTTGAACTCGGCCAAGTGTCTCTTGGGTGCTACTCCGGCTTTCTTAAAGTGACCGATTTGGGGCTTGTTAGTGTGTTTCTCTTTTTTGTCCATGAAACCTACTTGAACAGCCTCATAACCGTCAGTCTCAACAGTCTTTACTTGAGTAACTACGCAAGGACCAACTTCGATAACTGTGCAGGGTACATTCTTACCCTCACTGAAAACGGATGTCATTCCGATTTTCTTTCCTAATAATCCTGGCATTTCTTTTCTTTGTTAATAATGATGATTACACTTTAATTTCTACATGTACGCCGCTGGGCAATTCCAACTTCATCAAAGCATCTACTGTTTGAGTTGTTGAACCGTAGATGTCGATAAGGCGTTTGTACGAACACAATTCAAACTGCTCTCTCGATTTTTTGTTTACGAATGTAGAGCGGTTTACTGTGAAGATACGTTTGTGAGTGGGTAGGGGCACGGGGCCTTTCCAAGAAGCACCTGTAGCCTTCACAGCGTCCACGATCTTTTTGGATGACTTATCAACCAAGTTGTGATCGTAAGATTTCAGTTTAATTCTGATTTTTTGTTCCATTTTATTTTATATGCTACTATTTTTTACAATAAATCGGCGCGACCGTTTACTTCGGCCAACACTGTCTTGGCTATTGATGTGCTTACCTCGTCGTAGTGTGAGAACGACATAGTAGATGTTGCACGACCCGATGTGATGGTACGCAATGCTGTTACATAACCAAACATCTCTGCGAGAGGTGTTTTAGCTTTCACAATGCGAGCACCCGAACGGCTCGACTCCATACCCTCTACTTGACCACGACGTTTGTTAAGGTCTGAGATTACATCACCCATGCTTTCTTCGGGAGTAACAACCTCAACTTTCATGATGGGCTCAAGCAATACGGGACGTGCCTTGGCACATGCCTCTTTGAAGGCTTGGATAGCACAAAGCTCAAATGAGAGTTGGTCTGAATCGACGGGGTGATATTGTCCATCAAGCACAGTCACCTTGAGTGAATCCAAGGGGAAGCCGGCCAATACACCGCTCTTCATTGCTGAAGTGAAACCTTTTTGGATAGCAGGGATAAACTCTTTGGGAATGTTACCACCCTTAACCTCATCAACAAATTGAAGACCACCTTCAAAGCCGGGATCGGCAGGCTCGATACGTACTACGATAACCGCAAACTTACCGCGACCACCCGATTGTTTCTTGAATGCCTCACGATGCTCAACAGATGTTGTGATAGCCTCTTTGTAAGTAACTTGAGGACGACCTTGGTTACACTCTACCTTAAACTCGCGACGCAAGCGGTCGATAATAATATCCAAGTGAAGCTCACCCATACCGCTGA
This sequence comes from Barnesiella sp., assembly GCA_045645425.1. Lineage (GTDB taxonomy): Bacteria > Bacteroidota > Bacteroidia > Bacteroidales > Barnesiellaceae_A > Barnesiella_A. The sequence goes on from JAZRIS010000004.1 coordinate 151,979, forward strand.
TAACTGTTTGACCTGTTTCCTCGTTAGTTTGTACGCGGAATGTGGGGTCTTCCTCAGCGAGTTTTTGAAGACCAACACCGAGTTTGTCAAGGTCTTTTTGAGTCTTGGGCTCAACAGCGATACCGATAACGGGCTCGGGGAAGTCCATAGCCTCAAGAATGATGGGAGCATCTTCGGCACAAAGAGTATCACCGGTGCGAATATCTTTGAAACCTACTCCGGCACCGATATCACCACAACCGATTACATCTTTGGGATTTTGTTTGTTTGAGTGCATTTGGAAAAGACGCGATACACGCTCTTTCTTGCCCGAACGAGCATTGAGAATGTATGTACCGGCTACCATCTCACCCGAATATACGCGGAAGAAGCAAAGACGACCTACATAGGGGTCGGTTGCAATCTTGAACGCCAATGCACACATAGGCTCTGTTGAGAGAGGCTGACGTGTAACTACTGCCTCGGGATCATCAATGGGGTGACCCTCAACAGCGGGAGTATCGGCGGGGCTGGGGAGGTATGCACATACCGAGTTAAGAAGTGTTTGAACACCTTTGTTTTTGAACGACGAGCCACATACCATAGGAACGATAGACATCGAGAGAGTACCCTTGCGGATAGCTGCACGAATTTCTTCCTCGGTAATAGTAGCGGGATCATCAAAGTATTTTTCCATGAGAGCCTCATCGCACTCTGCGATAGCTTCCAACATTTTCTCGCGCCACTCCTCGGCCTCATCTTTCAACGAAGCGGGTATTTCAGTCACTTCAAAGTCTGCACCCATAGTTTCGTCGTTCCATACGATAGCCTTCATAGCTACAAGGTCAATTACGCCCTTGAAAGTCTCTTCAGCACCGATAGGAATTTGAATAGGACAGGGATTTGCACCGAGAACCTCTTTGAGCTGACGAACAACCTCAAAGAAGTTGGCACCCGAACGGTCCATTTTGTTTACATAACCGATACGGGGTACGTTATACTTATCAGCTTGACGCCATACAGTTTCCGATTGGGGCTCAACACCACCTACGGCACAGAAAGCAGCAACGGCACCATCAAGCACACGCAATGAACGCTCTACCTCAACAGTAAAGTCAACGTGTCCCGGGGTGTCAATCAAGTTGATTTTATATTTCTCATCACGATAGTTCCAGAATGTGGTTGTAGCAGCAGATTGGATAGTAATACCACGCTCTTGCTCTTGTTCCATCCAGTCCATGGTAGCTGCACCATCGTGCACCTCACCAATCTTGTGAGTAAGACCTGTATAGAAAAGAATACGTTCAGAAGTTGTGGTTTTACCGGCATCAATGTGCGCCATAATACCAATATTTCTGGTATATTTCAATTGTGCATCAGAACTAGCCATTTTCTTTATTCTTTATTACATTAATAATTAGAAACGGAAGTGAGCGAATGCACGGTTAGCCTCGGCCATCTTGTGCATATCCTCTTTACGCTTGAATGCACCACCTTGCTCGTTGAAGGCATCAACAATCTCAGCAGCCAACTTGTCGGCCATTGTTTTGCCACCTCTTTTACGAGAGTAGTTAATAAGGTTTTTCATTGAAATCGACTCTTTGCGGTCGGGACGGATATCGGTAGGTACTTGGAATGTTGCACCACCAATACGACGTGATTTTACCTCCACTTGGGGAGTTACATTTTCGAGGGCTTTCTTCCAGATTTCGAGAGCAGACTTTTCCTCGTTAGGCATTTTTGATTTCACAATTTCCAATGCACCATAGAAGATGGTATAGGCAGTATTTTTCTTGCCATCATACATCAAGTGGTTTACGAACTTCGTAACCCTTACATCACTGAAAACGGGATCAGGTAATACAACCCGTTTTTTAGGTTTTGCTTTTCTCATTTCTTTTTTAAAATCTTGTTCTTTTTTTGGTTGCTTATTACATCTTCAACAAGAGCCTCTGCTCTTATTTACTCAACCCAATCAGCCTATCCAAAAAACGCGAACCTGCGTTTAACACTAATTTAACTGAGTTTCTTTACTGTCTTTTTGACGGCGGGTCAATTACTTCTTACCCTTTGTCGCAGTAGCAGCACCTGCTTTAGGTCTTTTGGCTCCGTATTTCGAGCGACGTTGCAAACGACCATTAACACCACTTGTGTCAAGAGTACCACGTACAATGTGATAACGTACACCGGGGAGGTCTTTTACACGACCGCCACGAACAAGTACAATCGAGTGCTCTTGCAAGTTGTGACCCTCTCCGGGGATATAAGAGTTTACCTCTTTACCGTTTGTCAAGCGCACACGAGCTACTTTACGCATAGCCGAGTTAGGTTTTTTGGGAGTAGTAGTGTACACACGCACACATACGCCACGACGTTGAGGACATGAGTCCAACGCGGGTGACTTACTCTTGTCTTCCAAAACAACCCTTCCTTTTCTTACTAATTGCTGAATTGTAGGCATTTTAGAACTTTTTTAATACTTAATTTTGTTATAAATTATATTTTCTCGTTTACAATATTATTTCGCTCAAAACACACCTTTACTCTCACACAATCAATCGATTAACCGAGAATATTGGCTCATTTAGGGCGAAAAAGCGAGGCAAAGATACAAACTAATTCGTTTAAAACCAAACATTTTAGCTATAAAATTGCGATTGAGTGATTTTTGCACATTTATCAAGCGGCTTAGCACAATACCGCCGACTACCCTTCTCTACTCTTCTATTCATCACCGAGTTGGCATTGCAATGATAGGCATTTCCACAACAAAGCCATATCGACCGGCTTGTTGTTACAAAAATTATTGCTCATGCGCCTAAGTTGCTTGACATCAAACAGCTCGCGCACCTCTCCCATCGACAATGCTTCTATATTATATGCTATCCACTCTTTGAGGCTTTGACTCATCCATTGTGGGTATAGAGGCTCTTTTTCTACCGGCTCTATTGGTTTGCGACTTGGTGGCATATAATGGGCAACAAACTCTTTTCTATTCTGCCGGCTCACCAATGGCAAGGCAAACGAGAGTGCTACCAAATGCCCACCCAGAAAGGGCAGACGCACACTCACTCCGGCTTCGGCCGACGAGCGGTCATAGACCCGGAGTATATGAGGAAGGCGTTCTTGCGACAGCTCACAATATCTGTTCCTATCCTCTTCGTTTACAAAATCACTACCATACGCAGGCTTGGCGGCATAGAGTGCAACAAGGGGCGAGAAAAGTTTGTGCGGATAGAGATAGCTACAATTTCGCCCACTGTTATCCCACACATCTTGCCACATAACATCCAGCCCCACCCCACTGCACACTACCTTCATCCCTTGGCGTCGTGCATGGCGAAAGAGCCGGGTGCGCACTATCGTTTCACATCCGTCAAAGGGCTCTTCTGCCCAGCTCTTCATTCGTTGCAATTCCTCTACTACATGCGATGGCGCGACCCATATTGGCAACACGTCACTCTGCTCAACTATCTCCTCTGATGTGTCGGCAAAGGTGCGCATTTTACCACTCTGATGTCCATGCTGCGCTATGTTATGCAATATCTGCAACTCGGCTCTACGGCCTATGCGAAAACCACACACCGACACATCGCTCATACACCGGCTCACACAGGTGCGCAATTCTTGCTCAAGCATGGTGCGCAATGCCGTTTCGTCGTGCAACAATACCAACCGCTCGATTTCCTCTTTGATATCATACCAACTGCTCTCACTCAACGAATAGCCATTGTATCGCATAAGACTACCGGCCGGCAACTGCGATACACTTTCCCAAAATGTACTATACGAAGGTCCGTAGGTGCCATATAGCATATATGCAGCCCAGCGTTCTACCGAAATTCGCCTGTTGAGTCCGGCCGAAAAAAGTGACTTGATTTCCGAGCCGAAATATAGATTGCCTCTGCATGTGGTATAGTAAAACGGCTTTACACCATACCTGTCGCGCGCCATCAACAACACATCCGCACGACGGTCATACAATGCTATTGCAAAGACTCCGTTGATGCGTGCAAAGCACCCCTCTCCCCATCGGCGATAGGCCTTGGAGAGCACTTCCACAGAGCTGTCGGTAACAAACGTATAGTGGGCTTGCAATTCTTCACGCAACTCTGCATAGTTATAGATGTCGCCATCTACTGCCACTACCACTTGCTCTTCTTCATCCACATATGGCTGCCGCACGTCTTCTTCTGTTTCGCTCACCATCCGGCCACAATGCGCCATACCTATGCGTGACTCTACAAATGACGATACCCAAAATCCGCTACCACAATCACCCCTGTGTCGCAAACTGCGCAACATATCGGCCAAGCGATACTCTAGCTCATACACATCTCCTACGATGCCCACTATTCCACTCATACCACACACACTTTGAGGAGCTTGTATTATTTATATCAAAAACATTTACAGAAAAACAGACACAAAAGCAGGTGTTTTACCCTACTTTTCACTACCTTTACAGCCATCTTATGCGACAATAAAAAGAACAAGCTCGCATAAAAATGGTTTAACTCCGATGTATGTGTACGAGCCAAGACCTCTCACATGCCTCTCAACAACACGCTGCTATTATGAACTATATCCTTTTTGACACGGCTCAAGAACATGGCAATCTGTTGCCTATAACTTTTACCCGCCCCATTGCCGATATTCGCGTGGGCATCGACACTTTGCGTTCTAAATGGGAGGCGTTGCTCCCGGGCAACTATTCTTACCTGACCGAGAGCTACCTCTCTGAGAAATACCCCACACATCTTGCCGACGACAATATTTTCATTGCCGGACACCTGCTTGCCACACCGGCTTTAGCGGCTCAAATTGCAACTTTGGTGCAAGGCGAAGCGATTGCCGACGACAACGAAATATGGGCATATAGAGGTGCCGAGTTTATCCCCGCATCTACTCAACCGGCTCGCATGGTGGCTCCTTGCGAAGAGCCCGATGCCATCCGCTTTGCCTACGACATTTTTGCCAAAAACGGCAAGGAACTGCTTGCCGACTTTACCCGCATCACCAAGGGACGCACATCGGCTCCGCTTAGCGACACTTGCACACTCATAGGCGATGCCTCTCTGCTGTTTATCGAGGAGGGAGCGGTTGTAGAGTGCGCTACACTCAACACCAAGAATGGCCCCATATACATCGGCAAGGATGCCGAAATCATGGAAACTTGTGCCGTGCGTGGCCCATTGGCTTTATGCGAACACGCAGTTCTCAATATGGGCACCAAAGTTTATGGCCCTACCACCTTGGGTCCCTATTGCAAATGTGGCGGAGAACTCAACAATGTTGTTTTCATAGGCTACTCCAACAAGGCTCATGATGGATTTTTGGGCAATGCCGTGATTGGCGAATGGTGCAATTTGGGTGCCGACACCGTTGCTTCCAATCTCAAAAACACCTATGCCGAGGTGCGCCTGTGGAACTACCCATCGGCATCGTTCCGCAAGACAGGTTTGCAATTCTGCGGCCCCATCATGGGCGACCACAGCAAGGCCGGTATCAACACCATGTTCAACACGGCTACCGTTGTGGGTGTAGGTTGCAATATATATGGAGCGGGATTTCCTCGCACCTTCATCCCCTCCTTCAGCGAAGGTGGCGCACAAGGCATGACCGAAGTCGGTCTTACTCGCTTCTTCGACATTGCCGAGCGAGTAATGGCTCGCCGTCACAAAACACTCTCGCAAGCCGACCGCAACCTTTATACCTACTTGTTTGAACACAAAAATTAAACCAATAACACATCCCTAAACACAGAGAGGTCGCACCCATCAAAACGGTGCGACCTCTCTTGCTTAACTCGCAGGGGCAGAAAAGATTACCTTGTAGCATGTACCTCGTGGTGTTGAGGTAACCATATCCTCCTCTGTGTTTTGCCGTGGCAAAATATAGGGGAGGTGGCTGTCAAGCCGGAGGGGTTGAAAGAAATATCGGGGTTGAAAAATCTCGACTGAAAGTCGTGTCGCAATGCCCCTTGAGGGTATGCGAATGAGTAGCCCCGTACAAGACGGAGCGTGAGCGACAGCGCAGTGCGGGGTGTCCGTCGCCTCTACCTTCCACCCGCCACCGCACACAGCGTGCGGTGGCGGGTAATATAATATTGAAATCTTATCCCCGCACTTCGCCACTATCGTGGCTTGTACGGGGCTACTGTATCTCGTCGCTACCGCTCCTCGACCCGTGTTTCACACGTTTTTAACGCCAAGGGAGAGGTGGAGAAAGAAAATATGTTAAAATTCACAAACGACATCGCCAAGATTAATAGATTTGTTGTTATTTTGCACCAAATTTGGAGTAAAAGTACACCTATCCAACCGATAGGTGTGTAAACAATAACGACAAGCTATTGTTGAGGAATTATCGCCCACAAGTTATATATGACAACAACCCGCATTGACAGTTGCCCGATATGTAATGGCAAGCACCTTATACACAAGTTATCGCCCACCGATAGCGTGAGTAAGAGGCAATATGACATACTGCAATGTGCCGATTGCGGATTGCACATTACTCAACATGCCCCTCGCATGCAGGAAATGAGCGATTTTTATCCCGATAGCGAGTCGGATTGCTACAAGCCCGCACAAGGAACTTGCGATAAATGGTACGAACTCTTGCTGAACAGATGGTATAAAAAACAGGCAAAAACAGTGTGCGAAGAGGCCGAGCGATATAGTGGAGTATTGCTTGAGATGGGATGCAAGGAGGGATACTTTGCCCACACCATTCGCAGCAACGGATGGATAGCTCATGCGGTAGAGCATGATGCCACAGCTCGCGAGTATGGCAACAAGCGTTTTATGTTGCAGATTGAAGACGGCCGACAGTTTTTCAACATCAAGCCACGGTCGTACAATGTAGCAGTAGCATGGGACACGCTGGGCGAGGCCACCGACATGCACCGCACCATAGAAAAGTTGTCGCAACTCATTGTCAGTGACGGAACACTCATCATAGCCTTTCACAACGCCATGTGCGACGATGCCACACACTACGGCGCATCGTGGAGCGGATGGAATGTGCCACGCAAACGCTGGCATCTTACCCCTCAATCGTTTGAGCAACTCATAGCCCGGTACGACCTTGAGATAACCAATCGCCGACATGCCACACAGCGAGCCATCATCACCGCCTTGACAAGCGAATGGCAACAGAACGGAAAGAAAGGAGTTGTGATGCCGACATTGCGCAGCTGGGCAAGAGCTATGAAAAATAAAACAAATGACACATATTATATATACACACTCAAACACAAGCAACAATGAGTATGCCTAAAAAGAAGAAAAGATTTACCTTTATAGAAGCACGCATCACCTCGACGTTGAGTGTGTCGTTAGTATTGTTTATACTCGGCATCATGGCTATGCTGGGCATATTGGCCAACAATCTATCGGTATATGTGCGCGAAAACATCGGTTTCTCTATCGTACTGAAAGAGACAGCAACCGAGAGCAATGTGGCACAGTTGCAAGCCGTACTTGCCAATGCCGAGTATGTCAAAGCCGCACAATACATATCGAAAGAGGAGGCCTTGCAAGAGGTCATTCTCGAACTTGGCGAAAACCCCGAAGAGATAATAGGCGTAAACCCCATGCAAGCCTCTATCGAGGTGCGCCTCAAAGCCGACTATGCCCACCCCGACAGTATTGTCGATATAAACAGCAGCTTGAGCAAGTATAAATATGTAGAGGATATATACTTCCAAAAAGACCTCATCAAGTCGGTCAATGACAACATGCGCACGATTGGATTTATACTCTTTGCCTTGGCAATGGTATTGATGATAATATCGTATGTACTCATCAGCAACACCATCCGACTCACAGCCTATAGCCGGCGCTTTATCATATACACCATGAAATTGGTGGGAGCCACACCGGGATTTATACGCCGACCATTTATACTCTCAAACATCCTATGCGGTGTCATTGCCGCCGTCATAGCCATTATACTGCTCACAGCCTGTATGTCGTATGTGGTGAGCGAGTTTGACAACTTCTACGCCTTGCTCAGCACCCGCATGATGCTCATTGTGTATGGCATTGTCTTGCTATTGGGCATACTGCTCACCGCCATCTCGTCGTTCTTTGCCGTCAATCGCTACATAGGCATGAAGCGTGATGACCTATATTATGTATAAACAATAAACTGCAAAATAAAATATGGAGAAGAAAAATATCACAACAACCGAAGAGGTTGTAGAGAAAAGCACTCCCAAGGAGTATGCATTGGGAAAGAAAAACTATCTGTTTATAGCCCTGTCATTTATACTCATCGTTGTAGGATTTGTATTAATGATGGGTAGTGGCTCGACCGATGAGGCCTATAATCCCGACATTTTCAGTACACGTCGCATCGTTATCGCACCCACCATTACATTTATAGGATTTGTGTGCATGATTGTAGCCATACTACTCAAACCCAAACAATAACAACATAAAAAAATTCATAACACATGAGTTGGATAGAAGCACTTATATTGGGACTTGTGCAAGGCCTCACCGAATATCTACCTGTGAGCAGCAGTGGCCACTTGACAATAGGTTCGGCACTATTTGGTATAGAAGGAGAAGAAAACTTGGCCTTCACCATTACCGTACACGTTGCAACCGTATTCAGCACCCTCTTCATCTTATGGAAAGAGGTAAGTTGGTTGTTTAAAGGATTCTTCAAATTCCAGATGAATGACGAAACACGCTACATGTTCAACATCATCATATCTATGATACCGGTGGGCATAGTAGGCGTTTTCTTCAAAGATCAAGTAGAAGCCATATTTGGCTCGGGACTCACCATTGTAGGTTGCATGCTATTGCTCACTGCAGCATTGTTGGCATTTGCCTACTACGCCAAGCCCCGCCAAAAAGAAAAAATATCGCTCCTCGACGCCTTCATTATCGGCTTGGCACAAGCATGTGCCGTGATGCCGGGTTTGTCGCGCTCGGGCAGCACCATAGCCACCGGATTGTTGTTGGGCAACAAGAAGGAGAACTTGGCACAATTCTCATTCCTCATGGTCATTCCCCCCATCTTGGGCGAGGCCCTGCTCGACATCATCAAGATGCTCAATGGAGAAAACATTGTCGGTGACATACCCATGACATCGCTCATTGTAGGCTTCCTTGCCGCATTTGTATCGGGTAGTCTTGCCTGCAAATGGATGATAAACATTGTAAAGAAAGGCAAACTCATATACTTTGCCATCTATTGCGTAGTGGCAGCCCTGTTCTGCCTAATATATGCACATTACGCATAAAAACACCCTTGAGCCTATGAACTTTACCGAAGGTGAAATATTTTATATAAACAAGCCCTTGCGTTGGACATCGTTCGATGCCGTGAAACGCATAAGGATAGGTATCCTACGACGCTTGCAACGCAAGAAAATCAAGGTAGGTCATGCCGGTACTCTCGACCCGCTAGCCACCGGAGTAATGATTGTGTGCACAGGAAAGGCCACCAAGCAGATAGACTATCTGCAAGCTCAAACCAAAGAGTATATAGCAACCCTGCAAATGGGAGCCACCACACCATCGTACGACTTGGAAACAGAGATAGATGCCACCTATCCGCACGAACACATCACACGCGAGCTCATAGAAAATACGCTCCCCCAATTTACCGGCCACATACAACAGGTGCCTCCGGCATACTCGGCATGCAAGGTAAACGGTACACGCGCATACAAAATGGCACGCAAAGGCAAAGAGGTAGAGCTCAAAGCCAAGGAACTCGTCATAGACGAGATAGAGCTACTCGACTACACAGCACCCGTAGCCCGAATAAGAGTTGTGTGCAGCAAAGGCACCTACATACGAGCCTTGGCACGCGACATTGGTCAGGCCCTCGGTAGCGGTGCGCATCTGATAGCCTTGGAACGCACCAGAGTGGGCAACGTGCGCTTGGAAGACTGCCTCAACATCGACGCCATCGATGCCCTGCTGCAAGTAGCCGTTGTGGAAGACGAAGATGCCATTATAGAAGAAAATAATAACATAAGATAAAGATACACGAAATGAAACTTTCGCAATTCAAGTTTAAGCTACCGGAGGAGCAAATAGCACTCCATCCGGCCAAAAACCGTGACGAATCACGCTTGATGGTTATCAACCGCAAAACCGGGGAGATAGAACATCATATCTTTAAAGAAATCATCAACTACTATGACGATAAAGACCTCTTTGTCTTTAACGACACACGCGTATTTCCGGCACGACTTATAGGAAACAAAGAGAAAACAGGAGCCAAAATAGAAGTATTCCTACTGCGAGAACTCAACGAAGAAAATCGTCTGTGGGACGTATTGGTAGAACCTGCTCGCAAAATACGCATCGGCAACAAACTCTACTTTGGCGAAGACGACTCGATGGTAGCCGAGGTTATCGACAACACAACCTCGCGTGGTCGCACATTGCGTTTCCTTTATGATGGTCCACACGACGAGTTTAAGCAAGCACTATATCAACTCGGCGAGACACCCCTACCCATGTACATCAGACGCGAAGTAGAGCCCGAAGATGCCGAACGTTACCAATGTATATTTGCACGCAACGAGGGAGCCGTGGTAACTCCCGCCGCAGGCTTGCACTTCAGCCGCGAGCTCTTCAAGCGCATGGAAATCAAAGGCATTGAGAGCGGGTTTGTCACCCTGCACTCGGGCTTGGGCAACTTCCGCGAAATAGACGTTGAAGACCTCACCAAGCACAAGATGGACTCGGAACAACTCATTGTCACACCCGAATTGGTTACACAACTCAACACCACCAAAGACGAGGGTCACAAAGTATGTGCCATAGGAACATCGGTATTGCGCGCCCTCGAAACAGCCGTCAGCACCAACGGTCACATCAAATCGTACAACGGATGGACCAATAAATTTATATTCCCTCCCTACGACTTTACCGTTGCCAACAGTCTTGTATCCAATTTCCACATGCCCTACTCTACCATGCTCATGATGGTAGCCGCATTTGGAGGTTACGAAATTATTTTCGAGGCATACAACACAGCCATCAAAGAGGGTTACCGATTTGGAGCATACGGCGATGCCATGCTCATCATTTGACAATAAGCGACAGACTCATACAACACAACAAGGGGCAGCCTGACACAGACTGTCCCTTGCGTTATTGTCACATCAGGCATACGAGTATCACAACACAACCTCACGCATCATTCATCACACCAGAGAAGTTGCAAATACTTAACACATTAACATAATTTACAGCCTATTTAACCATCAATTAGCATGGCAAGCTATATCTTTGCCGATGAATTAAAAACTACACATATATGATATATATTATTTTTATCGCATTTGCTATCCTCAGCTATATCGTACAACACATGCTGAAGAGTCGCTTTGAGAAGTATTCGCAAGTACCCATGCCATACGGACTCACCGGCAAAGATATTGCCGAACGTATGCTTCGTGAAAATGGCATTACACATGTCACCGTCACACATACACCCGGCACACTCACCGACCACTACAACCCTCAAACACATACTATCAACTTGAGTGATGCTGTATATAACAGTTGCAGTATAGCCGCAGCAGCAGTAGCGGCACACGAGACAGGACATGCCCTACAACATGCCACCAGCTATGCACCGTTGAACATGCGCTCCTCGCTGGTGCCGGTGGTAAGTTTTGCATCTAATTGGATGCAATGGGTGTTGCTCATAGGTATCTTCACAATCGAGAGCTTCCCCCAAATTATGCTTGCCGGTATTATTCTCTTTGGTATAACAACACTTTTCAGCTTCATCACCCTACCCGTAGAGATAAATGCCAGCCAACGCGCACTTGCATGGCTCAATACCGCCGGAGTTACCAATACACAGACACACCCCATGGCAAAGGATGCTCTTAAATGGGCCGCCTACACCTATGTGGTAGCAGCCCTCAGCTCTTTGGCTACATTAGTATATTATATACTTATGTTCATGGGTCGCAGCGACGATTGATGCCTCTTGTTTTCAATATATATCAAACCTGCCGACAGGCAGGTTTGATGTTTTATACACAAAAGAGCTAAACATAATAGGTGCAACAATATTGATAATACACTCTAATTGTATTATCTTTGCGTTGCAAAATTTCATTAATTCACAACGATATGGCACAAAAACCCTCTATACCCAAAGGTACACGCGACTTCTCTCCCGAAGAGATGGCCAAGCGCAACTATATTTTCAATACAATCCGTGAAGTATATGCCCTATATGGCTTCAGCCAAATAGAAACCCCCGCAATGGAAACCCTGCAAACATTGATGGGCAAATATGGCGAAGAAGGAGATAAACTTCTTTTCAAAGTGCTCAATTCGGGCGACTTCCTTTCGGGCATAGACGACAACGAACTATGCGAGCGCAACACCAACCGATTGGCCGCCCGCTTGTGCGAGAAAGGCTTGCGCTATGACCTCACCGTTCCCTTTGCACGCTATGTGGTGATGCACCGCAACGAACTCACATTCCCCTTTAAACGCTACCAGATACAACCCGTATGGCGTGCCGACCGACCCCAAAAAGGACGTTATCGCGAGTTCTATCAATGCGATGGCGATATTATCGGCTCCGACTCATTGCTCAACGAGGTAGAGTTGCTACACATCATCGACGACGTATTCACCCGACTCAACATCAGAGTAGCCATCAAACTCAACAACCGCAAGATACTTACCGGTATCGCCGAGATAATAGGTGCTCCCGAGAAGATAATAGATATAACTGTCGCTATCGACAAACTCGACAAAATAGGTCTTGACAAAGTAAACGAAGAGTTGCGCGACAAGGGCTTGAGCGAAGAGGCTATTGCACAACTGCAACCCATCATCCTGCTCGAAGGCAGCAATGAAAGCAAGTTGAACACCCTTCGCCAATCATTGGCACAATCGGAGGTAGGCTTGAAAGGTATCGACGAACTCGAATTTATACTTGGCAAGCTCACCAACCAACCGCTCAAGGCTCAACTCGATATAGACCTCACATTGGCTCGCGGCCTCAACTACTACACAGGAGCTATTCTTGAGGTGAAGGCACTCGATGTGCAGATAGGCAGTATCACGGGAGGTGGTCGCTACGACAACCTCACAGGCGTATTCGGAATGCCTAACGTATCGGGTGTAGGTATGTCGTTTGGTGCCGACCGCATTTATGACGTATTGAGCCAACTCGATCTCTTCCCCACAACATCAATACAAGCAACACAAGTGATGTTTGTCAATTTTGGCGATAAAGAGAGCGATGTATGTATGCAACACGCCACACTCCTCCGCTCACATGGTATTCGCACCGAGGTTTTCCCCGAAGCCGCCAAGATGAAGAAACAAATGGGATATGCCGACACACACCATATACCCTACGTTGCACTTGTAGGAGAGAGCGAAATGGAAGCCAACAAAATAGCACTGAAAAACATGATAACCGGTGAGCAACAACTCGTGACACCACAAGAAGCCATCGACATCATTAAACAGTAACAGATAATTCTCCACAATAAAAATCACCCTCCTGCAAGGGTGATTTTGTTATACAATAATAGTAAATTTATGAGCAACTACTTTGAAAAAGGTCTTACCGACGAGCAGGTCATAGCCAATCGCGAACAATATGGCCGCAATGAGCTAACACCCCCTGCCAAGACTCCTTTATGGAAACTTTTTTTAGAAAAATTTCATGACCCCATTATTCGCATTCTGCTCATTGCATGGGTGCTGTCGATAGGTGTTGCGGTATATCAAATCACAAGCGGCATTGAAGGATTGGATGCACTTCTTGAGCCGACCGGTATTTTGATTGCCATTCTGCTTGCTACCGGCATCGGATTTGCATTTGAGGTAAGCGCCAATCGCAAGTTTGACATTCTCAATCAAATCGGTGACGAGAGCCTTGTCAAAGTTGTACGCAACGGCAAGATTGCCGAGATACCCAAGAAAGAAGTTGTCGTAGGTGATATAGTTATTATTACCACAGGCGACGAAATACCCGCCGACGGAACACTGATAGAATCTATCTCGCTACAAGTCAATGAGTCGAGCCTCACAGGAGAGCCCGTAGCCAACAAATATGCCGATCGCGAAAAGAACGACCCCCGCGCCACATATCCCACCTATGTCGTGCTCAATGGCAGTACTGTAATGGAAGGGCATGGTGTCATGGAAGTAACACAAGTAGGCGACGCCACCGAATATGGAAAAGTGTATAAGGGAGCGCAAATAGAGAATGATATACAGACACCGCTCAACATACAATTAGACAAGTTGGCCAAACTTATTACCAAAATAAGTTACACAATAGCGGCACTTATACTCATCATACGTTGCATCTCATTCTTCACCGGCAACCACCCCACCGACTGGATTGGCATCGGACAATATTTCCTCAATACAATCATGATTGCCGTTACCATCATCGTGGTAGCCGTACCCGAAGGACTACCCATGAGCGTAACTTTAAGTCTTGCCTTGAGTATGAAGCGAATGTTGGCGGCCAATAATCTCGTGCGCAAGATGCACGCTTGCGAAACAATGGGCGCCACCTCGGTTATATGCACCGACAAAACAGGCACACTCACTCAAAATCAGATGCAGGTAGAAACTACCCATTTCTTTGCCCTCGACAAGCAAGAGTTGGGCAATGACGCAACAATCGACACCCTCATCAGCGAGAGCATTGCGCTCAACACGACAGCTAACCTCAACACCGAGAGCAATGGCCACACAACCGTAATTGGCAATCCCACCGAAGGTGCTCTGCTCCTATGGCTCGCCAAGCAAGATATACATTACGGCACTCTGCGACACACCATACCGGTTGCCGAGCAACTCACCTTCTCGACCGAGCGCAAATATATGGGCACTGTCATCATGTCGCCCACGCTCAAAAAACGCATGCTATATGTGAAAGGTGCACCCGAAATAGTATTGAAAAAATGCAATACAATACACACCACACAAGGCATAGTATCCATAGAGCCTCTCATCAGTAATATCGAGAAAGAATTGCTCGACTACCAAGGCAGAGCTCTTCGCACACTCGCTCTTGCATACGCCGAAGTGGACGAAAACAGTTGCTTTGACAACGGAGTACTCGCACCTCACATCAAACTCACCCTGCTGGGCATAACAGCCATTGCCGACCCCGTGCGCTCGGATGTACCTCAGGCCATACAATCGTGCATAGGTGCAGGCATCGACATAAAAATCATTACCGGCGACACACAAGCCACCGCTCGCGAAATAGGTCGCCAAATAGGATTGTGGCAACCTCAAGACAGCGACGACAACATCACGACCGGCGATAAGGTAGCAGCCATGAGCGATGAGGAATTGACACAGCGAGTACAGCAGTTGAAAATCATTGCACGAGCACGCCCGCTCGACAAAGAACGACTCGTCAAGGCTCTGCAACGCAACGGCGAGGTAGTAGCCGTAACAGGCGACGGTACCAACGATGCACCGGCTCTCAATGCCGCACAAGTAGGACTATCAATGGGCGACGGCACGACAGTAGCCAAGGAAGCAAGCGCCATAACCATCCTCGACAACTCGTTTACCACCATAAACAGAGCAGTCATGTGGGGACGCTCACTCTATCGCAACATACAGCGCTTCATTGTTTTTCAGATGACCATAAACGTAGCAGCATGCCTTATCGTACTGCTTGGAGCTACATTGGGCACAGAGTCGCCACTTACCGTGACACAGATGCTTTGGGTAAACCTCATCATGGACACTTTTGCGGCCTTGGCACTCGCCTCGCTACCACCCGATGAGCGCGTAATGCGAGAAAAGCCCCGTCCTCTCAAGGCACATATCATCACACCCGCTATGGCTCGCACCATCATGACAACAGGATTGCTATTTGTAATATTCCTCTTCGGATTATTACAATACTTCCACCACACCGATATTAGCGCTTTCTCACAAATAGAGTGGAGTAAATTCTTCAACTACTATTTCCAATTTACAACAGAAGGCAACTTGTCGGCCTACGAAATATCATTATTCTTTACCATATTCGTCATGTTGCAATTCTGGAACATGTTCAATGCCAAAGCATTTGCAACAGGCACATCGGCATTTTCGTGCATGTGGAAATGTAGCGGATTTATAGGTATCGGATTGTTGATAATAGTAGGACAGATACTTATAGTGAGCTTTGGAGGCGAGATGTTCAGTGTCACTCCGCTGTCGGCCAACGATTGGTGGCAACTCACACTTGCAACATCGATAGTACTCATTGCGGGAGAAATAGGAAGATTAATCGCACATATTTGCAAGCAAACACAAAAGAGATAAAAAAGAACAACTTAAGATAACAAGAAATCGGTTATTTTATATTAATTTTGTGTCGTATTAAACAAAAACTACTTTACACTATATTTTATGGATATGATGAAAAATCTAAATCGAGCAGCCGACAATATCAGAATATTGACAGCAGCGATGGTTGAAAAAGCCAAATCGGGACACCCCGGTGGTGCTATGGGTGGTGCAGACTTTACCAATGCACTCTATGCCAAATACTTGGTATATGACCCCGATGATGCAACTTGGATGAATAGAGATCGATTTTTCCTCGACCCCGGCCATATGTCACCCATGCTTTACAGCGTGCTTGCTTTCACCGGCAAGTTCACAATGGACGAGTTGAAGGAATTTCGTCAATGGGGCAGCGCAACACCCGGACACCCCGAGGTAGATTTTTCTCGTGGTATTGAAAACACCTCAGGCCCCCTTGGTCAAGGTCATACAATGGCTGTAGGTGCTGCAATAGCCGAGCAATTCTTCACCGCACGTTTCGGACAATGGATGTCGCACAAAACATATGCTTTTATTTCTGACGGAGGTATCCAAGAAGAGATTTCGCAAGGTGCCGGACGATTGGCCGGTTACTTGAAACTCAGCAACCTCATCATGTTCTACGATAGCAACAGCATACAACTTTCGACATCGACCAACGAAGTTACCTCGGAAGATACTGCCGCCAAGTATCGTGCATGGAATTGGAACGTAATTGAAATTGACGGTACCGATGCCGCCGCAATATGCCAAGCCATCGAAGAGGCACAAAACGAAAAAGAACGTCCTACACTCATCATCGGACGCACCATTATGGGCAAGGGCTGTGTAACTGCCGAAGGAGCAAACTTTGAAAACCAATGCTCTACTCACGGACAACCCTTGAGCAAGTCGGGCGCAAGCTACGAGAAAACCATCGAAAACCTTGGTGGCGATGTTGAAAATCCCTTTGTACTATTCCCCGAAACAGAAGCAATCTATGCTGCACGTCGCGAGGAGTTGCGTCGTATTGTTGCCGAGCGTAAGGCCCAACAAGCCGCATGGGAAAAAGCCAACCCCGAGCAAGCCGAGGAATTGAGAAAATACTTTGCCAACGAAATACCCGCAATAGACTTTGGCGCTATTGAGTTCAAGCCCAATATTGCAACTCGCACAGCATCGGCAACCGTTCTCTCGGTACTTGCCGAAAAATGCAAGAACATGGTTGTATCATCGGCCGACCTCGCCAACAGCGACAAAACCGACGGTTTCTTGAAAAAGACACACGCCTTTGCTCCCGGCGATTTTACAGGTGCATTCTTGCAAGCCGGTGTATCGGAATTGACAATGGCCGTTGTCATAAACGGTATGTTGTTGCACGGTGGTATGCAAGCTGCTTGCGGTACATTCTTTGTATTCTCCGACTACATGAAACCCGCAGTGCGCATGGCTGCATTGATGGAATTGCCCGCCAAGTACATCTGGACACACGACGCTTTCCGTGTAGGAGAAGACGGCCCCACACACGAGCCCGTTGAGCAAGAGGCACAAATACGCCTCATGGAGCAACTGAAAAACCACAGCGGAGAAAACAGTATGCTTGTATTGCGTCCCGCCGATAGTGCCGAGACAGCCGTAGCATGGAAACTTGCTATGGAAAACACCTCAACTCCCACAGCATTGATACTCTCAAGACAAGATATCAAAGACATCCCCGCAATGGGTCAATGTCGCTATACCGAAGCCTTGCAAAGTGTAAGAGGTGCATACATCGTAGCTAAAGACGAGAACCCCGACATTGTTCTTGTAGCCAATGGTTCGGAAGTATCTACTCTCTACGAGGCAGCTCAAATACTCAAAGAAGAGGGTATCCACAGCCAAATCGTATCGGCTCCTTCATTGGGTCTTTACGCAGCACAACCCCAAGAGTATAAAGAAACAATCATACCTCAAGGTCTGCCCGTATATGGATTGACCGCCGGATTGCCTTCTACTCTTTGGCCTATCATCGGTTGTGACAAAGGCTTGATACATGGTCTTGACCACTTCGGACACTCGGCACCCTACAAGGTATTGGACGAAAAGTTGGGCTTCACACCTCAACTTGTTGCCGAAGAAATTAAGAAGTATTTAGGCAAATAATGCTTCTAATTTGTTATATTTGGTGACTTGCTCAATATACAAAGGATATTAAATACAACCCAATAATCGAAAAAATACGCCAAAAGTGTAATTTTACGAGAAAAATACACTTTTTAAGTTATGTGCTTGGTTATTTAAATTTTAATATCTACCTTTGTCACTTGAACTTGGACTAAAAGCCTATACTTGAAGCAAGTAATTAATTATAAACTAAATTAATATAGTGATTATGAAAAAATTATCTACAATCTTAATGCTTATGGCATTATTTGTTGCCCCCATGACAATGGCTGCAACAACAGAGCCCGAGACTGTACCCGATGAGTCACAAGGTCTTTTATTGAACGGTTTCTGGGACAACTGGTACATTTCACTTGATGGTGGTGTAAGTGTATTCTTCAGCCCCGAAGACTGCAACCTTGACTTTACAAAACGTATCGCCCCCAATGCTTCTTTGAACTTTGGTAAATGGTGGACTCCCATCTTCGGTACAAGAATTGGTTTGGACTATATGGCCGCTAACAGCGCTGCTATTTCGCCCGATGCTTTTGGTTATCAAGCCGATGCCTTGATTGCAGGTACTACTGATGTATATAGCCAAAAACACCAAGGTCTTCGTCCTCACATCGACGGTATGGTAGATCTCGTCAACTTGTTTGGTGGTTATAGCAAAACTCGCGTTTACTCACTCGTTATCTATGGTGGTTTCGGTTATGGTTATGGCTGGGCTTCTAACGCCCCCATCAGCGAAGGCCGTTGGTGCACTGAGCTTCGTGGTGGTTTGATCAACAGCTTCCATGTTAGCGACGCTATCGACGTAAACATCGAGCTCAAAGCCAGCAAATATGACAGCGGTCTTTGCCAAGAAACTACCGGCAAAATCAACAACCTCATGGCTTCTGCCAACGTAGGTATCGCTTACAAATTCAACGAGCGCGGCTGGGAAGCTCCCGTTATCCCCGTTGTTGTTCCCGTTGTTCCCAAATATAGCGACGCTGAAGGTGATGCTCTCGTAGCAAGATTGCAAGAGGCTAACAACCGCATCAAAGACCTCGAAAACGAACTCGCTATCGCCAACGAAAACTTGGCTAAAGCTTTGGAAGAGGCCAACAAAGAAGATGCTCCTGCTTTCACTATCTACTTCGACATCAACCAATCTTCAATCAACGCTTGCAACAAGAAACTTGTTAAAGCTATCGCCGCTGCTCTCAAAGCAGATCCCGAAACAAAATATGTTATCACCGGTTATGCCGATAAAGAAACAGGTACTGATGCTTTCAACGCCAAGTTGCGCGAAGAGCGTGCTCAATCTGTTTACAAAATGCTTGTTAAGAATGGTGTAAACCCCGACCAACTCTCAACAGCTACAAGCACAGAGCCCCTCAACAAGTTCAACTATGTTCTTGATCGTGCCGCAACTATCAAAGTTGTAAAATAAGATATCAAACATATCTCAAGAAAAAACGTTCTGCATCCTTGTGCAGAACGTTTTTTTATAACCATCGGTATCAAGAGATACGCTGCATTGCTCCACGAGTCGAAGAAGAGTTACATATAGAAATATGGTTTGAAAAATTTTCACCATCTTTGCAGGCGAAACACAACCTTACTACATAAAAGATGAAAACATATATACACTTTGACAAGATGCACTTCTATGCTTTTCACGGAGTAGATGCACAAGAATTGGCAGTAGGTAATAACTATAGCATAGAACTGTCGTTGCAAGTGAACTTTGAAGCCGCCATGAGAAGCGACGAGCTGTCGGAAACACTCAACTATGCCCTCATATACGATACCGTGAAAAGAGAAATGGAAATACCGTCAAAACTTCTGGAACACGCAGTGGGACGCATCATTGCAGCCATAGGTGCAGACTTCCCAGAAGTAGCAGGAGGACGCATAGCACTATATAAAGAAAATCCCCCAATCACGGGCAAAATAGACCGTGTCGGGGTGATTGTAGAGTGGTAATTTCTATTACTTAAAGCGCAATTTTCTCAACGCGGCGGCAATGACGTCCACCCTCAAAGGGCGTGGCAAGGAAGTTATCGACAATCTTATCGGACAACTCCATGGGAATAAAACGACCGGGCATTACCAACACATTGGCATCATTGTGCGCACGAGCAAGTTGTGCCAACTCCTCGGTCCAACACAATGCCGAGCGAATACCTTGATGCTTGTTGAGCGTCATGTTGATGCCATTACCGCTACCGCATATAGCAATACCGGGATAGCACTCGCCACTCTCAACAGCAAGTGCCAAGGGGTGAGCAAAGTCGGGATAATCGACACTAT
Organism: Barnesiella sp.; assembly: GCA_045645425.1. GTDB lineage: Bacteria > Bacteroidota > Bacteroidia > Bacteroidales > Barnesiellaceae_A > Barnesiella_A. The sequence continues at coordinate 172,699 of JAZRIS010000004.1, forward strand.
CGGTCGAATAACAGCCAAAGTCCTTACACTCATAACCACGAGATTGAAGCAATGCTTTTACACGCTCTTTCATTTCATAACCGGCATGGTCACATGCCAATCCTATCATCTTTTTGTCTGTCATAGTACATTATATTTTAAGTATCGCAAAGATAGCCAAAGTTGTGCGAATAAAATGAAAATAGCATAAACATATTTGATATTCACACACATTTTACTACATTTGTAAAATCAAATACAATAAAAAATGTCAGCATCTCAAATTCTACACGATAGTCTTGTTCTCATACCCACCTACAACGAAAAAGAGAATATCGAGAACATCATACGAGCCGTATTTAATCTGCCCGAAATGTTTGATATATTGGTTATCGACGACAACTCGCCCGATGGCACAGCAAACATTGTCAAAGGATTGCAAAACGAATTTGCCGAGCGCCTTCACATCATAGAACGCAAAGGCAAGCTGGGATTGGGAACAGCCTACATAGCCGGATTTAAATGGGCTATTGAGCACCGATACGACTACATATTTGAGATGGATGCCGATTTCTCACACAATCCCGAAGATTTGTTGCGCCTCAAAGCCGCCTGTCGCGACAATGGCGCCGATGTTGCCATAGGCTCTCGCTATGTGTCGGGCGTAAACGTCGTTAATTGGCCCATGGGTCGTGTCATTATGTCGTACTATGCATCGAAATATGTACGCATCATCACAGGTCTGAAGATACACGATACAACAGCCGGATTTGTTTGCTATCGTCGAGAAGTATTGGAAACAATGGAGCTCGACAAGATACAATTTAAGGGATATGCATTCCAGATTGAGATGAAATTTACCGCCAAGATGTGTGGCTTCAATATTCAAGAAGTACCCATTATCTTTATCAATCGCGTGTTGGGCGAAAGTAAGATGAGCGGAGGTATATTCAGCGAAGCCGTATTTGGTGTCATCAAGCTCAAATGGGGCAGTCTATTCCGCAAGTATCCGCAGAAAAAACAATAAACATCATGCGCACCATTATTCAAAACGGCCTCATTATCAACGAAGGCCGAGAGTTTGTCGGCAATATAATTATCGACAACAACATCATCACACACATTATCGAGGGCAATCTCGATAATTGCATCCTTGCCATGGCCGACCGCACCATCGATGCTCACGGATGCTGGGTAATACCCGGTGTTATCGACGACCAAGTACACTTCCGCGAGCCGGGACTGACACACAAAGCCGATATTGCAACCGAAAGCCGTGCCGCTGTTGCCGGTGGTGTGACATCATACATGGATATGCCCAATACCAAGCCCGCTACCGTCACAGCCGAAGCACTCGCTTGGAAACAGCAACAAGCCCGCGAAACCTCTATTGCCAATTACTCCTTCTACATAGGAGCAACCAACGACAATGCCGAGCTCATAACCTCTCTCGATTACACTCATGTGTGCGGTATCAAACTATTTATGGGCTCATCGACAGGCAACATGCTTGTTGATAAAACAAGCACGCTCGAAAAAATATTTGCCGAAGCGCCGGTATTGATAGCCACTCACTGTGAGGAAGAAGAGGTTATACAAGCCAATCGTGCGCGCTACATAGCTATGTTTGGCGAAGATATGCCCATATTTTTCCACCCTATGATACGCAATGCCGAGGCGTGCTATCGCTCATCGGCCAAAGCTGTCGAATTGGCTACCCGTTACAATACTCGCTTACACTTGTTACATCTCTCCACCGCCCGTGAACTGACATTGTTGCAAGACCGACCACTTGCCACCAAACGCATTACCGGCGAGGTATGTGTGCATCACCTATGGTTTGACGATAACGACTATGCTCAATACGGCAATCGCATCAAGTGGAACCCTGCCATAAAAACATGCGCCGACCGTCGTGCCCTGCTTGAGGCAGTTGCCACCAACCGCCTCGACATTGTTGCCACCGACCACGCCCCTCACTTGCTCAGCGAGAAAGAAGGCTCATGTCTGAAAGCTGCTTCGGGAGGCCCCTTGGTACAGTTCTCATTACAAACAATGCTCGAACTTGCCTCACGAGGTCATTTTACTCGCACCCAAGTGGTAGAAAAGATGTGTCATGCTCCCGCAGCACTCTTCGGCGTATCGCGTCGCGGATATATTCGTGAAGGCTACTATGCCGACATAGCCATTATCGACCCCACACAACCCCACACCGTAACCACCGACAAGATATTGTCGCGCTGCGGATGGTCGCCCTTTGAGGGTCACACCTTCCCGCACACCATCACTCACACGCTTGTCAATGGTGTTGTGGCATACGAAAACGGCACTATCAACGACAACTGCCGAGGACAATTACTCCTCTTCGAGCGATAAAAAAATTCATAAGATTGCAACCATTTGCCATAGCGATGCGTCTAATACACAAAAACGCATCGCTATGAAACATTTCTACATTACCCTATTATTTGCGCTTGTTGCATGCAAAGCATATACTCAAAACTCAAATTTACACATCGAGGCATACACCACCTTTCTACAAGGTGAACACCCCTCGGCCAAGGATTATATACTCGGACTTTTCGCACGATACGATATTGTCATTCTATGCGAGCGCGACCACCGCGAAATGACTCAATATGAACTAATTCTCGATATATTGGCCGACAAACGATTTATCAAAGAGGTAGGTGTAGCATACTTTGAGATAGGCAATACCGAGTACAACGACAGCATCAATGCTTTCTTGCACAATGCAACGCTTACCCCTGATGAGGTAAAACAGAATGTGCTACACTTCCATCGCAACATCTATGGTGCAGGACTATGGGAAAAGAGCAATTATAGTTACTTACTACGAGGTGTTCATGACATAAACAGCCGACTTGCCCCAAAAGATATGATTGAGATATACGGCCTTGAAAAGGGTGTAAATTGGGAAAAAGCCACCGAACATGACATAATACGTCGTAATATCTGCACCAATGCCATACACCGCGATGCCATATTAGCCGAAAACTTTTGCAACTATCATCATTATAGCACTACGGGCAAAGCTCTCGTTATACTCAACTACCGTCATGCCTTTACACGCGATATTGCCAATCGAGACAATGCAGGACGGCATATCAAAGATAGATATGGCAATAGAGTTGCCAACGTCTTTCTCAACTCTTTTGCACTATCTCCTCGCGGAGAATTTACAGCTATAAAAAACGGCATGTGGGATGCAGCCTTTGCTGTAACACACAATTCTGATATTGGCTTTGACTTGACCGACACACCTTTTGGGGAAGATAATTTCGATTTTATCCCCATAGCAACACCTTTGCGATACTGCGATTTTTTTACCGGTATGGTATATTATACCCCCTTTGCACAACTGCGCATCACAACGGGACTCCCCAATTTCGTTGATGATAATTTTGCTCGCGAAGTGCAACGAAGATACACTTTAGAAGGCAATATAGCGCCCAATATAGATATATTGAAGGAGCAATACAACACCATTATCGACCGCACATATAGTGAAGAATTTCCACAAATATGCGATAGCATAAATAGTTGGACAGAAGAATAGAATTATCGTTGCTTGAAGTAATAGGTGATTGTACCTACCTGATTGTTGTGCTTGTCAGAGGTGTCAAATCGGGCTTTTTTGGCGGCCTCCATTGCAGCTGTTCGCAAAGCTGTATGAGGCGTACTACCGGCCTTGACCGATGTTGCTATCACGCGACCCTCTTTATCAACCGTTATTTCTACAACAACAGTACCCTCGACATTACTATTATAGAGGGGCTTGGGCAAGTCCAAGCACTTGCGACCCTGCAGGCTAAATCCGCCCCAACCGCCAACACCTTGCGACACACCGGTCGAGGCATTACCTGTTGTAGAGCCTTGCACTCCTTCGCCCTGCAGGGCTGTTCCGCTATTGCCTTGTGCGGCATTGCCAAATGCACCTTGCATGGCATTGCTCACTCGTTGCTCTTTCTCGCGCTGTTCGGCAAGTAAGCGTTGCTCGGCTTCGCGCTTTCGTTGTTCCTCGCGGCGCAAGGCTTCCTCTGCCTCGCGCTTTTGTCGCTCCTCAAGCGCAATACTCTCTTCACTCTCTTGCGTTATAAGTTCCTCAACGCTCGGCTCTACAATCTCATCTATTTGCGTTTCTTGCACATCCGACTCAAGCGGTTCGGTGGGTACAGTACCCAAGGGCTCAAACATTCCTTGTGCCTCATCGACATATCCCACTTGAACAAATACACCTCCCAAGTCCTCTTTAGGAAGCTCACTTTTCAACACGATAGAGGCCAAAATATACAACACAACAATATGCACCGCAACGGTTGTAACGGCAGCAATCATTCTGTTGTATTGATTTGAAGTCATAAGAAAACCTATCGGGGAGATTATCTTTCGGGAGCAGTAGCCAATACCATTTTCAAGTTGTGCTTGTTGGCCAAGTCGAGTATCTTTACCACTTCGCCATACGGCACCGATTCATCGGCATATATAGCAACAAACATCTCCGGCTCGCGCTCGCGCGTCTTGAGCAAGAACTCTACAAGTTGCTCTATATCGGTAGGTTGCTCTCGCTCGTTACCAAAGGCAACATAGTAGTTGAGATTGGCATCTATCGTCACTCTCGACAAGGGTTTGGCGGCGGCTTGCTGGCTGCTTTGTGGCAAATTTACCTTGATGGCATTGGGAAATACGACCGTCGATGTCACCATAAAAAATATGAGCAACAAGAATATCACATCGGTCATTGATGCCATACTGAAATTGGGATTGATGCGATGTCTTCTTTTTAAGGCCATACCGTATGTCTATTATTATGCAACAGGCTCATTCAACAAGTCCATAAACTCCATTGTCTTGGTTTCGAGCTGATTCATTACACCATCGACACGAGCGACCAGATAGTTGTAGGCAAAAAGGGCAATAACACCCACCACAAGACCGGCAATAGTCGTAACAAGAGCCTCGTAAATACCGCTCGAAAGGGTTGTAATATCGGCATTATTTCCCGCCGATGCCATGTTATAGAAAGCATTGACCATACCTGTCACCGTACCCAAAAATCCTATCATAGGCGCACCGGCGGCTGTTGTGGCAAGCCATGGAAATCCCTTCTCAAGTTGGGCTATCTCTATATTGCCGGCATTTTCTATGGCTACCAGCACATCATTCATGGGACGTCCCAATCGAGAGATACCCTTGGCGATAAGTCGTGCCGCCGGCGTATCTGTTTTCTTGCACAGGCTCAAGGCCGCATCTATCTCGCCATCGTGTATATAGTCTTTGATACGATCCATAAACGTCTTATCCTCCTTGGCCGCCTTACGCACTACCAAGAGTCGTTCTACGAATATATATATCGAAAGAATTGACAACAACAACAATGGTATCATAAAGAATCCACCCTTGAGCATGAGCGACCATATATTCAACTCATCGGGCGCAGTGGTAGGCACATCGGGCGTTAGTTGCACTTGCAACAAAAGTGTAAAAATATAATTAATCATAACAGCAATTATTTAAGACACTCTTGATAGCGAGCAATAGTTGTTTCAAGTCCCAAATATAGAGCATCGGAAATGAGCGCATGACCTATGGACACCTCGCTGAGATAGGGTACATTGTCATGGAAATATTTGAGATTTTCGAGGCTCAAGTCATGGCCGGCATTGATACCAAGGCCCAATTTGTGCGCATGCTTGGCAGCCTCGGCAAAGGGTGCTACCGCAGCCGCCGGGTCTTGAGGATATTGTGCCGCATAGGGCTCGGTATATAGCTCCACCCTATCGGTACCGGTCTGTGCAGCCAATGTTATGAGTTCGAGATCGGTACCTACAAAAATAGATGTTCTTATACCGGCCGACTTGAAACGGTCGATAACCTTAACAAGAAAATCAAAATGCTTGCGGGTATCCCATCCGGCATTGGATGTAATAGCATCGGGAGCATCGGGCACAAGAGTTACTTGCGCAGGCTTTACTTTGAGTACCAAGTCTATAAACTGTTCGGTGGGATTACCCTCTATGTTAAACTCGGTGCGCAACGCAGGACGCAACTCATACACATCGGCATACCGTATATGTCGCTCATCGGGTCGTGGATGCACGGTGATACCATCGGCACCAAACGACTCACAATCGAGAGCCACTTTCAAAACATTGGGCACATTGCCACCTCTCGCATTGCGCAAGGTAGCTATCTTATTGACATTTACACTCAACTTGGTCATATATAATGTTTTTTATTTATCTATTTATTTGAGAAGCCAAAGATATAAACAAACAAGCAAATATATCTATCGGGCAACCATATATTTTATTACCACCTCACTCTATGACAAGAGGTGTGGGCTCAAAGCCGAGTTCCTTGGCGGCTTTGGCTCCGGTATAGGCATCGGGCATGCACAATATTTTCATGTTGGTGAGCGAGAAAGCCACTTTAAATCCCATCCGGCGCAACAGATTGCCTATCCATCCAAAAAAGACCATCAAAAATACAGGCACCATGATGATATGTGACACACGCGACATGCGTTTATAGAAATCTTTAAATGATATATTCTCGCCACAAATAAGGTAATTTTCACCATTTCTACCGCGCTCGTAGGCCAATACGATACCGCGAGCAGCCTCTTCTACATCCAAGAAGTTTTTACCGCCAACGGGGCAGAATGTTACATATCCCGCCATATCAAATATCTGATTACTGCCGGCACTCGACCCAAACCTACCTACCATAAATGTAGGATTGACAATTACAATCTCTATTCTATCGGTGTAGGTTTTGATAATCTTCTCGGCGGCAGCCTTGCTTCGGGCATAATACGACTGCGAGAGAGGTGCATTCCACGCCTTATTCTCATCGGCAGGCGATTGCCATGTACCATTGCCTATGGTGTTGGCGGTACTTACAAACAAGAAACGCTTCACGCCACACTTGATGGCTGTTTCTACCATCGAGGCTATGGGCTTACAATTTACGGCTTCATAATCTTCGTATTTCAGCAACGATTGGTCGGTAATTGCAGCCACATGAAAAAGTCCCGTACATCCTTGCAATGCCTTTTCGAGGTGTTCGGGATTTTTAAAATCGCCCTCAAACAACTCCAAATTGTCACTTTGCACACCTCTATATGACGAACGACGACGCACCATGCCCACCACGCCATAGCCTTTGCGCAGCAACTCGTCTATCAAATTGGAGGCCAACATTCCGTTTGCTCCCGTAACAAGCACCTTTTCCATAATGTGATTTTGTTTCTTTATTTACTTTTTTGCTCACAGATACTGTACAAAAAAACTCATACAGTACACTCAATATCTATTATCCTGTACTATATCACCTGCTACATAGACAATAGACGCATACACTTTACTGCAAAAGTACATATTTGGATGATAAATCACAAAAAAGTGTCGCCTGTTTTGTTCTTTTATGATAAATAAACTACATTTGCTCGCTCATCGATTTATTATCACCATGAAGATAGCTATATTTGGCAAGCAATATCGCCCGTCCGATCGTGAGGTGTTACAACAACTATTCGACACTCTCATTGCACTCGATTGCAGTATTTGCATAGAACAAGATTTTTACGACACCTTATTAGCCGACTCACTTTTACAACTGCCCTCAATGTGTTGCATAAGTGACAATGACTTCTACTCCGATATGGCATTGAGTATAGGAGGCGATGGCACGTTCCTGCACACTGCAACCCGTATAGGCGACAAAGGCATACCCATCTTGGGCATCAATACCGGACACTTGGGCTTCTTGGCCGATTTGTCGGGCAATGAGGTAGGAAACACTCTGCAAGATATTCTCAAAGGTAGATACCAAGTAGAAGAGCGCACACTCTTGCAAGTAGAAGCCGATGGTATCGAGAGCATATGGCCCTACTCTCTCAACGAAGTTGCCATACTCAAGCAAGATAGTGCCTCGATGATTTCTATTCGCACAGCTATCGACAACGACTATTTCAACACCTACCAAGCCGACGGATTGGTCATTGCCACCCCCACCGGCTCTACCGCCTATGCACTGAGTGCCGGAGGCCCCATTCTCGTTCCTCAAGCAGCAAATTGGGTATTGGCTCCTGTTGCGCCTCACAGTTTCACGGTGCGCCCATTGGTTGTCAATGATGATGTTGTCATTTCGTTGCAGGTATCATGTCGAACAGGCAAGTTTATGCTCAGTTGCGATGGTCGTTCCATACAGCTTCCCGCCGGCGGAACAATATCATTGCGCAAGGCTCCGTTTACCATCAAGGTAGTCAAAGGCAACAACCACACCTTCTCAAAGACCCTACGCAACAAACTCATGTGGGGAGTCGATAAGAGAGATTAAGGTTACTCACAACGAGTCTATTATCTCACGCAAGTGCTCGGTAGCCAATGCCAAGGCAGCGGCTTTATCATACTCGTCGGCCTGAAAAATATAACGAGCCTGCATATAATAAGGCATACGCTCGTTGAGCATAGCTGTTACTTTTTGATGCAACTCTTGTGGCGTACACCCTTCGACAAGAGGACGCTTGACCTTGGCAATCATAAGACGATGACATATAACCTCTACCGAACAGGTGAGAAAGATGGCAACTCCGCACTCGTTCATATAGCTCATATTGTCAAAAAAACAAGGCGTGCCTCCACCGGTAGCAACAAGCACATTGTCAAACTCGGCTACTTCATGCAACATATTGCGCTCTATCTCGCGAAATGCAGCTTCGCCCTTGGTTGCAAACAAGTCACTTATACTCTGCCTGAAACGCGCCTCTATATACTTATCGAGGTCGATAAACTCACGACCCAAACGCTTGGCAGCATAACGCCCCAATGAGGTCTTACCGGCTGCCATATAGCCCACAAGAAATATAGGTTGCTTCATGCTATTATTCAATTATACGAGGCAAAGGTAACAACTTTCGCAGAAAAAGCGTATTTTTGCACTTACGAGATTACTCAAAAGATACAACGCCCTATGAAACGAACAAAATACTATGTTGTATGGGATGGATTGTCACCCGGAGTCTATGACTCATGGGAGGAGTGTCGTCTTCAAATCGAGGGCTATAAAGGTGCCAAATACAAAGCCTTCGACTCGAAGGAGGCTGCCGTAGAGGCCTTTCGAGGCAACGCATCGGAACATATAGGCATACTCAAACAAATGAGCCAACGCCACAACAAGACATTCTCACCCTCCTCACTGCCGGCCTCGGTCATTCGCGACAGCTTGGCTGTTGATGCCGCATGCAGTGGCAATCCGGGACGCATGGAGTATAGAGGTGTATATGTTGCCACGGGATTGGAGGTTTTTCGCATAGGGCCCATGGAGCAAGGCACCAACAATATAGGCGAATTTTTGGCTCTCGTTCATGGCTTGGCACTACTCAAGAAGATGGGCAACAATATGCCCATATACAGCGATAGTCGCAATGCAATGTTGTGGGTAAAACAAAAACAGTGCAAAACCAAGCTCGAACGCAATGCAATCAACGCCCCTATCTTCGACCTCATAGCCCGAGCCGAAGCATGGTTGCACAACAACCATTATGACAATCGCATCATCAAATGGGAAACCGAACAATGGGGCGAGATACCGGCCGACTTTGGTCGCAAATAACTTATTGCCAAAACTTTGCAATTATTATTGCCTATTTGGGCAAAATACTACAATCAAACATAATATCTACCATATATCTTTGCGGTAGTTAATAGCACACCTCAACTACATAGCATTATGAAAAAGCTCACTCTTCTCGCAATAGCCGTTTTATCGTTATGGATAGCGGCAAGTGCCCAACTCTCTACCCACGACTACAACGCACCCTTTGGCTGGGCAACATGCCAATCGATGGCATCGGGCGATAGCTACAACCTTACAGGTGGTGGCGATGGCTCTGTCACTACGCTCACAGCTACCGGTAGCGACATGCGTACAGCTATCACCAAGGCTATCAAAGAGTATGACGTGGTGATACTCGATGGCAGCATGGGCGACTTTATCATATCTTCGACGTTAGACTTGAAAGAGCTGACAAACAAAACCATAGTGGGTATAAACGATGCCCGCATATGCACCCGTTTTTATGTCACCGAAGAGATAAAAAGTGCGCTTGACGAGGTGGGCGTAAAAGAAATGAGCTCCAGCGGGGGTGGAGGAACATTGAGCAACGGTAAATATGTAGGTGAAGAACGCGAATACTACACCCGAAAGACACTCATGGAGTTGCTCGATGACTCAAAAGAGAGTTATCGCGATGCGGGCCTCTTCTACCTGTCGGGATGCGAGAATATCATCATCCGCAATCTGCACTTGGTGGGCCCCGGCCCCATAGACGTTGGCGGCGATGACCTGATGTCTATCATCAATGGGTCGAAACATATATGGATAGACCATTGCAACTTTACCGATGGTATCGATGGCAACCTCGACATTACCGTCAAAAGCGACTTTATCACCATTTCATGGTGCACATTTGCCTACACAAGCCGTGCCTACGACCACATGAACAGCAACTTGATAGGCAGTAGCGATAGTGCATCGGAGCAAGGAGAAAACAATCTCAACGTCACTTGGGCCAACAATATATGGGGCGAAGGCTGCAAACAACGCATGCCCATGGTGCGATTTGGCAATGTTCATCTTATGAACAACTATTACAACTGCCCCAATAACTCGGCAGGTATCAATGCCCGCAAAAACAGCGAACTTCTTATAGAGAACAACTTCTTTGAAGCGGGCGTAAAAAAGATTTTCTCGGAGGGCGAGGCTAAAGCCTATAATTGGGATGGCAATATATTTACCGAGAACTTTACAGCCACCAATCGAGGCTCGGTAGATGTTCCTTACCAATACACACTATACGCAGCCCTCGATGTGCCGGAGGTAGTTTCCGACTCGCACAACGGAGCAGGCGCAACACTTGACAACCCTCTCGACATCAGCCAAAGGGAGATTGCCGAAACCGAAACCCGAATATGGGACTTTACCACATGGAGCACTACAAGTCGCAACTATCTGGCCAACAACAGCGATATATGGAGCGCTATGGGCGATGGTCGCTATGAACACACATTTGACTACCCCACCGACTTGGGTATGGAAGAAACAAAGGAGATACTCTTCATCGGCGATACCCGCATCAAACCATCGACCGACGGTAGCGGCTACATACAAGGTGCATTGAGCATGACGATACCCGCCAACGAAGGTCAAAAGTTTACCTTTACTTTCTCACACACCAGCAATAGCAAAGGTACAAGACAACTCCTTGTCAATGGAGAGGAGGTGGGTCAAACAAGTTCTACCTCACAAACAACTGCTTCATACACCGTTCCTGCCGGCATCGACAACATCACCATACAAGGCAGTGAAGGTTTGCGATATTACCTCATAGAGGCAAGTAAAACCATATATAGCGACATAAACACCCCTGCGGAGGGTCAATATTCACTAACACGAATAGGCAATGCCATCACCACCGACAGCCCTCACCGCATAGAAGTATATAACATACAAGGCCTATGCGTGACATGGGGATACAACAACGTCGATATTGCTCACATACAACGAGGTATCTACATTGTGCGCTGTGGCAACACAGTACTGCGCATAGCCAAGTAACAAAAACTCAATCACACAACATCATGATGAAACGAATAATTTTATTGGCCGCCACGATTGTTACATCCCTCGCACTATCGGCACAAGTACTCAAGTTGGATGTAGGTACATCCTTTGCTTACATGCAAGACGACACTCCCATGCACAATTTTTCCAAGACGTTGATAGGCAACAGTCTGACATTGGGTGTCGATTGGATGGAAAAGAATTGGTTTTACCTATCGAGCGAAATAGGTTATCTGACAAGTGGCGGTGTCGATAGAATAGACATCATGGAAGGTAGCGGACTTCCCCTTGATGAGATTGATTGGCGCTTGCAACGCCACAACATACACCTCAACACGACATTCAGAGCCAAATGGGGGTATAAAAAATTTCACGCATATCTGGGCGTAGGTCCCAAAATGGATATTCCGGTAGAAGTGACTACCGACCAATACTCCGATGAGGACGATATATCGTTTCTCAAACACGAGGTGATGTTTGGCCTCAAAGCCGAAGTGGGTGTTGCCTACACCTTCAACGACGTAAGAGTGGGACTCAATGCAGCTTACCTACCCGACCTCACCCGACAAACATCATACCTCAACCAAACGACCCGTAACGATATTTTCAAATTGAGTGTTTCGGTAGGCTACATTTTCAAATAATCTACACTGCATACACGCACAAGCGAGGCGATACTGCAGCATAAGTGCGTATCGCCTCGCTTGTGCGTGTATATCTACTATTATCAGCCTTTTATCTGTATCTCATCAATCAACTCATTCATGCGCGTACGCAAGCGTTGTATGATAGGTACCATGATTATGGACATTGCTATGAAAGCCGACGAAGCTATACCATAGACCATTCCCGACATAAACTCTGCTGCAATGCCATTGACAAATGATATAGCAATGTTCAATGCCAAAATAATAATAGCAAATATCGCAATCACGATACAGAGCATTTTGGTAGCCATGCCATAGGCTTTATTGACCATCGACAACTGACCCATGGTATTGTTTGCCGCATCGAATGGGCCATCGGCACTCTTCTTGCGCAGATAGTGCCAGAACTTAAAGCTGCTGACAACCTCTATACCACACTCCTCCATAAACTTATAATAGGCATCAACCTCTACATCGGTCATCGAATCGTTGGGCAGGTCTATCTTATAGATATACTCCCCCGGAATACCCTTCTCAAAGGTATAAATAAAGCCATTGGTGCGTACAAAGTTCCATCCACTACGACTCATGGCATTGAGCCACTTTTGTTCACGCTCATAGTCGGCAATAGTGTAATACCTGAAATAACGTTTTGTCTCCATAGTATGCTTATTTTATGTGTTAATATTTTTATCGCAATATAGCTTCACCATTAGCTACCATCTCACAAAGACGTTCCAACTCTTTTAGCACGACAGTGCGACCCTCCTCGGTTATCACATACTCTTTGCGTCGGCTATCCTCGGTAGTGGCATGCTGTTTTATCCAACCGCGCTCAAGCAGCGTATTGATAGCTCCATATAACGTACCGGCCGATACAATCAACCTACCATCGGTCATCTCTTCGATCTTTTGCATTATACCATAACCGTGCAAGGGCTTGGTAAGCGACAGCAGTATATAATAGACTGCCTCTGTAAGTACAATACCTGTGTTTTCTCCCATAATATTTATATTTCGGAACCCGTTATATCGGCAACCATTATATCGGAAGCCGATACAAATGTATGACATGATATTCAGTATCGCAAATTTTTTGACACATAATTGCTCAAAAAAATCATATCTCACTGATTTTCAACGCAGATATAAGCATACATTTTTTAACCACCTACACTATGCAAAACAGCAGAAAAAGTGTATCTTTGTGCGATTGTATCACATTGCCAAGTTATACCCCGAACATTGCTAAAGTATAACGGGTTGTGATAGTATAAAATAACAAATTGAAAACATAAAAACACTATAACAAGATGTTACGAATAGAAAACCTCCATGCCAATATCAATGGCAAAGAAATATTGAAAGGTATAAACCTCACTGTACGTCCCGGAGAAGTACACGCCATCATGGGACCCAACGGCTCGGGCAAGAGTACTCTCTCGGCTGTACTCACCGGCAACCCCGCATATGAAGTGACCGAGGGTGAAGTAGAGTTCTATGGCAAAGACCTCTTGGCTCTCTCGCCCGAAGACCGCTCGCACGAGGGTCTGTTTCTCAGTTTCCAATACCCGGTAGAGATACCCGGCGTGAGCATGGTAAACTTTATGCGTGCCGCCATCAACGAGTTGCGCAAATATCGTGGCGAAGAGCCCATGTCGGCCACCGACTTCTTGAAGCTGATGCGCGAGAAACGTGCCATTGTCGAGTTGGACAACAAGTTGGCAAGTCGCTCGGTCAATGAAGGCTTTTCGGGTGGTGAGAAAAAGCGCAACGAGATATTCCAGATGGCCATGCTTGAGCCTCGTCTTTCTATCCTTGACGAGACCGATAGCGGACTTGACATCGACGCCCTGCGCATCGTGGCCGAAGGCGTAAACAAGCTCAAGACCGAGAACAATGCCACTATCGTGATTACACACTACCAACGCTTGCTCGACTACATTGCACCCGACTTTGTGCACGTCTTGTACAAAGGTCGCATCGTAAAATCGGGAGGCCCCGAGTTGGCTCTCGAACTTGAAGAGAAAGGCTATGACTGGATTAAAAAAGAGTTGGGCGAATAATACGACGAGTTATGCAAGCATTACAACAATATATCGACCTCTATCGTGAACATCACGAAGTGATAGAGCGTCACTCGGCACCGGTGCTCAACGCAATGCGTCGAGAGGCACTGCAAGCCTTAGAGAGCAATGGGTTGCCCTCTACACGCCACGAAGACTACAAACACACCGATCTTGAGGCGATGTTTGCCCCCGACTTCGGTCTTAATATTACCCGCATAGAGTTACCCTCGCAACCTCACGAAGCGTTTCGTTGCGACGTGCCCAATCTCTCTACTCAGCTATACTTTCTGGTAGGCGACAACTTCTATCGTCACGACCGCAACCGAGAGCTGCCCAATGGCGTTTTGGCCGGCTCTTTGCGTGATATGGCCGAGCAACACCCCGACTTGGTGGCTCGCTACTATGGTCGTATAGCCGATGTAAACAAGGATGGAACGGCGGCTCTCAATACTCTCTTGGCGCAAGACGGATTTTTCTTGTATATACCTCGTCATGTCGTTGTTGAACGCCCCATACAGCTCGTAAACATCATCAGCGGCGGTGTATCTATGATGCACAATCGTCGCATCTTGGTAGTAGCCGAAGAGGGCGCACAAGCCAAGCTATTGGTGTGCGACCATAGCGAAGATGATGGCATCAATCAACTCATCACTCAAGTAACCGAGATATATGCCGGTGAGGGTGCTGTTGTCGATTATTACAACTTGGAAGAGAATGCCACTTGCGTACAACGTGTCACATCGACTTTTGTCAAACAAGAGGCCACATCCAACGTACTTGTAAACGGCATCACACTGCGCAATGGCACTACACGCGACAATTACTACGTCACTCTCAATGGTGAGGGTTGCGAATCGCAGTTGTGCGGTATGGCTATTGCCGATGGCGACAAACTCATCGACGTACACACTCACATCGACCACAAAGCGGCTCATTGCTCAAGCAACGAGTTGTTCAAATTTGTTCTTGACGACAACGCCACAGGCTCTTTTGCAGGACGCATATTGGTACGCGAAGGCTCGCAAAAAACACAAGCCTACCAAAGCAACAAAAACCTCTGCGCCTCGCCCACCGCACACATGTACACCAAGCCTCAGTTGGAAATATATGCCGACGACGTGAAGTGCAGCCACGGCGCTACAATAGGTCAGCTCGACCAACAAGCCCTTTTCTACATGCGCACTCGCGGTATTTCGGAGCCCGAGGCTCGCATGCTCTTGCAGTTTGCATTCATGAGCGACGTTATCGAAAACGTGCGTCTTGAAGCGCTCAAAGACCGCCTGCGCCAGTTGGTAGAGAAACGTTTCCGTGGCGAGTTGTCACAATGTCAGCAATGTGCCATGCGCACTCAAAAACAGCAACAACAATGATCGATATAGCCTCTATTCGTGCCCAATTTCCCATACTCCAACGCGAGATATATGGCAAGCCTCTGATATACCTCGACAATGCAGCCACCTCACAGCACCCCCAATGCGTCATAGACCGCATTGCCGAGAGCTACTGTCGTGTCAATGCCAATGTGCATCGTGGAGTGCACACATTGAGCCAAGAAGCCACCGAAGCGCACGAAAATGCCCGCAAGCGTGTACAACGATACATCAACGCACGCCACAGCCACGAGATAATTTTCACTCGCGGCACTACCGAGGCCATCAACCTCGTGGCACACTCTTTTGGACAAGCCTTCTTGCACGATGGCGACGAGGTCATACTCACCGTCATGGAACACCACTCCGACATCGTGCCTTGGCAACTGTTGCAAAGCCACAAGAACATCAAGCTGCGGGTCGTTCCCATCAACGAGCGTGGCGAGTTGGACTTGGATACATATCGCAACCTCTTCAACGAGCACACCCGATTGGTATGCGTGATGCACGCATCCAACGTGTTGGGCACTATCAACCCCATTGAGCAAATGATTGCTTATGCTCACGACCACGATGTGCCCGTGCTGGTCGATGGCGCTCAAGGCATACCCCACTTGGCTGTCGATGTACAAGCCCTTGATGCCGACTTCTATGTCTTCTCGGCGCACAAGGTATATGGCCCCACCGGTATAGGCGTGCTATATGGCAAGGAGAAGTGGCTCGATGCCATGCCGCCCTATCAAGGCGGTGGCGAGATGATAGCACAAGTGTCGTTTGAACGCACGACATTCAACGAGTTGCCCTACAAGTTTGAAGCCGGCACACCCGACTATGTGGGCAGTGTAGCCTTTGCCACCGCACTCGATTGGATAGAGAGCATCGGATTGGGTGCCATGCAAGCCCACGAAGAAGAGTTGTTGCACTATGCCACAGCGCGTCTGCAAGAGATAGAGGGCATGAAGATATACGGTACGGCAGCTCACAAAACACCCGTCATATCGTTTCTTGTCGATAATATACACCACTACGACATGGGCATGCTGCTCGACAAGCTGGGCATAGCCGTGCGCACCGGACACCACTGCGCACAACCCCTCATGCGTGCCCTCGGCATAGAAGGCACCGTGCGAGCCTCATTTGCCGTGTACAACACTCGCCAAGAGGTAGATGCCTTTATCGCCGCCGTAAATCGTGTGGCAGGCATGTTGCGATAAGAAGAGAAATAAAGATTATAAACCTTTTTTAAACATCACAGATTATGAAATTCATCACACAAGAAGGTGGCAAAACCACCTATCACGCATCGTTCTATTGGTCTATTTTCCTTTCTATTGCCTTGGTCATCGCATTCTTTATGTTTGCCATTCCCACCTACACCGTGTGGAGCCAAGAAATGAGCGGTAGAGCCGAGTTTGCCAAGGCCGAGCAAAACCGTCGTATCAAAATCGAAGAAGCCAAGGCCAACCTCGAAGCCGAAAAACTCAACGCTCAAGCCGAGGTTGAGCGTGCCAAAGGTGCAGCCGAAGCGATAAAAATAGAGAATGGCTCTATCACACCCACCTACATACAATACCTATGGGTGCGCCAACAAAACACTGCTACCGACAAGGTGATATACATCCCCACCGAGGCCAACTTGCCCATTCTTGAGGCGAAGTAACAGGCCTACCCACAACACACAACGAGGGCTATGTTGTTGCAACAACATAGCCCTCGTGTTATATCACCGTGTTGTATTACCGCACTCTCTATGGCCTGTAACCGCCCTCTTGT
Organism: Barnesiella sp.; assembly: GCA_045645425.1. Classification (GTDB taxonomy): domain Bacteria; phylum Bacteroidota; class Bacteroidia; order Bacteroidales; family Barnesiellaceae_A; genus Barnesiella_A. The sequence continues at coordinate 190,186 of JAZRIS010000004.1, forward strand.
GCGATGGTGGAGGCTTGGGGATGCAGATGCAGTATGCGCTGGTTGCTACTGCCTCTGAAGTGCAATGCCGGGTCGTATAGTCGTTGCACAAATGGGCCATCGACAAGCGTATCTATATAATGCAAGCATCGCTCGGTAGCAGCATCCGACACAAGCGCCTCATAGGTATATCCGGTATAGCACCATATATTGCATTGCGTCGCACTCTTGAGACGTTGCAACAGCACCAACAACGCCTCGGGGTTGTAAAAGGGGTCGCCGCCGGTGAGGGTAATGCCATCGAGTAGGCTATTGCCATTTATCTCGTCGATGATGCGAGTGAGTATCTCCTCGCTGAGGGGTTGGCCCGCTGTCGGCGACCAGCTCTCGGGATTGTGACATCCCGGACAAGCATGACGACATCCCGCCAGATATATTGCATAGCGCAGGCCATAGCCGTCGGCTATGGTTTCGGGATAGAGATTTATAATATTGAGTCCTTGCATTGACTATGTTTTACACGGTCGCGCTCCTCGGCTTGCTTGGCCGAGTTCCACGTTTCGAGGCTGCCTGTCAGGTAGCCCGTAATGCGACGCATACGCATGATATTCTCGCTCTGACACACCGGACATGTGCTGTATATAACTCCGCGATAGCCACAATGACGGCAAGTATCTATGGGATGATTGATAGAGCCATAGCCCACGCCCTCGTCTTGCATCACCTTCACTATCTTGAGTATCACAACCACGTTCTTCTTGGCCTCGCCATCCAGCTCCACATAGGTGATGTGGCCGCCCTTGGTGATGGCGTGGAACGGTGCCTCTTTCTTTATCTTCTCTACAATACCTATGGGCTCTTTCACATCTATGTGGAACGAATTGACATAGTAATCGCGGTCGGTAACTCCGGCTATCACGCCATATCGTTGGCGGTCTATCTTGGTGAAACGTCCCGACAAGCCCTCGGCCGGTGTGGCCAATACCGAGTAGTTGAGCCCATAGCGCAACTTATACTCCTCTACCACCGTATTCATCACCTGTATGGCATCATACAGCGTGTTCCATGCCTCTTGACTGTGGGCATGACCCTCGTCATAGATAGCCACCATGGCATTGTGACCGCCTATAAATCCTATGCCCAACGTGCCCGATAGGAGCGTGTCGCCCACCTCGTCATTGGGCGAGAGTTGCATGCCACCCTTCCACACATCGTTGCCCATCATAAAGGGGAATTGTCGGGCAAGTGCCGTGCGTTGATATTGGTAACGCTCATACAACTGCTCGGCTATCATAGCGGCCATCACACGCACTTTCTCAAGGAAGATGATGCGAGCCTCCTTGCGCACCACATGCTTGTCGTCATAGGGATGCAACTCCTCGGCCTCGCGACGTGCCTCTATGGCCAGACGCGGCATATTCATCGAGGTAAACGACAGGTTGCCTCTACCCCACGAACTCTTGATGCCGTTGAGGTTCTCAAACACGCGTGTGCGACAGCCCATCGTTGCCACCTCATAACGGAAGCGATCGGGGTCGTCGGCTCGCCAATCCTCGTGACGATTGTAGGGCGCATCCAAGAAGAGGAAGTTGGGGAACAACGAGGTAGATGTTGTCTTGCATGCCAACAACAGCAAGTCGAAATTGGGTGCTTCAAACGTCATCTTGCCCGCCATGGCATCCTCTATGTTCTCCATGGCCTTGTTATAGTCGGCCTCGGTATATGATATACCCTCCTTCACCTTGAATATCTGAATGGGAAATACAGGCACCTCGCCCGTGCCCAAGCCCTTTACCGTCGAGGCAAGCAACTCGCGTATCACCATGCGACCCTCGGCACTCGTGTCGGTACCATAGTTGATAGAGCTGAACACCACCTGATTGCCACCGCGCGAGTGCATCGTGTTGAGGTTGTGTATGAGCCCCTCCATAGCCTGATGCGTGTCCTTGCGGGTAGCCTCATAGCTATGCTCCCACAGCTTGTGCAACTCGGGCAGTGTTATCTCTATACCCTCACCCTGCAACACCGCCATCACAGCCTCGTTCTGGGCATCACCCTCGGCTATGGTGGTAATGTGCTGTGCAAAGGCTTGGCGCAAGTCATAGTTCGTCTCACAGCCCTTGAGCTCCATCAAGAAGTTGATGGCATCTATAAGATGCTTGCGAAAACTCTTGAGCACACCGGCCGCCATGAAGTGGTCAAATGCCGGTATCGACTGTCCGCCATGCTGCTCATTTTGGTTGGTCTGGAAGATGATGGTAGCCAACGTCGCATAGCTCAATATAGATTGAGGCGGGCGCACCGTACCATTCTTGGTGTGAAATCCGCGCGAAAATATATCGTCAAGGTCATACTGCGTGCAAGTAGTAGTCTTGGTAGGATAGTAGTCGAGGTCGTGAATGTGTATATCGCCATTCTTGTGCGCACGAGCATAACGCACCCCCACCAAGTACTTGTAGGCATAGTCCTTGGTAACCTCCGATGCAAAGGTCATCATCTGGCCCGCCGGCGTATGCGACGACATGTTGGCATTGCTCAAGTTCACGTCGTTCTTCTCCACCGACACGATACCATCCATCACATGCTTCATCGACGTGCGCTTGTCACGCTCCTTGGTGCGCCACTCGCGATAGATGATATAACGCTTGGCTATATCGGGATTGACTCGCATCAACTCCTTCTCTACAAGGTCTTGCACCTGTTCTACCGTCACCTGCTCGGTAGTGATACTGTGCATCACTCGCTCCGACACTCTCTCTATGGCCGACTCATCGCTGATATTACCGGCCCGATAGGCCTTCTCTATGGCACGCTTTATCTTTTCTATCGAGAATGACTCGGTGGCACCGTCACGCTTGATGATAGTAATCGCTCTTGTTTCCATGCAATATTGTTGTGTGTGGGGGGTTAAAAATACATCTGTTGCGCTACCCATTCTACTCGTCGCAAATCGAGTGTAAAGGTATAGCTTTTCTCCCATATTTGTAGCATAAAAAGCACATATTTTTTCGACAAAAAATCATCCGACTCATTGACATGATAAACTTTTTTGATAACTTTGCAACAACAAACAGGCTGTACAACGCCATACAAACAACTTTTTATGAAACTTTTCTATCTGTCGCTCGGCTCCAACATAGGACAAAGAGAACACATCATACGACAAGCCACAGCACTCATAGGCGAGCGCATAGGCAACATCGAGGCCACATCGTCGATGTACGAAACCGAGGCACAAGGCTACGAGTCGGACAACCTGTTTATCAACTGCGTCATCGCCGTGCGCAGCACACTGTCGCCCCACACATTGCTACATAAAACACATCAAATAGAGATAGACTTGGGATGCCCCACACATCGCCATCCCGACGGCAGCTACTGCGACCGCTCCATAGACATAGACATCATAGCCTGCGAGGCCATGATATGCAACGATGCCACACTCACATTGCCCCACCCCCGCATGCACCTGCGACAATTTGTCCTCGCACCACTGTGCGAGATAGCACCCGGATGGATGCACCCCACCCTGCAACGCACAGCAGCACAACTATTAGAAGCAATTATATAGACCACCACACCGCATGAAACATACACTCCCCATCATCCTGCTGGCCTTGGTGCTTGTCACAGCCTGCCACAGCGACCAACGGCAACTTGCAAGGCTCCATCGTGCCCAGACCTTGATAGACACCGCACCCGACACCGCCCTTGCGCTACTCGACAGTATCGACTCACACAGCCTCATGCGAGCCGACAACGCCCTATATGCACTGCTCATGTCGCAAGCCCTCGACAAAAACTATATCGACATCACCAACGACTCCCTCATAAACATTGCGGTAGAGCACTATACTCATTCTCACAACAAGTATTACAAGATGCTCTCATACTACTATTATGGCCGAGTCAAATACAATGCCCAAGAATATGCCAAGAGTATTGTAGCATTGCTCACCGCCGAGAAGATTGCAATGGAGTTAAATGACAATTATTGGATGGGTAAATCATGTGAGCAAATTGCTAATATTTATGATTTGAATTTTCATCACATAGATGCAATAAAATACGCTACAAAATCTTACGAAAATTTACAACACATCCATAAGCAACCATATATAAATTACGCTCTCTTGAGATTAAGCAGAATATACCTAAATAGCAAAGATTATAAAAACAGCCGTAAATTTTCACTCCAAGTTTTAGATTCGACCATGATATATAACGACGAATATCTGAAAGAATCGGCTCTGCGCATATTGGCAAAATCGCACTACGGCAATAAAGACTACATACAAGCTATTGAAACAATACAACTTATAGATTCCACATATAACCTAAGCGATGATTTACTATGCGTATTGGGTATATGCTATGCCGAAACAAATAATACTGCTAATTACAATAGAATTTATAATTTAATAAAGAATGATACTACCCATTACGCCAAGCCTCTATTATATCAATTCTATCATAGTAACAATGATGCTCACAACGCATTAAAAGCTTTAGAAGTTATATATTGCGAGTTGGATAGTACATATATACAATCTCTAAACAATCATTTCAGCACCACTATTGCTCAACATTTTGAGCAAGAGAACAAGTATATCGAAGAAAAATTAAGAAAAACAAAATTAAGCCGTGCTGTCATCTTTGTAGTATTTATTATTAGCGTTTTCTTACTTATATTCTTCTTTACTAAAAGATACAAAAAACAACAATACAGATTAGATAGGAATTTAGCTATTGCGCAAAATCTTCAGGAGATTATCAACTTTAAAAACAACGATTTGATAAAAGCACATGAAAATATCAGAGCCTTATTAAATTCCAAATCTGATATCATTAATAATTTATGTACTAAATATTTTGAAAGCAAAAACACCAAGAAATCAAAAGAAATTATTTCTGCAGAGGTCGAAAATCTAATTATAGAACTATCCTCCGACCAACAAATTGCATTGCTCGAAGAACAAATCAATATTCACTTAGACTACGTTATAAAAGAACTCAAAGAAGATTTACCTCAACTAAAAAAACAAGATTACAACCTATTTATTTATTCCGCATTAGGTTTCTCTACTACCGCCATTACTATATTCCTCAATGAGGAAAAGATAGATAGTGTATATAATCGCAAAGCTCGATTGAAATCAAAAATAAAAAAATTAGATGCCCATAAACAATCGAAATACCTAAAGATTTTGCAATAACTATAAGAAAATCAATATATTACAAAAACATATTGCCTATTCGTTTCATTTTCAAGACTTTAGATAAAAAACAAATTATTTTACAAGAATATATCATATATTGTTAATTTTCAATATATTACAAATATCAAAAACAAATGAAAATTTGTTTTTTTCTTGTTTTCGCAATTTCATAGCTATAATTTTGAAGAAAAACAACAAAATTCTTATAGCATGAAAAAATTAATTTTTTTAATCTTGTTACTTACAAGTCCGTTTATATTTAATGTAAACGCAGAAGATAACAACAAACCAATAAAAGCGGATAGGCTTATATTGATTGAGAAAGAACCGGCAAAAGCACCTCGCACATTGGGTGATATGTTCATTACTTGTTATTACAATAATGAATGTATAGAAGTAGAGTTTCCGGCCGATGCCGAGTGTATGGAAGTAACCATCAGCAATGAGTCGGTAAGTGTTTGGAGCGGCTTCATCACATGCGATGCCCCTACTTGTGACATTCCTCTACTCGTAGGTCAATATATCATAACTTGTACCACCGACAACGGGCTGGTATATCAAGGCCTATTATCATTCTAATATTTTTTTAATTGTCTATCTTTTCTTGTCAAGTGGCATACATGCCACTTGGCAAGAGTTTAAATTTATTAACAACTCATAAAATTATTGCCCTATGAAAAAACTCGCATGCCTCCTTGTAGCTCTTGTAGCTATTTCTTCTGCCAAAGCCGACTTAGTTGTAGATTCTCTTGGTATTGTCACAATGGATAAAAGCTATATTAATGAAGCTATTATCGATACATTATCGGCACAACATATAACTGTTGCCGACGATGACTTTTCAACCACGATAAGACCCGATGGATTGGTCAATCTCACAACAAACAGCGCACTTCTCTTTGACCATAACAAAGGTCTGTTTTATGCAGACAATAGCAATCCGCACTTCCACAACAATAGAACACAATATACATTCTCAATAGGTTCTTCGCGAAACAATCTTTATCTTTTTAATTGTAGCTCACAGCCAAATAGTACAGCAATAACAGCTACCATCACATCTAACAACACATTCTACATCAAAGGTAACAATCTATCAACAAACAAGAGCAACTTCCATATCGCAGGTGATGGTACTTTCTATTCAATGTCAGGATACATTACAGCGTCTGATGGTGCAATCAAAGAAAATATATCTTCAATCGGCAATGTGCTTGACAATATAAATGATATAAATCCTGTGTCGTACAATCTCATAGCCGACACAAATACCGAGAATAAACCAACACAAAGAGGCATCACCGACGAAAATAATGATGTGCGCATTAGATATGGTTTTATAGCCCAAGAGTTGGAAGAGATATTCCCCAATGTGGTATATACTATGCCCGACGGTGAGAAAGGTATTGCCTACCAAGAGTTGATACCCATATTGGTGAGTGCTATACAAGAGTTGCAAGCCGAGGTAGAGAGCCTCAAGAGCGACGAGCCCTACTCGCCTCAACGCCAACAAGCCCCCGCATCGCTACAAGATGCCATTGACAACAACTCGGCCATACTGATGCAAAACACGCCCAATCCTTTCAACCAAGCTACCGAGATAGGCTACCGCCTACCCGATGGCACTGCCACTGCCATGATAATGCTATGCGACATGAACGGCAAGATGTTGCAATCATACCCATTGGCTACAAACATCAATAACGGAGTGCTCACCATACATGCCGGCAGCTATACTCCGGGCATGTATCTCTACACCCTCATTGTAGATGGCGTGCAAATAGACACCAAGCAAATGATTATTCTCGCACACTAACACTCACTTGGCCATGAAACGATATATCATTATATTATTGTATACTCTATTTAGTACTATACTCCTTCATTCACAACAATATATATCGCTATGCAAGGATAGTACTGAATGCACATATGATGGAATACCAACAAGAAGTATTGAGTATGAAGATAATAGTATTATAGTAACTTATAATTTTGATAGTGCAATAATTTTTGAAGACCCCCTTTTCCCTAATTGCTATACATGGGAATATAAAGGTTGTGGACTTATTGATATAGCAGGCAAACCATCTTTACCTATAAGTAAGGATGCATTTTCTCTATCTCATTACTCTTCTGTTGAGATTATTGACACATCATATATTGAAATCCCTATTGAATTAAGTCCCGCAAGACCACCTTTAATTGATAATAGTAACATTTCACACACCATAGAAAATGTAGATACAATAACACCATATGCAGGATTTTTCCCTGAAAACGTAGTAGAAGCAGGGGAGATAGAATATTTTAAAGATAAGGGACTATTATGGGTAAACATTTACCCCTTGCAGTATGACACAGAACATAAAGTAGTAAAAGCATATACAACGATTAAATATAAAATTACTACTTTCAATAATACAGAACAATCAAACATAAGAGCAAATTCAAGATACGATTATACAATAATCGACAACATCGCACTGAATGGGAGAAAAACTCCGCAGCATATTAATATCGGGTACATAGAAAACAACCAAGATTATGTTATTATATCAACAAATGATTATAAAGCTGTATGTGATACATTTGCCACATGGAAACGCACATTAGGGTATCGCACACATGTTATTCTTCAAGATAGTTGGACAACAACACAAGTAAAAGAAGAAATTATGTCTTTATACAATAATCCTGATATAAATTTAAATTATCTTCTTATTATTGGTGATGAGAACGTTGTTCCGGCATACTATAAATCTTATAACAATAAGACTTATCCAACAGACTTATACTATGGATGCATGGATGGAGAAAATGACAAACTCCCAGATATTCACAGAGGTAGAATATTGGCCAATAGTGTAAATAATGCGCAAAATGTGCTAAATAAGATTATTAACTACGAATCATCTCCTACACAAGATAGTCTATTTTACAATACAGCGCTTCACTGTGCATGTTTTGAAGACAAAAGTCCAAAAGACAATTATGCCGATAGGCGATTTGCTGAAACATCCGAAGATATAAAGAATTATATGGAAATACAAAATAAGGTGATAAATAGAGTATATTTTACAGCAGATTCGATAACACCCACGAATTGGAACATAGACAGATTTTCTTATGGAGATGAAATCCCATTTGAACTTCAAAAACCTCAATTTGAATGGAATGGCAATCACGAACAAATTTGCGATATTATTAATGAAGGCTCGTTTTATGTCTTATTCAGAGGTCATGGAGTAAGTACATCATGGGCAGAACCAAGTTTTAGCAAATACCAAATTCAAAGTTCTTTATCAAATGGCAGCAAAACGCCAATAGTATTTAGCATGACTTGTAATACCGGAAAATATGGCCAAAATCTCACTTGCTTTGCTGAAGAATTTCTCTACAAAGAAGATGGCGGATGTGTCAATATTTTTGCAGCGACTGATGTTAGCTATAGCGGATATAATGATGCGTTAATTTTAGGTATATTTAGTTCAATTTGGCCGGAACCCGGCATTGTTGCAAATTTGAGGAACTTCAACAATGATACAACCTCTCACAACCAACCTTTGTACGAAATGGGTCGAATTTTAGATCAAGGTATTTTAACGATGAAAAATGCATATGGTGGTTACGCTGGCGCAGAACTATGCACACAAGAAGTATTCCATTGTTTTGGCGACCCAAGCATGCAACTATACACAGAAATACCAAAACAGATTGTAACACCAGAAATATCTCGTATAGATAATAAAATATACGTAAAACTTATGGATGGTCCTGCTCGGGTTTCTTTTTATAATCATGACACACAAAAAGTAGATGCTTTTTTGGGGAATAATATAGAATATATAACAACTACTAACAATATATCTATATGTATATCACGTCATAATTATATACCTTACATTACAACATCTGTTAATACAATATATATCCAAAATGAAACTATTTGTGAAGACAGACAATATAATACAACAAATTTATATGTAGGGAAAAACGTAACCAATAAAAAAAGCCAAGGAAATGTTATTTTTAATGGCGCCACAATAGATATTAATAGTAAAAATGTTATATTTGCCCCTGGTACAATCATAAAAAATGGCACTAAAGTAAATATAACCAATCTATAGTATTATGAAACGTATAATTATCACCTTGTGGGCAATGCTATCATTTTGCCTATGTTCATTTGCCAATTTTTACAGCATGTACGATGGTTACAAGTTATATCATCCTCAAAAAGGTATTTATGATATATACATATGGGATATAGATACTGTAATCAATGAATACACCTACTACAAGGTAAACACAAAAAATCATGCCATCAGAAAGGAAGACTCCAAGGTATATTTGTACTCATACGAATTAGAAAAGGAGTTTTTGGTACTTGATATGGGATTGCAAGTAGGCGATAATGTTTCCATGCCCAATGGCAGTGTAATGAAGGTTACTGATGTTAGAGATACCACATTGGTGGTAAATTCGGATTGGACCGAAAAGAAAACACGAAAAAGCATTTATTTGCAGAATATCCAAGAGCCTTATAATACCGATGTATGGATAGACAGCATCGGATCTTTAACCTACGGACTTTTTCCTGAAATTGATTTTGAGAAGCAGAAGCTATTGTCAAACGATGAGTTCGTATTTACTTTCAACGAAAACAATATTAGTAGAAACATATTGGTAGAAGTAGGCGAAATATACTCTAACCCGGATGAAGAAACATTACCAAAAGAAGAAATTATTACTAATATCTCAGTGGATGATGATACTTTAAAAATATCCGGCTACATGTTCGCTTACGGTTCGGGTAATTGGGGCGTGTTTGTTGAGGAGAAAAAAGGGGATATTAATATCAACTACTATAATACAGAGCCTTTATACGATACACCACAACTATCATCATTTAACATAAGCCTAACAGGATTTACCCAAGATTATTACGATGTCTATTTGGGCAATTACTCAAGAAAATACATAGGTACAATATACTTTGGTAAGAGTGGCATCAATAACAACGAGATAGACGGTACAACCCTCACTCTACATCGTCAAGGCGATGTATTGATGGCAGTATTTTCTGCCACCACTACCTGCGATGCCATTACGCTATACGACACTACCGGCCGTGTGGTGGTAGCGCAACCCATCGGACAAGGCGCCACAACAGCAAGCATCGACATAACATCACTACCCAAGGGCATATATATAGCACGCCTTGGCAACGGTAATGGTGTAATACTTACATTGTAAAACACACTTAAAAAGGAGGTTATATGAAACGGATATTATCAATCATGTTTGCAATATTAAGCATTGCAAATGTAATAGCTAAAGACAGCTATTTGCCCATATGTACTCCCGAACGAGATTATACATATAGCAACGATAAATATACACTCAGCCTGAGCACAATGCCATCGGAACATAGTGATTATGTGTGGTTTGACCGCGAAGAGCTATTCCCATATAACACTATGTTGCGCGAGGAAGGCTCTCGTGTACTTAAATATTTTCCTAAATCTAAGATGGCCTCCGGATGGGTTGAAAAAGTAGAAGAGAATTTTACAACACTTGGCACAGATTTTATCTATTTCGATTACAATCTACAAGTAGGAGATACTCTTTGTGTTGTTGATATGTCTATGTATGATGATAATTATTTGTATGGTCGAATTATTAAAATTCTATCTATAGACACCATTGATATAGACTTTCTACCCCGATTGAGATACAATCTTGAGTCGAGAAATTTTTTTGTATCTATTAGCGAAAGACATAAAGATGAATATTATGCTTCAAAGATTATAGATAACACTCCATATAGCGACTCGTGGATAGAGGGAATAGGATACACCTCATACAATTTCGACACAAAGACATTAAAACTCAAGACCGTATATGACAACGGCACGCTTGTATATGGTGAAGATAATGTCGAGGGAAGTGCATATCTACCTACTTGTGCGCCCGGCAGAGAGTATATTTACCAAGATAATAAATACGGCAATGAATGGCGCGAAAATACATTTTTGTCCGAAATATTTCCCGGCTACATTGCATATAACACAGATGGCTATTATGGCAAAACATTGAGGGAGAACGGAGACAAAGTTTTGAGAAACTTCGCAGACCTTACAACAACGCCCAAGTTGATAGATTTACTAAACGAAAATATGACAATCATCAACGAGGACTTTGTGTACTTCGACTATTCTCTTCAAATAGGCGACACCCTATGTGTTGTAGAATATATAGTAACCGCCTTGGGCGATGGTGAAGCGCATGTGTTGAATGGCAAAGTAATAGAGGTATTGTCGATAGAAAAAATAGAATTGGGTGCGCAGTCGCTATTGAAATACAACCTCCAATCGCGACCTTTTACAGCAGTACTCAGCATGGGCTACGACAGCTCACTACCTCCCAGCGAATGGGATGTTACTTATCATTACGGAATAGAAATTGGTGATACTTTCGATGATGCTTGGATAGAGGGTATAGGATATACTTCCGTAACGGGTGATGATTTAATATACAACCTCCAATGCGTATATGAGGAAGGCGAGTTGATATATTGTGCCGAGGATGAGTACATACCCTATGTAAAAGAGGGTCAAGAGTGGGTGATGATAGGAAGAACAGGCTATCAGCAATACCGCATAGGTGGAGTAGCCAATATAGATGGTATAGACTACAACGAGATATACCACACACAGTCCTACACCACAGTGTCTGAGCCTGAGCTGTTTGATTATGTGCGCGAGATAGACCGCAAAGTATATATAGGATTGGAAGGAAAAGACCGATTGGTTTACGACTTTGGCGCACAAGCCGGTGACACTATCCGATATGACCACCTTGATGAGGGTTTAACCTACTATACTGTTGTCGATAGCGTAGAGAATAAATACATAGCCGGCAAAAACCGCACCATTCTCGACGTAACACACCATATATCCTACGGCATATCCTACGGCACTACTCGGTCTTCGCAATGGATAGAAGGTATAGGAGCACATGAAGATATATTTAAAAACGAGCATACCTATCGCTTGGGGGCAAGCTCTACCCCCGACCAATTCTACTATTTCTACAACTCGGCCGAAGATATTCGCTATCCCGAGAAAGGAGAAATCATAGACTTCAGTGCCATAAACAGTGTTACCATTGACAACCTTGCTATATATCGTCAAGGCGATGTATTGATGGCGGTATTTCCTGCCACCACTACCTGCGATGCCATTACGCTATACGACACTACCGGCCGTGTGGTGGTAGCGCAACCCATCGGACAAGGTGCCACAACTGCAAGCATCGACATAACATCACTACCCAAGGGCGTATATATAGCACGCCTTGGCAACTATAAAGGCGTAATGCTTGCATTGTAAAACCGGGCATAGGACCTGTTGGGGGGGCACTTGCCTATCTCCCCAACAAGCAAAACAAAGAGTGAAGATAAATTAAGAAATAGGCATACAAGTTTTTTCATAATTTAAATGGTTATAGTTGCGACAACTACAAGCCATTGGCAAATTAAAGCTATAGTTGCGACAACTACGGCCATACAACGAAAGGCATCTTACATTCTGCCATGAGTGTAGGATGTCGAGTAGAAGAGGAGGAGGAGTATTGCTCTTGACAGCGCCATAACAGGCATTGTGGGCAGTACTCCCATTTTTATATATACGTTCTTGTGGAAGCATGCAAATTGTATTACCTTTGTGGCGAGAAAGACGAAACATCTAAAACACATATACATATGAAGAAATTTACTACTCTACTGCTGACAGCCATAATAGCTTTTGGTAGTGCATCGGCACAATCGGTATTGTTTGAGTATCGCTTTGACGATGGAAACAAAGAAGGCCTCTCCTTCTATGATGTAGATAGGCTCACACCCACTGCATTTATGCAAAGTATAGGTTTTGCGGCAGGCAATCCTTGGTTGCTCATTCGCGACAGCAATGAGAGCACCGACATGTTTATAAGCAGCACCTCGCAGTATCTGCCGGCAGGACAAGCCAACGACTGGATGGTATTGCCACAAGTAGAGGTTACAGGCAAGAATATGATGCTGGAGTGGAAATCTCAATCGTTCCAAGCCAACAAGCGCGACGGACTGAAAGTATTTATCTCGACCGAGGGTAACATGCCCGAGGACTTTCCTACCGAGCCGGTATGGGAGGTGGCCGAGGAGGAAGCCGGCGCAACCGAAAACTTTGAAGGCGAGTTTGTCACTCACGAGTTGTCGTTGGAGGCATACGCAGGCAAGGCCATATACATAGCCTTTGTCAATCAGAGCTACAACAAGGCTATCTTGGCCATCGACGACATCAAGGTGTATAACAACGACAAGTTTGCCATCGACCTCGACTTGGGTCGTGTCATCAACGATGCCGAGGAGGTGGAGTTTACCGGCCGCTTCATCAACCATCAACTCGACAAGATAGACGAGATAGCCGTAACATTGGAATATGGCGAAACCGTGGTAACCGAGACATTTGGCAACCTCAACCTCTCGGCCGGAGAGAGCGCACCCTTTGCCTTGCAACACAAGATGCCTATATGGTATAACGAAACCATCGACTATGTGCTGCGTGCCACTGCGGGCGACAATGCCACAACCTATGCCTCGTCGGTATCCAACCCATTCGGCCGCCGTGTCGTGATAGAAGACCACACCGGTGTTCGTTGCGGCAACTGCCCCTTGGGTATATGGGCCATAGACTCTATCAAAGAGATAGAGCCCGACAAAATTGCACCCATAGCCGTACAATGCTCGGAGTTGGGCTCTATATACCTGCTTGTACCCGAATACACATCGGGATTGTACACCAATGGCATTACCCAATATCCGGCCGCATGGATAGACCGCACCTATGCCGGTACCCCCAACGGCAATGGAAACGGAAAACCCTTTGAAGACGAAAACTCATGGATATCGCTCTTCTATAAACAACTCGACCAAGTGACAATGGCCGGTGTGAAGGTGACAGCAACCTTGAGCGAGGACAAAAAGACCATTAACGCCGAGGCGCAAGTGCGCACCGCCGAGGATATGAGCAACCTCGATTGGCGCGTTGTCTTTGTCCTCACCGAAGACAGTGTTACAGGCTTCTACCAAGAAAACTACTTTACAGGCGAGAAAACATGGTTGGGTGGCTGGGAGAGCAAGCCCTCTAACGTCGAGGTGGTGCTCAACGAGGTAGCCCGCGGCATATATCCCTCGTTCTACGGCACAAAGGGCAGCCTACCGGCAACAATGATAGCCGGACAAGCCGAGAAATACAGCTACTCGATAGAGATACCCTATACACAGACCATGGGTAACGCCTCATTTGACTTTGTACAAGATGTCTATAACCTCAATGTCATAGCCATGGTGGTAGATGGCAAGACCAATAGAGTCATTAATGCCGGCCTTGTTCGCATCAAAGAACTTGCCGCCATCAACGATATTACAAGCAATGCCACTCAAATGCAATATATGGTAGAAAACGGCATAGTGAAGGTGAAAGCTGCCGACAATGCCTACATGACAGCTACATTGGTTGCACTCGATGGTCGCATACTCGCCTCAACAAAGGGTCGTGGCCATGTAGCCCTCGATGCTGCCCATTATAGCGGTGTGGCCATTGTACAAGTTGTAGCCAACGGTACAGTAGAGGCACACAAGGTAGTGATACGATAAGACAACCCATTATTGACACAATACAGCAAAAGAGCCGAGGCAGTGCGCCCCGGCTCTTTTGTATTGTCACACCGCACACTCACATCAGAAGTTGTATTGTATCATCGTATTGATGCGATGAGCACTACCCGACACACCATCATGGTTGTTGCGACAACCATAGAGATACTCGACACCTATCTGACAGTTGGGGAAAGGCGTATAAAAAGCATTGGCCACCACATATTGAGCATAACGATAGGCCGAGGATGAGAGAGTAGGCTCGTCGTATAGGCGACATTGGCTATAAGCAGCCGAGATAAACAAGCCGGGACGAATAGTATATTGCACACCACCCACCAATCCCAGCGCATAGGGAGGCGTCATAGTCCCATTTCTTTCGGCCGGTATGAGGTCGTAGCCATAGCCCGAGAGGTCATTGAGATAATCGGCATACCCCCGGCCATAGGCTCCCTGCATGTAGAGTGTAAAGTGTTGTGATAACTGCACAACAGCACTCAACTGCGTGGCCCAACAAAAGGCAAACTCATTCTTGTCGGCAACAAGGTTGCGATAGGAAAGCCAACGGAGTATATTGGACCATCTGACATGGCTATTGCCCTCGTTCCACTTATATTGTATATAGGATGGCACATCGGGCACACGCTGTGCAATGGCAGTGTTGTAGTTGGGCCGAGTCGTGTAGGTAGCCGAGGGCAACTCCACCGCCAAAGCCGTTTCCCAATGCGCACCTATGGGTTGCACATATTGCAACTGGGTAGTCATGGCAATAACCGAGCCCGAAGGGCCTTGAAAATCAATGGTAGGCGGAGCAGCCATCACATCGCAAAAAGTACTCCACGAGCGTCCGGCTCTGAAACGCCACAACTGCACATAGGCTTGTCGCAGGCGCATACCATAATATCCTGCCGAAGTACCTCGGAAATCGCTCTCGATATAGACCGTAAAGTCGCCAACAACCTTGTTGCGCCCCACCAACTTGAAGAAAAGGCGCGAGGTAGAGGCATCCATGCGAAATTGATTGCGCATATCGGGTTGCGGAGGAGCAGGAATAGCAGCCGTTACAAAATCGGGATTATCGGCAATACCACCCATATCTACCGACATCGTACCCTTGACATAGCCACCTATACCCAGCGCCACACGCCCCTTGCGGTCGAGAAACAAGAAACGAGGCGCTCGGGGGTCTTGAAAGTGACGGCCATTGGCCTCATACATCGCCTTGATTACCTCATGCGAGCTATTTTGCGCATTGTTGCGCTCGGTAGATACCACCACCGCCGAATGATGATGTGTACTATCGTTGTGCAGCTCTTGTGCCATGCCTGTCACAGCGACAGACACCAACAGCATTGTTGATAAAAAAACTTTTTTCATACTTAACAGATTGAATGATTTACAACCAAAACAAAACAATCGTATGTAAGGTTTAAATAAACCATCTCTCGGTATGGCGTGTTATTAAAGAAACTCAAAAGAAACAATGCTATGGCAAATATTGGAAAAACCGCAAAGTTGAGTGTGGCAACACTCGCTATCATGAACGTAACGGCAGTAGTGTCGTTGCGAGGACTCCCCGCCGAAGCGGAGTATGGCATAAGCTCGGCATTCTACTATCTCTTTGCAGCTCTTGTATTTCTCATTCCTACGGCACTTGTAGCCGCCGAGTTGGCCGCCATGTTCTCCAACAAACAAGGTGGTGTGTTCCGCTGGGTAGGAGAGGCATTTGGCAAGCGCATGGGCTTCTTGGCCATCTGGTTGCAGTGGGTCGAGAGTACTATATGGTATCCCACAGTGCTCACGTTCGGAGCCGTATCGTTGGCTTTTATAGGTATGGACAGCAGCTACGATATGACACTTGCATCCAATCGCATGTACACCCTCGCCGTTGTGCTCATCATCTATTGGTTGGCAACATTTATCTCGCTCAAAGGCATGTCATGGGTAGGCAGGGTGTCGAAGATAGGCGGTCTGGTGGGTACTATCATCCCCGCTGCGCTATTGGTGGTGCTTGCCATCATCTACTTGGCAACAGGAGGAAAATCACAGATGGACTTCAGTGGCAGCTTTTTTCCCGACTTGAGCAACTTCAACAACTTGGTGTTGGCAGCGGGCATTTTCTTGTTCTATGCCGGTATGGAAATGGGCGGTATCCATGTGCAAGAGGTAGATAACCCCTCGCGCAACTACCCCAAGGCTGTTTTTATAGGCTCGCTTATCACCGTGCTCATCTTTGTATTGGGTACCTTCTCGCTGGGCATCATCATCCCTCGCAATGAGATAAACCTCACACAAAGTCTATTGGTGGGCTTTGACCGTTATCTGGCCTATGTCAAGGCATCATGGTTCTCGCCAATCATTGCAGTAGCATTGGCATTTGGCGTATTGGCAGGTGTGCTCACATGGGTAGCCGGCCCCTCCAAAGGTATCTTTGCCGTGGGTCGTGCCGGGTATCTTCCCCCATTCTTTCAGAAGACCAACAGCCGAGGTGTACAACGCAACATCCTTTTTATCCAAGGAGGCATTGTTACCTTGTTGGGATTGCTCTTTGTCGTAATGCCCTCGGTGCAAAGTTTCTATCAGATACTCTCACAACTCACCGTATTGCTCTACCTCATCATGTACTTGTTGATGTTTGCCGCCGCCATCTACTTGCGCTACAATATGAAAAAAGCCAACCGCCCCTTCCGCATAGGCAACAACGGCAATATGCTCATGTGGATAGTGGCCGGCATAGGATTTCTCGGCTCATTGTTGGCGTTTGTACTCAGTTTTATACCTCCTGGACAAATTGCAGTTGGTAGCAAGACGGTATGGTATGCAGTATTGGTTATAGGCTGCATTGTAGTGGTTGCTGCACCCCTCATCATATATGCCTTGCGCAAGCCCCATTGGCGCGACCCGGAGGCATCATTCGAACCATTCCATTGGGAAGAAGGTGCGACAAATGACAAGAGCAACAATCAATAAGAATTGAACTGTTGCACAACCCGCTATCTATAACAAGAGGGGCTGTATCGCCGATTGACGACACAGCCCCATCTGTTTATATTACAACCACAAATTATCCTACCGAGCCTTCGAGGGTAACTTGCAGGAGTTTTTGTGCTTCGACAGCAAACTCCATCGGCAACTTGTTCATCACCTCCTTGGCATATCCGTTCACAATAAGACCTACCGCATCTTCGGTGGGAATACCGCGTTGATTGCAATAGAAGATTTGGTCTTCATTGATTTTCGATGTAGTAGCTTCATGCTCCATCACGGCAGTATTGTTCTTGATGTCGATATAGGGGAATGTATGCGCACCGCAATGGTCGCTGAGCAAGAGGCTGTCGCATTGGGTAAAGTTGCGTGCATTGTCGGCAGTAGGAGTCACGCGCACAAGTCCGCGATAGCTATTCTGACTGCTACCGGCCGATATACCCTTCGACACGATTGTACTGCGTGTATTTTTGCCTATATGTATCATCTTGGTACCGGTATCGGCCTGTTGGAAATTATTGGTAACGGCAACCGAGTAGAACTCACCCACCGAGTTGTCGCCGGCGAGCACACAGCTGGGATACTTCCATGTAATGGCCGAGCCCGTTTCTACTTGTGTCCATGACAACTTTGAATTGTCGCCCTTGCACAATCCGCGCTTGGTAACAAAGTTGTATATACCACCCTTGCCCTCTTTGTCGCCGGGATACCAATTTTGCACGGTCGAATACTTCACCTCGGCACGCTCATGCACGCGTATCTCCACAATAGCGGCATGCAACTGATTTTCGTCACGCATAGGAGCGGTGCAACCTTCGAGGTAACTTACATAGCTATCGTCATCGGCAACGATGAGGGTGCGCTCAAATTGTCCGGTATTGGCAGCATTGATGCGGAAATAGGTCGATAGCTCCATGGGGCAACGTACACCTTTGGGGATATATACAAACGATCCATCGCTAAAGACTGCCGAGTTGAGAGCAGCAAAGAAATTGTCGCGATAGGAAACAACCGAGCCAAGATACTTACGCACCAAGTCGGGGTAATCCTTCACCGCCTCACTGATAGAGCAGAATATAACACCCAGCTCGGCAAGTTTCTCTCTGAACGTTGTCTTTACCGACACACTATCCATCACAGCATCGACAGCAATACCCGACAAGCGCATCTGCTCTTCGAGCGAAATACCCAACTTGTCAAAAGTCTTGAGCAACTCGGGATCTACCTCATCGAGCGAGTCGGGGCCCTTGCGAGTCTTAGGCTCGGCATAGTAGCTTATGGCCTGATAATCTATTTCCGGGATATTGAGATGCGCCCAAGTGGGCATTTTCAGTGTCTGCCAATGGCGAAATGCTTGCAAGCGAAATTCGAGCAACCACTCCGGCTCGCCCTTTCGTTGCGAGATGTGGCGCACCACATCTTCATTAAGGCCTCGTTCTATTACATCGGTTTCTATATCGGTAACAAAGCCATACTCATACTCCTTTGATGTGACATCATCGAGTATCGAGTCTTTACGAGGCTCTTCATTATTGAGTTGTGTTTTATCTTTTTCTTCCATTTTCATCTTCACTTTGTTTATAAACAATCAGGGTTGCGGGGTTGTTTCTTGCTCATATATGTAGTGCAACACTTGGGGAGCAAACGACCTTACGGTTTCGTAACATACCGATTGTGTCAATTCGGGCGACTTCCACACATCGGCATCTTCAAAAACAAACATCGCAATATTGAGTATAAGACTTACAAACAATATAGTCTTGAATGCACCAAAAAGTCCGCCAAGGATAGAGTCTATCCATCCCAATCGCACCAACTGTGTCAATGACTGTATGCAACCCGCAATGATGCATACACCCAAATAGACAACCAAGAAAATAGCTAAATATGCAATAAATTGGCATACAATCATGCTCCAATCGGTGTACTCAAGCAAGCGGGTAACCAGCATGCCACCCCACAAGTTTGAGCATACAATGCCCAATATCAGTGCAGCCAAGTCGCCTACCTGACGTACTATACCTCGCACCATGCCCCATACGGTCATGATCGATACCAGCGCCAACATGATTATATCTGCTATTTGCATAATTCTCTATCGGGTTGATTGTTTGCAAAAATACATTTTTATTTCCAAAAAACAGCTCTGCAATGTAGCATTTTAGCATGGAGGCAAGAAATGGGCATGTTAAATAAGCTAAATAGCAAATTTATCCCGAGATAACATCCTATATAGAAAATGAGGCAATCGTATCACCGACTGCCTCCTGTCTTTTATCCACACTCCTCATCAAAAATCTTATCGAACAAGTGTCGCAACATATCCTTGTCGGCTATGATGTTGCGCAATTCTTGCAAACGCACTGCATTGTCGCCATGAGGTAGCCACAATCGCATATAGCCCCCCTCGGCATACTTTTCTTGCAGATGATGACAAAATCGCTCGTAATGTTGCTCACGATTGGAGGTGTCGAGGTGTTTCAATCCATACTGCACGGTGCGACGCAATGTTGTATCGGGGTCTATCAGGCGGTCGGCCTCGGCAACAATACAACCATATAGAGAACGAGGCTCATGGCCATTTGAAGCCCTGTGGTCTTCTACGGCCTCTCGCATGGTGGCAATCTCTTGGGGAGTAAACCATTGCGACAACATCACATCGTTGCTCAATATTTCGCCCGAAACTATATGGTGTCGCTCACGCCCCTCGCACAATCCCACATCGTGGTAGGCGGCAATGGTATATACCATGTCGGTATTTACATCATAGTGCGATGCGAGCTTGAGGCTGCGCTCTATCACATGGGCAACATGGTCGAGATTATGCGCCTTGTCAAAAGCCTTATATCTCGGTATAATATACTCTTCGATATAGTCGTATAGTGTCATTGTTTATCGCAGTTTGTTACGTTCAAAGTGATAACGCACGACAAAGAAAAAGAGCAAAAATCCCATAAAAGCCACACCCAAGCCGGTACGGAAGGCGTTGGCATAGTTGGTAAGTTCGGCAATATATCCGCCCACAAATACTCCCAATCCTATACCCATATCCCATGCCGTAAAGTAGGTAGAATTGGCCGTACCACGATAATTGTGCGGAGCAAGATTGATAAACATTGCTTGCAGAGCCGAGCACATGGTGCCAAAACCAAGACCCAAGACAAAGGCGGCCGCATAAAATCCAACAGGCCGGCGGAAAATCACAAAGAGACCAAAACCAAGCAGAATAATCATCATACCCGTCACAACACTCTGCGATACCAAGCCTCTATTGAGCATCATACCCACCCGCAAGCGCGACACTACCAAGCCACAAGCCATAATAACAAAAAACAGTCCTGTACCATCGGTTATGCCCACCTCGGTGCGCCCATATATGGCCAAATAGGTAGAAAGAATACCGTAGGCAAACGAAAATAACAGCACAGGAAACATCTCCGGGATGCCTCTCAAAAGGACAAATCGGTCTAACGACAAGGTGCGAGAAGGGGGATTGATAGTCTTATGCGGAGCCTTGATAGCCGACACGCAACACAATCCCAAGAAAGAGGTTACAACCGAAATCATAAAAATGGGTGTGAACGCATGCAACGTTTCGTAGAAATAGAGCGATATCGAAGGGCCAAAAGCCATCGCCAAATTATTGCTCACACCATAAAAACCGATACCCTCGCCACGACGTTCGGCCGGCATGATGTCAATAGCCATAGTACTATTAGATACTGTCACCAGACCAAATGCCGCTCCATGGGTAGCCCGGATAATGGTAAACAACAAGAGTGTTCCCGCCAGCAAATAGCCACAGAAAAACAGCATAAAGATAGCATAGCAGATGAGCAACAACTTCTTGCGCGGGAAAGTATCTACCATATATCCGCTGACAGGACGCACCAACAAAGCCATAATGGTATAGGACGACAGCACCATACCGGTAAGACTCTTATCGGCACCAAATGTTTCGCCCACATACATAGGCAAAATGGGCAATAGCAGATAAAACGAGAAGAACAGCAAGAAATTTCCTGCCGCCACGGCGCAAAAACTTGGTGTCCACAGACGGGGTCGCGCACTTTCGGGTGCAGTATTCATCTTACTCCACCTCCTCTCCCAAGAGAGTAGCCGACGAGGCCTCGTAAACCTTCACTTTGACAAAGTCGCCGATATGGTGATTGCCCTTGGGGAATACAACGACCTTATTTTGCTGTGTACGGCCAAAGAGTTGTTCGCGAGAGCGTTTTGAGTAACCCTCAACCAACACCTCAAAAGTCTTGCCTATATCGCGACGGTTGCTTTCGAGCGATAGCTCGTTTTGCAAGTCTATCATACGTTGCAAACGTGCTATCTTAACCTCCTCATCAATATCATCAGGCAGATGCTTTGATGCAAAAGTACCGGGACGCTCGGAGTACTTAAACAAGAACGAGGCATCGTAACCCACCTCTCGCATGAGGCTCAATGTATCTTCAAAGTCGGCCTCACTCTCCGAGTGGAAACCACAGAAAAGGTCGCTCGATATACCACAATCGGGTATAATACGACGAATAGCCGCAACCCTGTCGAGATACCACTCACGGGTATATTTGCGATTCATCAACTGCAATATACGGTTGTTGCCCGACTGCACAGGCAAGTGTATATGATGACACAAAGAGGGGTGCGATGCGATAGCCTCCAATATCTCGTCGCTCATATCCTTGGGATGCGAGGTTGTAAAGCGTATGCGCATGCCATCGCCGGCAGCCTCTGCCACCAAATGCAACAAAGCAGGGAAATCTATACGAGTGCCATCCTCTGCTATATAGTTATACGAATTGACATTCTGACCCAACAAAATAGCCTCCTTAAAGCCACGAGCCTTCAAGTCGGCCAATTCGCGCAAGATACTCTCCGGCTCACGACTGCGCTCACGACCGCGAGTATAAGGCACAATACAATAGGAGCAGAAATTATTGCAACCGCGCATGATAGAAATATAGCCCGACACACGGCTGTTGCCCATACGAGCCGGTACAATATCGCGATAGGTCTCGGTAGTAGAGAGCTCGACATTGATAGCCGGCTGGCCTTGTTCAACCGCCGAAATAAGAGCCGGCAAGTCGAGATAAGCATCGGGACCGGCAACAAGATCAACACCGTGATTACTTACCAACTCCTCACGCACACGCTCGGCCATACATCCCAATACGCCCACAATAAGATGTGGTTTCTTACGCTTGAGTGAACGGAAGAAAGCCAATCGTGATACAATCTTCTGCTCGGCATTATCGCGTATCGAACAGGTATTGACAAATATTGCATCGGCATCATCAATCGACTCACAAAGGTGGTATCCCTGCATCTCCATGATAGATGCCACCACCTCACTGTCGGCAACATTCATTTGGCAACCATATGTCTCTATAAAAAGCCTCTTCTCGCTCATATCTTTTGTTGTTTATGGGGTTTGTTACTTTATCTTTATCGGTATTTATTATTTTCTACAAGTCATTGAGCAAATACAAATTCGTTTGTTTTCTATAAAAAATCATGTAAAATCGTTGCTCATATCAAAGTTTTACTTTTATTTTGCATCAATAAAACATATTTTTTTTCATAGTTAAGGTTTAGGTTAATTTTAAGAAGGGAGGTTGGGAAACCACCCTTTCTTTGTTTTTACACCATATAGTACTTGTTTTTCTCTCAATAAACTCGTATATTTGAGCGCAAAATTACGAATAAAGATGGATTATTTGGATATTATAATCTATATAGTTTTTGCTGCAATCGGTATTTTTAGCAGTTTGGGCACTCAAAAGCGAAAAAACCAGACTGTAAACAAGCAAAGCCAAGCACCGCAAGCAAGAGGCAATGACACCCATCATGTGCCGGTTGAGGTTATGCCCGACCAAGACGATATGTATGAGGTCGAGGAAGGCACCGCCAAGGAGGTTGTTACGCTGGATGATATTTTCAGAGCATTGCGCGAGGGTCGCCCCCTTGAAAGCATACACCATGAAGAGGTCATCACAGAGCCCACCCCCGAAGAGGAGATAGAGCAACCCGCTGTCGTCACCTACGAAGAGGGCATAAGCGTTACTCGCAACAAAGATGTTGTACAAGACGAAATATCGGACGAGGGTATATACAATCCCGACGACAACGACATGGCATTTGCCATTGAAAATATCGATTGGCGACAAGCTGTTATAACGAACGAAATTTTGAATAAAAAATACTAAAACTATAATCTCATTCTATTTCTAAAGCACTATGGCATACAGAATTCTTACTGCAGAAGAAGCTGCCTCGTACATCAACCATGATGATAACGTAGGCTTTGGCGGTTTTACTGCTGCGGGTACTCCCAAAGCTACAACCGTTGCCTTGGCCAAGAGAGCCAAAGCAGAACATGACGCCGGACGTCCCTTTAAAATCGGATTATATACCGGTGCATCTACCAACGATTATATCGACGGTGAATTGAGTCGCGTCAATGCCATCAAAACCCGTACTCCCTATCAATCACACCCCGACTCGCGCAACCTTATCAATAGTGGCGAGATGCCCTATTTCGACTTGCACCTTTCGCATCTTTCTCAATATCTACGTTATGGATACTTGGGCAAGTTGAATGTTGGTATCATTGAGGCTGCCGATGTATCGGAAGATGGCGAGATACTCTTGGGTGCCGGTGTAGGTATGGCTCCTACCGTGTGCGAACTTTGCGACAAACTCATCATCGAGCGCAACCACCACGAGAGCGACCGTATGCGCGGTATGCACGACATCTACACTCCGCTCGATCCTCCTTATCGTCGTGAAATTCCTATCTACAAGCCCAGCGATCGCATTGGCTCGCCCGTTATCAAGGTCGATCCCAAAAAGATTATCGGTATCGTAGAGACAGACTTGACCGATGGTGTTAAGCCCTTCTCTCCCGTTGATGCTGTTACTTCAAAGATTGGTGAGAATGTTTGTAACTTCCTCGTTTCGCAAATCAAGTGCGGACTTCTCCCCAAAGAGTTCCTTCCCGTACAATCGGGTGTAGGTAACATTGCCAATGCCGTGTTGGGACAAATGGGTCTTAACCCCGAAATTCCTCAATTCCAAATGTACACCGAGGTAGTACAAGACTCGGCTATGGAGTTGATGTTCCAAGGCAAATGTACTTTTGCCAGCACTTGCGGTATGACAGTGAGCGACGAAATGTTGGCTCGCATCATGGACAACATCTACTACTTCAAGGATCGCGTTATCTTGCGTCCGAGCGAAATCACCAACCACCCCGAGATTGTACGCCGTCTGGGTCTTATCACTATGAATACTGCTCTTGAGGCCGACATCTTTGGTAACGTAAACTCTACTCACGTTACAGGTACCAAGATGATGAACGGCTTGGGTGGCTCGGCCGACTTTACCCGCAACGCATACCTCTCTATCTTTGCTTGTCCCTCGGTTGCCAAGGGTGGCAAGATAAGCTCTATCGTTCCTATGGTATCGCACCAAGACCACAGCGAGCACTCGGTTATGGTACTTGCTACCGAGCATGGTGTTGCCGACCTTCGTGCCAAATCGCCCCGCCAACGTGCCGAGGCCATCATCGAAAACTGTGCACACCCCATGTACCGCGAGCTTCTCTGGGATTACCTCAAGATGGCAAACGGTGGTCACACTCCCCACTCGCTCAAGGCTGCATTTGCATTCCACACCGAGTTCCTCAATTCGGGCGATATGACCAAAACAGACTTCTCGCAATACCGATAATAGATATAAGCGATATAACAATAGCAAGAGCCGCACCCCAACGAGGAATGCGGCTCTTGTTGTATATCAGAGATGGCTTATATCACCTATTACAATGCAAAGGCCTTGCGTACGGCATCGACATAGTCGAGCTTTTCCCAAGTAAACAACTCTACCTCACGCACAATAGGCTCGGCCAAGTAGCGCGAAGCAAAGGTCTTGGTAACCACGCGAGGTGTACGACCCATGTGGCCATATGATGCTGTTTCTTCGTATATAGGATTGCGCAACTTGAGTCGCTCCTCGATAGCACGAGGACGCATATCAAACAACTTATCTACAATCGTTGCTATCTCGGCATCGCTCTGCGACACATGCGATGTACCATAGGTATTGACATAGATGCTCACCGGGCGGGCTACACCTATCGCATATGACACTTGCACCAATACCTCGTCGGCCACACCGGCAGCCACCAAGTTCTTGGCTATGTGACGAGCGGCATAGGCAGCCGAGCGATCGACTTTAGAGGGGTCTTTGCCCGAGAAGGCACCACCACCATGTGCACCTTTACCTCCATATGTATCTACAATAATCTTGCGACCTGTGAGGCCTGTATCGCCATGAGGGCCTCCGATAACAAACTTACCTGTGGGATTGACATGCAAGATGAGCTTGTCATCAAAGAGAGCTTGCACACGCTCGGGAAGCTGTGCAATGACACGGGGCAACAACACCTCTTGTACATCGCGTCGAATGACATTCAACATCGCCTCATCGGCAGCGGCCTGTGCAGTAGCTGTAGCCTCGTCGGGTGTAATAAACTCATCGTGTTGAGTAGAGATAACAATCGTATGTATGCGCACAGGCTTGTTGTTCTCGTCATACTCGATGGTTACTTGCGACTTGGAGTCGGGACGAAGATAAGAGGTGACACGACCTTTGCGCAAATAAGTCATTTGCTCGGCCTCGCGACGTATCTTTGCCAACTCAAGCAAGAGGATATGCGATATTTCGAGCGAGAGGGGCATGTAATTGTCGGTTTCGTTGCAAGCATAACCAAACATCATACCTTGGTCGCCGGCACCTTGCTCCATGGGATCCTGACGCTCCACACCGCGATTGATGTCGGCACTTTGCTCGTGAATAGCCGAGAAGATACCACATGAGTCGCCATCAAATTTGTAGGCACTCTTGTTGTAACCAATGCGGTTGATGACACGACGAGCAGTATCCATAAGATCGACATAGGCCGACGACTTTACCTCACCGGCAAGCACCACCTGTCCGGTAGTAACCATTGTTTCGCAAGCCACCTTTGAAGAGGCATCTTGCGCCAAAAATTCATCTAATACAGCATCCGACAGTTGGTCGGCAACTTTATCGGGGTGTCCTTCTGACACCGACTCTGATGTGAACAAGTAATTCATAATCATATCGTTTTATTTATTTTTTACAAGTACTTGGTAGCAATAACACAAGGCTTGCTACTCAAACAATCGTCGATGAAAATGGATACCGGGAAATCACACAAAAAAGTACCGCCAAGAAACAGCGTCAGCATAGAACAGTTTTAGCAATTTTTTTGTGTGGTTGCAAGCAGCCAAATCCTTCCACAATTATTTCGGCCACAAAGGTACGAAATATAATTGAAATACAAAGTGTTTGCTTGCACGAAGGCAAGAAAATAAATAAAGATTGGGGATTGTAGCTATTTTTTAGTACGTTTGTATAATAAAATACACCACAATGAAACCTACAACAATCTTTGTTCTCTTTACCGATTTTTGGGATGGCTTCGACCCACATCACAATATATTTACAGAGGCTCTTCGCAAGAATTATACGGTTGAAGTTCTCGACGAGCAAGATAGCAGAAAGCCTCAACTGCTCATCTACTCGGCATTTGGCTCCCGACACATAGCCTACGACTGTATCAAGTTATATTATACAGGAGAGAACGATGTGCCCGACTTCAACCAATGCGACTATGCCATATCATCACACTTTATAGAGCTGGGAGATAGACACATGCGCATGCCTCAATACACGTTATATAAGGAGTTTGAATTGCTGAATATGGCAAGCGAACAAGCAGTGCACAATGCCTTTGAACGGGATTTTTGCAGCGTTGTGGTAAGCAACAGTACATACGCCGCTCCCGAGCGAATAGAGATTATAGACCACATCGAACAGTACAAGCCTCTTGCCTATGGAGGTAAATTTCGCAACAATGTAGGCGGTCGCGTACCCGACAAGATGGCTTTCATAGCCCGATATAAGTTCAACATTGCCCTTGAGAATAGTCTTGTCGATGGCTATACAACCGAGAAACTCATAGAGCCAATGGCAGCACAAACAATACCCATCTATTGGGGCAATCGCATGGTCGATAGGGAGTTCAATGCGCAATCATACATCAACATCTCGGACTATGACAACTACGATCGTGCCGTCAAGGCGATAGAGCGATTGGATAACGATCGTGAGGCCTATATGCAAATGCTGTGCGCTCCCAAGCTACATGCCGACAATGACATAAATTGGTATGCACAACTGCAATCGTTCTTGTCGCACATCATAGCCAATGGACAACGATATATCTACCCTTACGGCATCATAGGACACATGCAATATATGCAACAACGCAAGGAACTGCTATACGGCAACACATTCTTGCGCAAATGTGCAAGCGCTTGGATAAAGTGGAGAAAGAAAAAGTAACCCCAATTCTCTTGCAATATATACTATATATATAGTACAAGCGGCGTGTCAGGTGACACGCCGCTTGTGTATCTAAAAAGTATGTTATACTATTAGAGTTGAGGACCGGCAGCAACAAGAGCTTTACCGGCTTCGTTGCCTGTAAACTTGTTGAAGTTCTTGATGAAACGACCGGCGAGGTCTTTGGCTTTCTCTTCCCACTCGCAAGCGCAAGCATAAGTGTCGCGAGGATCGAGAATAGCAGGATCGACACCGGGCAACTCTGTGGGCACTGTGAACGAGAAGTAAGGAATTTGTTTTGTGGGAGCCTTATCGATAGAGCCATCGAGGATAGCATCGATAATACCACGAGTATCGCGGATAGAGATACGCTTACCTGTACCATTCCAACCTGTATTTACGAGGTAGGCCTTGGCACCCGATTTTTCCATCTTCTTAACCAACTCTTCGGCATATTTGGTGGGGTGCAATGACAAGAAAGCAGCACCAAAGCAAGCCGAGAATGTGGGAGTAGGCTCGGTGATACCACGCTCGGTACCGGCCAATTTGGCAGTGAAGCCCGAGAGGAAGTAGTACTTGGTTTGCTCGGCGTTCAAGATAGAAACGGGAGGCAATACACCGAATGCGTCGGCCGAAAGGAAGATAACGCTCTTGGCAGCGGGACCCTTCGATTGAGGACGTACAATGTTGTTGATGTGGAAGATAGGATAAGAAACACGAGTATTCTCTGTAACCGACTTATCGCTGAAGTCAATCTTACCATTGGCATCTACCGTTACGTTCTCAAGGAGAGCATCACGCTTGATGGCGTTGTAGATGTCGGGCTCGTTCTCTTTGCTGAGGTTGATAACCTTGGCATAGCAACCACCTTCAAAGTTGAATACACCCTCATCATCCCAGCCGTGCTCGTCGTCACCGATGAGAAGACGTTTGGGGTCGGTAGAGAGAGTTGTCTTACCTGTACCCGAGAGGCCAAAGAAGATAGCAGTATTCTCGTTGTTCATGTCGGTATTGGCCGAGCAGTGCATAGAAGCCATGCCGCGCAAGGGGAGAAGATAGTTCATGATAGAGAACATACCTTTCTTCATCTCGCCACCATACCAAGTGTTGATGATAACTTGCTCTTTGCTGGTGAGGTTGAACACAACAGCTGTTTCGCTATTGAGGCCAAGCTCTTTCCAATTCTCAACTTTGGCTTTAGAAGCATTGTAAACAACAAAGTCGGGCTCGCCATAGTTGGCCAATTCCTCGGCTGTGGGGCGAATGAACATGTTGGTTACAAAGTGTGCTTGCCAAGCCACCTCAACGATAAAGCGCACTTTGAGGCGAGAGTTTTCGTTGGCACCGCAGAAAGTATCTACAACATAGAGTTTCTTGTTTGACAACTCGTTGATGGCGAGGTCTTTCAAGGCTGTCCATGTCTCTTGCGAAACGGGTTTGTTGTCATTTTTATATTCTTCAGAGGTCCACCATACAGTGTTTTTTGACACCTCGTCATATACAAAGAATTTATCCTTGGGCGAGCGACCGGTGTAGATACCTGTCATCACGTTTACAGCGCCCAATTCGGTTACTTGACCTACTTCATAACCTTCAAGACCGGGAAGAGTCTCTTCGGCAAAAAGTTGATCGTAAGAGGGATTGTGCAGTACTTCGGTTGTTCCGTTGATACCGTACTTTGTTAAGTCTAATGTAGCCATTTTCTTAATAAATCTTTTTGGGGTTTTTAAACTAATCTTTCTTACCTTTTAAAGCCTTTTTTGAGGCAGTGCAAAAGTAATATAAATTCTGCAAGTAAACTATTTATTAAAGATTTATTTCCTCAATAGATGCTAAAATTATTAAATCGGCGTGGCGGTTTGCCAACCGCAGTTGGCAAACAACAGCATATCGAATGTGTTAGCTACTCTCGAAAGAAAAAAACAAGGATAGTTTTTTGGCTCTCGTCGGGGTTATTATTACTTTTGTATTATGAATATAACCTCCGTTACCACTGTTCTGTTTTCGCCCACCGGCACTTCGCGCAAGGTGGCTATGGCTGTGGCCGATGGCTGTCAATATGAAAGCCATGTTATTGATGCCACTTATACATTGCCGAGTAATCTACACTTCGAGTCCGATACGTTGGTTATCGTTGCCGTTCCGGTATATGGTGGCAAAGTAGCCCCATTGGCCTTGCAACGACTCAAAACGATGCGTGGCAACATGACACCTGTTGTGCCCATTGTTGTATATGGCAATCGCGCCTATGAAGATGCCGCAAATCAACTCTGCGAGTTTGTGAGCAGTCGTGGCTTTGTTCCTGTTGCAGTGGGAGCATTTGTGGGCGAACACTCATACAGCACAGCGCAATATCCCATAGCCGTTGGTAGGCCCGATGCCGCCGACCTCAACGATGCCCGAATATGGGGAAAGAAGATAGCCGCCAAGCTGTCATCAACAACCACTTTACAAGCAGTAGATGCAACACGATTGAAAGCTCCACACAACTCGTTACTGTCAAAACTGCGCTTCATATCGTTTGTCATGAAACAGCGTCGCAACAAATCGGGGGTGAAGCCTCATGTTGTTGTAGATGCCGATAAATGCAGGCTCTGTGGCAAATGTGCCAAATTGTGTCCCACAGGAGCTATTGCATCGGGCGACTACCTGCACACCGATACCGCTCGTTGCATCAAGTGCTGTGCGTGCGTAAAGAGCTGCCCCAAGAAAGCTCGCACACTCGACACGCCCTACGCTCCCATCCTATCTCAATGCTTCGCCAAGAGAAAGACGCCCACCACTATTCTATAAAGCTATGTCACACAACATTATACAGCGATACATGTGGTTTTTCGATACGGTGTGGCGTTACAAACGTATCACCCGTAACGAAATAGAACGATTGTGGTTGCAGAGCGACTTCTCGGATGGAGAGCCTCTCACTCGACGCACGTTTTGCAACTATCGCGAAGGTGCCGAGAAGCTATTTGATGTAAACATCTTGTGTGACACTTCTACCTACGAATACTACATCGAACAAGCACAACCCGACAAGAGCAACGACTTGCAACAATGGTTGTTCGACTCGCTATCGGTCAATTATATGATGCGACATGGTGCCGACATTGCCCATCGCATCATTCCCGAACACATCCCATCGGGCAATGATTTTGTGGCCTCCATTACCGAAGCCATGCAAGAGGGGCGTGTAGTGCGCATGGTCTATCATGCTTTCTGGAAGATGTTGCCGCAAAAAGTTGAGTTGGAGCCCTATTTTGTCAAGGCATTCCGCAAGCGATGGTATGTTATAGGCTATAACCGCAAAGACAAGCAAATCAAGACCTATGCCCTCGACCGCATTGTCGAGTTGTCACTTACTACCCACACGTTTGTCTTTCCCGATGACTTTATCCCATCCGACTATTTTGCCCAATCTTTTGGTGTGATACGCAGCGACGAGAAACCCGAACTGATACGTCTGCGAGCCACCATGCGACAAGCCCAATATCTGCGAGCATTGCCCTTGCATCACTCCCAACAAGAGTATGAGGTGGGCGATGGATATATCGACTTTGTGTACAATATGTACATCACCTACGACCTCACTCAAGAGCTACTATCGTTGGGGCGCGAAATTGAGGTAATATCTCCTGCCAAACTTCGCAACGAGATGCGCAAGAAGCTACAAGCCACACTCGAATTGTACAAGAAATAGAATTGTCAATTATCGAATAGTGCCGACTTGCGGTAGATAAATGCAACCAGCAGGGTGATAACCGCCAAGAAGAGATTGAGCTGAAAAGCAAACAGCTCACTCGTATCGTGCATGATTATCTCAAACAATTTGACAACAAAGGGACACGCCAAGATAGCTACATAATTCATTGCCATAACACAGGCCAGAGCCAAGGTACTCTTATGGGGCATGACAATGTGTGTGGTGCGGTCGTACATAATGGGCTGTATAATTCCGTATCCCACTCCTGCACTTACACATCCTACTCCCACCAGCCACACATTGGACGTGATTACTATCAATCCCAACCCGACAACAATCATGAGCAAACTCCACAACTGTGTGCTACGCCCCATCAGGTCGATAAAACGATTGAGAATAAATCCCGGCGCCATGATTGCCAAGAAAAAGAGCGAAATATAGGTACCCGAAAGCGTTGTCGGCATGCCTCGCTCCTCGATAAGGAACGGAAGATTAAGACTTACAATTACTACCAAATAAGTCACCAAGCCATAGAACAACATCACCTCGACAAGATGATGACGTGCAATACCTTTATCATCGACTTGAACATGCGGACGCAAGCCATTGTCGGTGTTGTCTATCTTGCTCGAAGGCTCGGGCTCTTGCGACAAGGCCTTGCGCAACTGAAACGACAAGACAATAGAAATAATAGGCAACAGATATACCACAAAGGGCAAATGCCACTCTACCTCGGCCAAATAACCCGTTATAACAGTAGCAATAACAAGCGTGAGGTTGGTAATGGCCGAGCTTAATCCAAATTGCTTGGTACGATACCGCCCCACAAAGAAACGGCCTATCAATCCGGTAGAAAGCGGGATAATCAATCCCGAGCCTACTCCCAACAAGCCACTGATGGCTATCAGTTGCCACATTTTGTCGGACATCAAATAGAGTACACCACTCAACACAAAAATAACCAATCCCACCTGCAACAAGCGAATGTTGTCGATGCGCTCTGTGAGCTTTCCCGACAACAATACAAATGGTATAATCATCAGCGATGGCAATGACGATAGCATCTGTATATCCAACTCTGTTGCATGAGGAAAAATCTTTTGCAACTCGCCTAAAATAGGCGAAACAGCCAATCCCGGCAGCGCATTTAATGCCGAAATAGACCATATACCCAACAAGGTTATCAAGGGAATGCGCCCCCTTCCGGTTTCTATCTTCATAATAAGTATTGTTTTTTCGCTTTACTAACATCCGATATTCTCATTATGTTCACCACACACAAGCCCCGTTCACAAAACACAAAAAGGGATAATAAAACTTATACACTGCAACCAATAGCAAGATGAAGGCGTTGTGTAAGCACTGCTAAATCTTATAAAAGTAAAGATTATGGAAAAATCAGATTACAAAAGCTGTTGTGAACATGCAGCTGTATTTGGCTCGGAAGAGATGTTGCAACCATCGCCCGTCGATACCATCCCACAACATGGTACCCGACCCGAAATTGCGTATCAAATGGTAAAGGACGAAACATTTGCTCAGACTCAACCGCGACTCAACCTTGCCACTTTTGTCACCACCTACATGGATCCCTTTGCAACCAAACTTATGAACGAGGCTATCGCTATCAACTACATCGATGAGACCGAGTATCCTCGCGTAGCGGTGATGAATGCCAAGTGTATAAATATTGTTGCCAACTTGTGGAATTCGCCCGAACAAAACAAATGGAAAACCGGTGCATTGGCCATCGGGTCGTCCGAAGCCTGTATGTTGGGTGGTGTAGCCGCATGGTTGCGCTGGAAGGAGCGTCGCACAGCGCAAGGCAAGCCCACCGATAAGCCCAACTTTATTATATCTACCGGCTATCAGGTGGTGTGGGAAAAATTTGCCGACCTGTGGCAAATCGAAATGCGCACGATACCTCTATCGCTCGACAAGCCCACCCTCGACCCCCAAGAGGTCATAAAAATGTGTGACGAAAATACAATCTGTGTCGTGCCCATACAAGGTGTAACATGGACAGGTCTTAACGATGATGTAGAGGCGCTTGACAAGGCTCTTGACGAGTACAATGCTCGCACCCATCACGACATTC
The DNA here is from genome assembly GCA_045645425.1 of Barnesiella sp. GTDB lineage: Bacteria > Bacteroidota > Bacteroidia > Bacteroidales > Barnesiellaceae_A > Barnesiella_A. The sequence goes on from JAZRIS010000004.1 coordinate 224,313, forward strand.
CCATCCACGTCGATGCCGCATCGGGTGGTTTTATTCTTCCTTTCCTTTATCCCGAAAAACGCTGGGACTTCCGCCTCAAATGGGTATTGTCCATCAGCACATCGGGACACAAATATGGACTTGTATATCCCGGACTTGGCTGGGTAGTGTGGAAAGACAAGAAATATCTGCCCGGCAAGATGTCGTTCTCGGTAAACTATCTGGGTGCCGACATCACACAAGTGGGCTTGAACTTCTCACGTCCCGCAGCTCAAATTTTGGGACAATACTATCAATTCATCCGACTCGGTTATGAAGGCTATAAACAAGTACAACACAACTCCATGGAGATAGCTCGCTACCTACACCAAGAGATAGGCAAGATGGCACCCTTTGTCAATTATTGCAAGGAGGTTGTCAATCCTCTCTTTATATGGTTTATGTGCAAGACATACAGCAAGACCGCCAAGTGGACACTATATGACCTGCAAGACAAGTTGAAACAGAGCGGATGGATGGTACCGGCCTACTCTATGCCCAAGAATATAGAAGAAATGGTGGTAATGCGCATCGTCGTTCGACAAGGTTTCAGTCGCGACATGGCCGATATGCTGCTCGACGACATGCGCACCGCCATTGCCGAACTCGAAAAGCTCGAACACCCCACCCCATCGCGCCTCGCTATGGAACGCAACCAACATCACTGTAACAAGATGTTTACCCATACGGGGTGCTGTAAAAAGTAGTAATACATAACCCTCCAAAAAGAATAGTCGGAACGATGCACCTTCAATCATTCCGACTATTTTATATTTATGTGTATCCAAAATATTATCATAACTCTACCCACTCTGTAAAATCAAGTTTTATCAACTGCCATTTTTTCTCTTGTAAACAAATAGGGTTTGGTTCTGTATCGGCAAGTGAGAAGTTGGTAAATCCGGCTATACACTCATCGTGAGTTGCTCCATAAGGGTATCGTTCTTCATACAGCGACACCATTTGTTCTATCGAATATTCATTATGTAATAGGTGCATATCCCAGAAGTCCTTTTTTCGACCGCCTCTACTTATTACATCTGTTTTCATAGCTACAATATCTTCAACAGCAGCCATGCGAATAGTGTCATGTTTTTCCACAGGTCGTATAAAAGTATCGGTATAAAACAAATCCAATTTTACACACTCTTCTTTCGAGTTACCCACAATGTAAGATGCTCCAAAGCTAACATTGTACCCACAATCGCCTATACAATAGGGAAAGGTTTTTTGCAAAATGTTCTGCAACCGCTGAAAATCAATAGAGCCGTATGTTACGTCTGTAAACAAGTCGATATCGTCCGACATGCGATGTCCATATCGTAAAGAAAGTGATGTGCCACCTACAAGCCGAAATGGGGCGAATTCATCAATCAACATCAACCGCTCGATAGTGGTGCGCAGAATGGGTTTCACTGTATTATATTGTAAACTCCTATGCTTCATAGTTGAGGTACTGTTTTAGGTTTTTCCTAATATTTATTGCAAAAGGCGAGTGTTGTGTTGTATCTAACTCGCTCAAAATCTTTTCACGTCCATAGAAACGTATTATCTCATCAATTTCACACTTTGTTCCACGCTCAAATACGCGATTGATGACAAACTTACTATGCTCTGCAAAGTTGATATTGTCAATGGTTGTGTCCCAAAAAAGTGTGAGGCTGAATTTTGACATATCCGGGCATTTGTTTATTGCCATTTTTTGTTTCTCTAAGGCTATATCATAAAATACTTGTAAAGTCATTAGGAAGCCCTCTTCCAGTTCGAGAGCCTTTTCTATACGAAGTGATAGCGGTATATTCATGGAGCGACGACCACGAATAATGGCACTCATTGTTTGTGGATGCTCCCCAATAGACTCGGCAAATTGACCACTTTTGAGCCTGCGCTTTTTCAATTCGCGTTGAAGGAATGCTCCGGGATGTAGCCCTTTTAATATATTTATCCTATTATCCATGGTGCAAAAATAAACAAAATTGTTTAGAAATCAAATCCTATCGCTAAATCTCAACATAAAAACAGGAGGTGTGTCATGTTTGTTTTTGACACACCTCCTGTTAATAATTGAAGTCTTGACGATTATTTCAACTTAGCACCTTTGGCTCCCTTGGCACCTTTAACACCTCCACCGCCGAGGGCAAAGATGTTTTGTGTATAGCTGACAGTCTTGTTGGCAGCCTCACGCTTGCGCTTGAGAGCGAGTTGCACCATGCGATCCATCAACTCATCAAAGGGTACTTTGGTGGCTTCCCACAAGTAGAACGAGAGCGAGCCGGGGATGGCATTTATCTCGTTTACATATATATCGCCCGTATTATCGTCTATCATCACATCGACACGCGCAACACCGTGGCAAGACAGCACTCGGAAGGTTTCTCCGGCAAGGAATTGCACTCTGGCGGTTTGTTCGGGAGTGAGGTCGGCAGGGATGCGTTTTTCGCTGGCCTGCATACCACTTTCGCCTTGACTGCCTCCCATGTATTTGTCCTCATACGAGAGTATCTTACCACTCTTGATAGGCTCCTCGCATACCGATGCCATATAGTCGTCACAATCGCCCAATACCGAGCAGTTTATCTCCTTGAGATTTTCTACCAAGTCTTCAACAACCAGACGTGTAGAGTAGCGACTTGCCTCATCGACCTTGGTAATAAACTCGGCACGGTTGTCGGCACGAGCAATACCTACACTCGAACCCAAATTGGCCGGTTTCACAATAACAGGATAGCCTATTTTTTGCTCTACCTCATCGGCCCAGCGGTCACGATCGGTAAACCATTGTTTGTCGGTAAACCACACATAATCGACAATGGGTATATTGCAATGTTCGAGTACCATCTTCATCACAATCTTATCCATACCAATAGCAGCCGACAACGTGTTGCAACCGGCAAATGGGATGCCTATGGTTTCTAACAAGCCTTGGAATACACCATCTTCGCCATTCGTTCCATGCAAGGCGGGTATCACCACATCGAGGGTAGTGACAATGGGGCTGCCAAAGAGTTTTTTCTTGCGACGATAGAGATTGTAATCGCCAAATTCGGGATTCATATACACCTCTTCGCATTGTGCCTTGAGGGTATTCATATCGCGGAAGTTTGATACCGACATAAGAGCCTCGCCACTATACCAGCGACCCTCTTTCGATATATACACCGGCACTATGTTATACTTGCTACTATCAAAAGCATACATGGCTTGGAGCGCTGTGAGCACCGATATTTCGTGCTCGACCGAACGGCCTCCAAAAAATACACCTACGGTTGTTTTCATTATTATAGTTTTCTATTGTCGTTATATTACTTAAATGTATCGGGGAGGTCGTTTTCGTACAATACGACATCACCGGCACGAGCTATTTGCACCAATCGGGCTTGTGCCATGACAAAACTGTCGGCAACGAAAATTTTCTCCTCGGGCATGCCACCTTCGGCAAGTCCCGATAGGATAGCATCCCTGTTATAGGTTCCTACCACCATCACATAGTCGGCGGCAGCGGCCATTTGCTCACCAAAACGTTTGTTATACTCCACTTGCTTATCGCCCAGCTCTATCATACCCGGAGTGATAACGATGCGTTTGCCTGTCTTGATACGAGCCAACACATCAAGAGCCATACGAGCTCCGTCGGGATTGGAATTGAAAGCATCATCGATAATAGACAACCCTCCGGGGGTGCGCTTCATATTCAGGCGATGCTCTACCTGTTCTATCTGACTCACACCATAGCGTATAGATTGTTCGGGCACATCAAGATAGAGTGCCACGATAACCGATGCCATGAGGTTGGATAGATTGCAGTCGCCTACCAACTTGGTGGCAAGTTCTATGCGACGACCTTCGCCCACTACGGCAAAACGTGTTTCCAGCTCGCCATACTCTACATCTTCTATATGGTAATCTACTCCCGGTGCAAGAGAGTAACGTTTGACCGACACATTATTTACAGTGCGATTGGCTATATACTCAAAGTCGTTATTTACTACTGCCAATCCATCACTTGGCAATGCATCTACAAGCTCAAACTTGGTGCGTTGCACATTCTCAATCGACTTGAACGACTCCAAATGTTGCTCACCCACCGCCGTAACAATACCTATTGTAGGACACACAAGGTCGCATATCTCCTTGATGTCGCCCAACTGCTTGGCGCCCATCTCTACAATAAAGATGTCGTAATAGGGTTTCATCATCTCGCGCACGGTGCGTATTACACCCATGGGCGTGTTGTAGCTACCGGGAGTCATTATCACATTATACTTTTCGCTGAGTATGCGATAGAGGTAGTGCTTGGTGCTGGTCTTGCCGTAACTGCCGGTTACGCCTATAATGCGCAAGTTGGGCATTGCCTCCAATATCTTTTTGGCCTCATTGTAGAAGCCTTTGTTTATCTGCAACTCGATGGGGTGCATGAGCACATTGGCCACTAATATCACCACCCACGAGAAGGCTACTGCTGATAACAAGAGTAGGGGTACAACACTCAAGTCAAATTGTGTCAAGGCTGTCCACAAGGTTGTGTGCAACAATACAACTACCCACGATGCGATATACAAGCGAGTGGCACGTTGGGTAAATACCACCGGTTTCTTATACTTCATGCGCAACTCTCTCACCGCAAATACCACCAACACTATGGCAATAAAAGGGTGAATAATTTCGGGAGTAAAACGAGTGCAAGCCATCAACAACATGAAGTATAACATGAGGCGACGAGGCGATGATGAGTCGCCGTTTTTCATCATCCAGTTCCAGTAACGATTGTTGCGATAGCTGTTTTGTTGCATCATCTGCAACTCATATTTCAACGCTACACCCACATACAGGATGAGTGCGATGATTAATACTATTTGCGTGATGAGTGTTATCATTGTCATTATAATTATTTACCGTAAATATCCTCTTTCAGAAAAGCAGTGAGTAGCGCACGGAAACGGAAGGGATTGTCGAGAAACGAGTAGTGACCGGCATCCTCTATCACATCAAGTCGGGCATTGGGTATGCGCTTGAGCATCACCTTGGCCTCACGCAACTTGGTATCCTTGTCTTTTGCACCCCATATAAGCTGCACCGGACACGCTATCATAGGCATTACATCTTCGAGATACTCATTGACTACCTTGACAAAGATACGACGCATCATACCGGTGAGGGCATTATAATCGGCCGAGCCGGCTGTACGACGACGAGCCTCCAACTTCTCCTCTGCTCGTTCCTTGCCCATTGTCAGGTACAAAATGTTTTTGTAGAGTTTATATGAATATACTTTGACATAATATTTCAACGGACGACGAGGCTTGGCTCCTGCCGCATCTACCAACACTATCTTGCGCACCTTATTGCGCGAGCCATATAAGATAGATACTCGACCGCCAAAAGAGTGACCTATGAGTATAGGGCTTTCTATATGCAACTCGGCAACAAACGCCTCCAGCATGCGTGTATATTCCTCCACACCCCACACATCGGCCGGCACATCACTACCTCCGAAACCCGGAAAATCGAGCGTATATACCTTGAAGTGTGGCGCAAGGATAGCCTCTATCGAGGCCATTGTTGCTATATTACACCCCCAACCATGTAGCAAGATGACAGGAATACCTTCTCCCTGCACCTTATATTGTATGCGAGTATCGTTGAGTGTTATTTGAGTAAGCATATATGGTTATTAATAAATCAATCTACAAAGATAATTTTTTCTATCGACAATACCGCCACGAGAGAAAGATATTTTTTAGATGAGATTAAAAAAATCATGCCACGCAAAGACATCGGTCTGCGTGGCATAAATATTATTGTATCAAAACATTATACGTTGAAGCGGAAGTGCATGATGTCGCCATCTTGCACCACATATTCCTTACCCTCAATACTCATTTTACCGGCTTCCTTGCAAGCGGCTTCAGAGCCAAGAGCTATATAATCGTCATACTTGATAACCTCGGCACGGATAAAACCTTTCTCAAAGTCGGTGTGAATAATACCGGCACATTGGGGAGCCTTGCTACCCTTGCGATAAGTCCATGCACGCACTTCGGGCTCTCCGGCTGTGATGTAAGTTTCGAGGTCGAGCAACTTGTAGGCCGAACGGATAAGACGCGATACACCCGACTCTTCCAGACCCAACTCTTCAAGGAACATCTTGCGCTCTTCATAATCGTCAAACTCGGCTATCTCCGACTCGGTCTTGGCCGCCAAGATGAGAATTTCGGCATTCTCCTCTTTCACAGCCTCGCGCACACGCTCTACGTAGGCATTACCATTCACTGCACTTGCCTCATCGACATTACAAACATACATCACAGGCTTGCTGGTGAGCAAGAAAAGGTCGCGAGCAATGCGT
>JAZRIS010000005.1:0-54777 GCA_045645425.1 Barnesiella sp.
GACACGTGTTTCACACGTTTTTAACCCCTACCCACTGCGTGGACTTCCCCTATCTCGTTGCACTCGCAGGGGCAGAAAAAATATGATTTTATGTATTGAAAACCATTGAGGAGTAAAAATAATGTCATTGTAGCATAGTGCGAGTAAACATTATATTATATTTGCATAAAATTTTTAATAAAACATTTTCTATGAAAAAGTTGATTGCTGTACTGATAGCTCTTATTGGATATTCTGTTGTTACATCGGCTCAAGTGGCTGCTACTAATGATACCACCTACTACACCGATGCACAAGTAACTGACATATTGCGCAATATGCCCAATGTAGAGGTGGGCAAAGGTGTTACGTTCAAGAGTAAAGACAACCGATATAAACTCACCATGCGATTGCGTATGCAGAGTCTTGTGGGTCTTACTTTTGACAACAACTTTGCGCTGAACAAGACCGAGGCTTGCATCAAGCGCCTTCACCTGCGATTTGACGGTCATGTATTTACCCCCAAGGTGGCCTACTCTATCCAACTCGGTTACTCGCCCTACGATGCCAAAGACCTGCCCGACGGCAGCATCAATATCATACGCGATGCTATGCTCTACTATGTGCCCTCGTCGGCGTTCAATATAGGAATAGGACAAACCAAGTTGCGTGGAGGTCGTGCCAATATCAACTCGTCGAGTGCCTTGCAATTTGTCAATCGCAGTATAGTAAATTCGGAGTTTAGTATCGACCGCGACTTTGGTATCTTTGCCGAGTTTCACAACAGCATAGGCCCAGCATTCAATTATGCCATAAAAGGCTCTATCACAACTGGCGAAGGACGAAACTATGCCGTATCACAAAAAAGCGGATTGGCCTATACGGCTCGTGTCGAGCTATATCCGTTGGGCAAATTTGCATCACGAGGAGAGGTGAGCGAAGGTTGCTATGTTCGCGAGTCTTCACCCAAGCTGGCCCTTGGTGGTGCATATAGCTACAACGACCGTGCTTGTCGCCTTCAGGGACAAAAGGGCGCACTATTGGATGACAACAATCGCCGTTCGTTGCACTCTTGGTATGCCGACCTTATTTTCAAATACCAAGGATTTGCATTCTACACCGATGTGATGGGTCGTCTGTGCAACAATGCATCTATCACCAACGACCAAGGAGAGGTGTTGCAACACATCTACACCGGATGGGGTGTGAATGTACAGGCAAGCTACACATTCGAGTACGATTGGGAGGTGGGATTGCGCCACTCTACCCTATTGCCCGACGATGCAACAGCAGCATACGAGGGTTACAACACCGAAAATCAAGCCACTGTGGTATTGACCAAATACTTTATTGGCCACAACCTCAAGATACATGCCGACCTCTCGTACAACTATGCGACAGGTGCATCACCCGATTATTTGAATAACAACCGCTGGCAAGCACTCATATCGGTAGATGTGGGTATATAATCGTTTGATGACATATAAGTTTTGTTACGAGAGTATTTTTTACTAACTTTGTTAGCTCAATTATGTTTTATAGAATATTTAACCCATAAAAATAGAGAGTATATGTTGAACAAAATTAATCAAACTGCGGCTTACCTCAAGACTATGGTAAGCTATCGCCCCGAAACAGGTATTATTTTGGGAACCGGTTTGGGTCACCTTGCCGACGAAATAACCGATAAAGTTGAGATACCTTATGAGCAAATACCTCATTTTCCTCTTTCGACAGTAGAAGGCCACAGCGGCAAACTTATATTTGGTAAATTAGGCGGAAAAGAGATACTTGCCATGCAAGGTCGTTTTCACTACTACGAAGGCTATGACATGAAGCAAGTTACTTTCCCCGTGCGTGTATTCAAGGCTATGGGTGTGAAGACTCTTTTTGTGTCAAATGCTGCCGGTGGTATGAACCCCGACTTTAAGGTGGGTGACATCATGATTATCACCGATCATATCAACCTCTTCCCCGAGCATCCGTTGCGTGGAAAAAATCACGAAGAGTTGGGTACTCGTTTCCCCGATATGAGTGAGGCATATTCTCCTCGTCTTATTGCCAAGGCCAATGAAATAGCCGAGCGCAATGGTATCAAAGTACAACATGGTGTGTATGTAGGTACTTCGGGCCCGACATTTGAAACTCCTGCCGAGTACCGCTATTTCCGTCGTATTGGCGGTGATGCAGTAGGTATGAGTACTGTACCCGAGGTTATCGTTGCCCGTCACGGCGAGATGGAAGTATTTGCCATATCTGTTATTACCGATTTGGGTGTAGAAGGTATAGTTGAGAAATGCTCTCACGAGGATGTGCAAAAAGCTGCCAATGCTGCTCAACCCCTCATGACTCGTATCATGCAAGAACTTGTAACAGAGTGCTAAACCGCCAATGGAAGATATAAAACGAACAGAAATAGCATCTTTGGGTGAGTTTGGTCTGATAGACCGACTCACTGCCGAGATGCCTCTTGTAAACTCTTCTTCATGTAAAGGAGTGGGTGACGATGCCGCTGTATTGCACTATGGCGATAAAGAGACACTTGTTACCACCGACCTGTTGCTTGAGGGTGTACATTTTGACCTTACCTATGTACCCTTGACACATCTGGGTTACAAGGCTGCGATAGTCAATTTCTCGGATATCTATGCCATGAATGGCACTCCCCGACAAATCACCGTATCTCTTGGCGTGTCTAAACGTTTCTCGGTTGAAGATATTGAGCAACTCTATGCCGGTATAAGATTGGCCTGTGCCAATTACAATGTGGATATTGTGGGTGGTGACACTACCTCTTCTATGACAGGACTTACCATCAGCATCACTTGTATAGGAGATGCCGACAAGGACAAGATAGTGTATCGCAACGGTGCCAAGGAGAACGATTTGCTATGCGTGAGTGGCGATTTGGGAGCTGCTTATATGGGCTTGCAACTTCTCGAAAGAGAGAAAGTGGCTTTTGCCGGACAGAGCGATTTTACCCCGGAGTTTGGCGGTAAGGAGTATATTCTTGAGCGCCAACTCAAGCCCGAGGCTCGACGTGATATTGTCTTGGCTCTTGCGCAAGCCGGTATTCAACCCACTGCCATGATGGACATATCTGATGGATTATCGTCGGAATTGTTGCACATTTGCAAGCAGAGCAATGTGGGATGTAGAGTTTATGAGGACCGTATTCCTATCGATTACCAAACGGCAGTGATGGCCGAAGAGTTGAATATGAATCTCGTTACGGCCGCTCTTAATGGAGGTGAAGATTATGAGCTGTTGTTTACTGTTCCTCTGCATGCCCACGAAGCCGTAAGCGCCATACCCGGTGTTAAGGTTATTGGTCACATTACTGCTGCATCGTTGGGTAGCTGTCTTATAGCTCGCGATGGTACAGAGATAGAGTTGCGTGCGCAAGGCTGGAACTCGCTCAACGAATAATATACCTTATAGTATCAAGAAAAAAGCTGTGTGTCATGCAATATGACACACAGCTTTTTTATTATTGTTTTGCTATTACAGCAGAATGATACTTGCTGCCATAATCATCATACCCACTACCATACCCCAGATGGCAACGTGTGGCTTGCCATACTCGCGGGCGGCGGGCAGAAGTTCGTCTATCGAAATGTACACCATGATGCCTGCTACTGCCGACAGTACTGCCGCCAAAACGACATCGTTCATAAATGGCATCAAGATAAGAAAAGCAAGCAAAGCACCCAAAGGCTCGGCAAGACCCGATAGTAACGAATAGGCAAAAGCTCGCTTCTTACTGCCTGTTGCATAGTAAATGGGAATAGAAACGGCTACACCTTCGGGTATATTGTGTAATGCTATCGCTACGGCAATGGCTATACCTATCGACGGATTGCTCTCGGTGGCCATAAATGTAGCAATACCTTCGGGGAAGTTGTGAATGGCAATAGCCAAGGCTGTGAGTAGTCCGATATGGTGCAGTCGGCCTTCTTTGGCCTTAACAGGATTGTCGAGCGACTCTATATTGCGCACCTCATGAGGATTTTCAAACGAAGGTACAAGTTTGTCTATCAATCCAATGATGCCCATACCTATAAAGAAAAACAGAGCAACACCAAACTCGCCCCACACGCCCTGCCATGAAGAAGCGAAGAGCGAACGAGATTGATGAAACAACTCTACAAACGACACATAAAGCATTACACCGGCCGAGAGTCCCAGCGTAAAGGAGAAAAATCCACGCGAAGTGCGGTGCGCAACAAATGCGATAATACTACCTACACCGGTTGCAAGACCGGCTACTAAAGTGAGAAGAAAGGCATATATCATAAAGATGAATATTTGATGTTAAACATGTATGTTATGAAAAGCAATAACATGAAACAAAATTAATAAAACTTACGCATCCGACAAGATTTGAGAAGACAAATATTATATAATTAATATTTTGTTTTCAATATACCATTTACTACCTTTGCCATTATGTTTGAACCATTGGCTGAACGACTACGACCTCGCAATCTCGATGAGTATATAGGTCAAGAGCATCTTGTAGGACAAGGTGCCGTACTGCGTCGTATGATAGAGAGTGGCAACATAGCTTCCTTTATCCTTTGGGGGCCTCCCGGAGTGGGCAAGACCACCCTCGCACACATCATATCGGTGCAACTCAAGACTCCATTTTACACGTTGAGTGCTGTTTCGTCGGGCGTAAAAGAGGTGCGTGAAGTATTGGAGCGTTGCAAAGCCAACCTCTTCACCAAGTCGCGTCCCATCCTTTTTATCGATGAGATACATCGTTTCAACAAGTCGCAACAAGACTCTCTCTTGGCTGCCGTAGAACAAGGCTTGGTAACGCTCATAGGAGCAACAACCGAAAATCCATCGTTTGAGGTCATACGCCCCCTACTCTCGCGATGTCAGGTATATGTATTGCAATCGCTCGAAAAGCATCACCTCGAAACGCTTCTGAATAGAGCTATCACAACCGATGCACAACTGAAAGAGCGCAAGGTGCTCATAGAACAGACCGATGCATTGTTTCGCTACTCGGGTGGCGATGCACGCAAGTTGCTCAATATCATCGACCTCATAGCACAAGCAACCCCGGATGAAGAGCCTATCATATTCAATGATGCTATTGTTACCGAGCGTCTGCAACAAAACCCTGCCGCATACGACAAAAACGGCGAGATGCACTACGACATCATATCGGCATTCATCAAGAGCATACGAGGCAGCGACCCCGATGCCGCCATCTATTGGTTGGCACGCATGATTGAGGGAGGCGAAGATCCCGCCTTTATTGCCCGCCGACTTGTCATTTCGGCCGCCGAGGATGTCGGACTTGCCAATCCCAATGCCCTGCTACTTGCCAATGTCTGTTTCGACACCTTACAAAAAGTGGGATGGCCCGAAGGCCGCATCATCCTTGCCGAAACAACCGTATATCTCGCCACAAGCCTCAAGAGTAACTCTACCTACTTGGCAATAGACGATGCACTTGCCTATGTGAAAGCGACAGGCAATCTGCCCGTGCCACTGCATCTGCGCAACGCTCCCACCAAGCTCATGCAGCAACTCGATTATGGCAAGGAATATAAGTATGCGCACAACTATCCCGGGCACTTTGTTCGCCAGCAGTACATGCCCGACGAGGCAGTAGATAAGCAGTTTTGGCACCCGCAACAATCGCCCACCGAGCAACGCCTACTCGACACCATGCGCCACTTCTGGGGAGAGCGATACGAAGCACAAAAGAACGAAAAATAGCACATTTACATGTAGCAAAATATACAGCACCTCTATTCCACTTGGGTAGAGGTGTAGTTTTATGCGCATACACCACATGACGGCTGCTGCTCCCCTATATGCCTTCGGCACACAAAAGAGGATATGATTACCTATTCTATATCATACGCAAAGTAGTGCAATTTTGCTCCTCTGCCCGAGGGGACTGTTGCGAATAAGTGAGAGCAGAGCTATGCTTGCATAGACTTTGCCGAGCGTGAGCAACTTGGTCGATAGACAACTGTCGCCTGTGGCGACTGAGGGGTGGGAGAAATTACTTACTCTATTTAAAATTGTACCGCACCACCTCCCCTATATTTTGCCACGAGCAAAACACAGATGAGGATATTTTCTAACCCTTTCCCACTGCGTGGATCTCCCTGTATTTTGCACCTAGAAAGACTCTGAGGATAGAAATTTTTCCTGCAATTCTTACAAAGTAACGAGGCCGGACCAAAATTTACATTTTGGCTCGGCCTCGTTTATGATATTGAAAGCTATCTCTTACTTAATACCCATTTTCTTGCGGAGGTCTTTTGAGATGGCGTTTTTGTTTACTACGATACTGATTGTTTTGTAGCGGAAGTAAGGTACAGATGCATAGTAGAAACCTTCATAACCATTGGCTGTGCTCCAAGAGTTTTTCACCTTGTAGTATTTGTTGCCAATTTGATCGACGGCTTTACCCATGAGGAGCATACCATGATCGTCGGTTGTTTCGTAGTTGTCGTATGCTTCTTGACGCAATTCTTGAGTTACATCGAGTTCTTCTCCGGGCTCGTCCAATTTGTAACGAGCTGCTTCACGCTCTTTATCGGTCATCTTCGACCAGTTGAGCCATTCGCCTTCGCTCATATCATCGGCTTTCTTCTCGGCAGGACATACCATGAAACCGGCCTTGCGATTAAATCCCTTCTCGCTCACATCGGCAGCCCACAATACGCTGTATCCGCCATCGATTGCCTCATCTACTATGCGTTGCATCTCGTCGAGGGGCACGTTGTATGACATGCCATGCAACCAGTTGTCGGGTACTTCAACGGCAAATTGAGTGTAGAAAGGATGGTGTGTAAATGAAGAGATACATACATAGTCGTTCATGTCGAGGCCAAGAGATTGCTCGAATGAACGGGGAGTGTATTCCTTACCGTTGTATGTAAAAGTCTCGGGAACTTCGCCGAGATAAGCATCAACGATACCGGCAGCTGCGTTCATATAGGCTGTTGTAGGGCGCTTGCCCGATGCAATAGCTTCGCCAAAGGTGCGCATAACTGTGTCAAACTCATTGTGGTTGTGTTTGTCATAACCATATTCAAGACCACGATAGGCCTCTTCGGGAAGCAAACCATAATTTTGAGCAACGTAAGGCACATCAACTACGCCACCACCACCGGCCAACTCGCATGTAGCATGGTAGCGAACGAAACGCTCTACCTTGTCGAGGTAACAGTTGCGTACAATCCACATTTCGGCGAGATCATACTCAGGTTTTCCCATACGCAACAATTCGTTTTCGAGCAAAGCAATACCGGCAAAGCTCCAGCAAGTACCCGATTGTGCTTGGTTTTTGATAGGAGTTGTGGGCAACACTTTGGTATCGGTAAATTGATACCCTGCAGGCTCTTCGGCCTTTGCGGCTTCTTGGGCTGTCGCATTAAATAGAGGAAGCGACATTGAGAGGGCTAATACCCATGCAAATTTCTTCATAAATTTTGTTGTTAAGGAGATTGTTTTTAAACTTTCTGTTGTGTTAGGTGTCTATTATAAAGTGCAAATATAGTATATTTATTGCAAATAAAGCAAGTTTAATATTATCTTTGAGGCTATAAAACATGAAGATATGAAAAAGTCACTCTATCGCACAATATATGTAGCAATGTTGTTGCTCGCAGTAGGCCTATCAGGCATGGCACAAGCTCCCTATCGTACACGCACGTTTGGGTTTGACTGGCGCAATTTGCAAGTGTATGTCGAGGACAATCCGCTATCTCCCCCGGTCATTACTATGGGTGAAGCCAACCGCATTGTTATTTCTCTCGACCTTTTGGCCGAGGATGTCACCTATCTCGACTATAAGATTGTTCATTGCGATGCCGATTGGATGCCATCACAACTATCGGAATTGGAGTACCTCAATGGCATAAATTATATCAACGCCGATGACTATGCCTACTCGACCAATACGTTTGCTCATTATGTCAATTATCGAGTTGCGCTACCCAACGACAATGTGCAATTTACCAAGTCGGGCAACTATGTAGTATTATTCATGCCCGAAAACAGCGGAAAAGTTGTTGCTCAGGCCTGTTTCTCTGTCACCGAGCGCAGCATAGATGTTCTTCCTTATGCAACCTCACGCACCGATATGGGTTATAATGACAGGTATCAGCAGGTGGACGTAAAGATTTCACATCCCTATTTTTCGATACAAAGCCCGTTTAACGACTTGAAGGTTGTAGTGTCGCAAAACGGTCGTCGTGACAATGAGGTGACGGTAACACGTCCGTTGCGTGTTATGAGCAATGAGATATATTTTGAGCACAATCGCGACCTTATCTTTGATGCCGGCAACGAATACCGTCGTTTTGAAACCGTGTCGGTGAGCTATCCGGGCATGAACGTTGTGGGATATGAGTACTATGAGCCATACTACCATGCCCTACTCAATACCGATTATCCTCGATGCGATATGAGCTATATATTCGATCACACACAATATGGTCGCTATGTCATACGTGAGAGCAATGCACAGGACAATGATCTTGAAGCCGACTATATTGCCACACACTTTACATTGGCTACCAAGAAGATCTACGGAGGTAATGTATATATAGATGGAGAATTGACTCATCACATCTACGACCAAAACTCCATCATGACCTATAACGAGCAAACACAGCAGTACGAAAGCGTGCTATTGCTCAAACAAGGCTCGTACAATTACATGTATGTCTTTGTGCCCGATGGCTCTACTCGTGCCACATTGGCAAGTACCGAAGGCAACTACTACGAAACCGTCAATGAATATCTCGTCAAGGTATATCATCGCCCACCGGGAGCTCGATATGACAGGCTCATAGGTACAGCAGTGTGCTACTCGGGCAAGTAGCCACAAAACATATATATATAAAATCACACGCCTTGCTCTCATGTAGTTGCAAGGCGTGTGTTATTTATTGCATTATGATTATGCACTATATCTCAAACTCATCATCAAAGTCAAACTCAAAGTCAAATCCGTCGCCACCCATATCCATCTCTGTAAATTGACGTAACGCACGGCCTTCGCGCTTGGTAGGACGACCCAATCCTTTCTGACGATCGACAAATCCGCTGATGCGTATCATATCGAGCAACTCATATTGCTCGGGAGGAGTAATATTCTCCAAGAAATTGGGAACAAGCTTGGCACCCATGCGATTTTCCGACAAGTCAAGTACCTTGAACGAATAGGTAACAGGAGGCTTGCGCACCTCTATCACATCGCCAACTTTGATGGTGCGAGAAGGCTTGACTGTGACACCGGCTATCGACACACGTCCTTTCTTACATGCTTCGGTGGCAATAGTGCGTGTCTTGAATATGCGCACTGCCCACATCCACTTGTCTATGCGTACTTCGCTCAATGCCATGACTTATTTCTTCTTATTGTATTGGTTCATTGTGAGAGTGACACCGGCCAAGCAGAAACTCTTGATAATGTCGCAAGCCATATCTATTTTTTCGGGGAGCAAGGCACGCTCTTCGGGAGGAAATTGTCCCAAAACATAATCTACTTGTGCGCCACGAGGAAAGTCGCCCCCTACTCCAAATCGTAGGCGGGCGTAATTTTCATTACCCACAACACGAGCCACATCTTTCAATCCGTTGTGACCGGCATCGCTACCTTTGGGACGCAGACGCAAGGTGCCAAATGGCAAAGATATGTCATCGACAATGATGAGCATCTTCTCCACCGGAATTTTTTCTTGTTGCAACCAATATCGCACGGCATTGCCACTCAAGTTCATATAAGTCGAAGGCTTGAGCAATACAAGTGTGCGACCTTTGAGTTTCACCTCGGCAACTGCGCCATAGCGACGGTCGGTAAAAACAGTATTGGACGCTTTAGCCAAAGCGTCCAATACATTAAATCCTATATTGTGCCGGGTATTCTCGTACTCACTTCCGATATTACCCAACCCTACTATCAGATATTTCATTTATCTCAGTAAGCAGGATTATTTCTTGGCAGCGGCAGCAGCGGCAGCACCACGAGCAGCACGTGTCAAGTTCACAGCACAAACAACAGCGTTCTTAGCGTTCATCATCTCAAGACCATCGAAGTGGAGCTCGCCAACTTGGAGAGTCTTACCAAGACCAAGGTTGTCAATATTGATAACCAAACGCTCGGGGATGTTGTTGTAGAGAGCTTTCACGCGGAGTTTCTTCATAGAGAGTTGCAACTTACCACCGGCCTTAACACCTTCAGCGTGACCTTCGAGCTTAACGGGAACTTCCATTGTAATGGCTTTGTCCTCATAAACTTCGAGGAAGTCCATGTGGAGGATAGTGTCTTTAACGGGGTGGAATTGGATGTCTTTCAACACAGCCTTAACTTTCTTACCACCGATAGTGAGGTCGATAACGAAAATCTCGGGAGTGTAAACCAATTTGCGAACAGCCTCGGGAGAAACAGCGAAATCGGTTACGATGATACCGCGACCATTCTCAATTTCTACCAACTTCTCGCCATCGGCAAGGTTACCTTCGTAAGGAAGATTTACGATAGAACCACCATTCAACACTGCGGGGATGAAACCCTCTTTGCGCAATTCGCGAGTGGCTTTTTTGCCAAGACCTGCGCGAACTTTTCCTTCAAGAACAAATGTTTTCATTGTTTAAATTTTTGTGTTACTCAAAATTAAGTTTGTTATTGCTCCTTAATTTCCCATCACACGGTATTTTCAAAAAGCGGTGCAAATATACGACTTTTTATTGTAACTCACAATAGTACACGCCATTTTGTACAATCTTTTTCTACCATATATAAGTTTGCTCAATGCAAGCTCACACATGTAATTGCAAAATAAATACTGCCACCTGTCATAGTTGGCCGGTGGCAGTATTGAGTAGTAAGGTTTAAGTTTATCAATAAATCAACAATTTTGTATTGCCGCTTACACCTTGGGGAGTCTTGTATGTTACCAAATAGACACCGGGCATGAGCGTTGCGTTATTGGGGATGTATTGGCCATGTACGTTGTATATACGATAGCTTTCTACTTCACCTTCAATGGTTATAGAGCGATTGTTATTTACCACAAATCGCACCTGATTGTCTTTTGCCTCGATATTTTCTATTGAAGTATTGTCATTCAACCACTTTTGAGCAGCATTCAATACTTCGTTTTGCGATACATCGTTCATATCTACTTTATGAACATAGGCAACAATACGGCAGTTGTCAATATTACATTCGGGATTGATAGCAACGGGATCGAATGTTACCGAATAGTTATTGTCCGAAATCATTGTCAGCAAATCGCCGGTATGTTCTGTATAAACATGACGTTTTACGCCATTGTGACGGAACGATTCAATCAAATCTTCGGGAGCGCCCTCTTCTTCAACAAGACCTTGTTGGAAATACTTATCCGAAACGGGGATGCTATCCTCTACAAGACACACGGTAATGTAGGCATCAACACCCTCGGCCACCATCTCACTATTGACACGACCGCTCACTGTGCAACCCACTGTGCCGGCTTCTTTATCGTAGTTTACATCTATATTTACTTCGGCCATAGCCATCAAAGCTGTTACATAATTCAAGGCTTCGGTGTAAGGAGTTGTTTCGGCTACCGATGCTTTGTTGATGGGTGTCATCTTGCCGGGAAGAACGCGACGGTCGTACATTACAGCAGGATTGACATGGGGTTCTTCTCCAAAGAGGTACAAGATAGCATCTTCGCCCGATTTTGTAAAGAAGTCGGCTTGATAACCGGTGTGGTGAGTAATATAGACAATCTCTTTGTCGTGTTGATGTATGGCCTTGTCGAGGAAATAAATCATAAAAGGACAGTTGATACATCTTTGGCTTGTAAACTCCTCAACGATAGAAACACGCGTATAATCATCTTGTGTGAGGTAGTGATATGTAATACCGGGGCGTGCTTCTTGTGTAGGCTCACCATTAATTTTTGTTACCGTCAATTTTATCCATTGATTAACACCCGACTCGCTACCTGTATAGATGTCCATAGGTAAGTTTCTACCCTCTTTTGCAGCAAGAGGAGAATCAAATTGCACATCTACTACATGAGGCGCATCATCACCTTGACCCAACATGAGCAACTCAACGCTGTTAATAGCTTTGTTGGTGTGATTATTGAAATAAACTTCACCTTCATATGATGATGCTGGTGCTATGGCTTGCGGAGAAGTGGCAACTTGGGCATATACCATATTATCAACAATAGGAGCAGCTTCGTCATCAAGAATTGCTTGTATGAGCAATGTTCCGCGATTTGAGTAACTCTCCCAACCCTCTTTATTGAGGTTTATCCAACAAGCACCCGATACGCTGGCACCACCATAAGAAACAAGAGGATGCGATACACTACCAGACTCATATACTTGCAAACCTACATATACGGGGGTGGTACCTATTGTTATAGGCTCGTCAAAATATATCTCATTCCAACCTTGTACAAAGTCACAATTCTTTGTGGTGAGTTCACCCTCAAGATTGTCGGTGTGCAAAATCATCGAGCGTTTTTGTCGCGCTTGTTTGTAATCGTGATGCAAGAAACAACGCACACCCTTTATTTGATGACCTTCAAGACGAGCAACAACGGGGTCGGTTTGAGGGTCTAAACATATCGCACCGGCAATAAAACCATTGGCACCTTGTCCTTGATACACGGTATAAACTTCGGCCATCTCTTCGGGCGCATAACCATAGCGCACCACCTCTTGAGCCGAGGCAAGCATTGCAACAGCGAGCAATGCAGAAGTTAGTATTTTCTTTATCATAACATTCATATTAAAAAACATAAGGTGTGCTCTACAAGAAGCACACCTTACTTACTGATTATTAACGTACCGATACTTTTGCAACGATATCACCCATGCGTGCAATATATACACCGCTCACGAGCTCGTTATTGGCAACTTGCGCACCGGCGATGCTATACACCTCAACATCGGCACTGCCATTGATATATATAACACCATCTGTTACTACTACAACAGCCTCATTGTCGTTGGCAATAGTATTGACAGCTTGCGATGTGCCAATGTTGGCCAAATTACTGTTGATAATCTGATGACGCATCACGCCATTCTCTTCGGCTCTATTCAAGAAAGCAACAACATAGAGATTATCGAGGTTGTATTCGGGATAAACATCGGCTGTAAATGACATTTTATATTCACCCGATTGATTTTGCAAAGGCTCGCCCCAATAGGGAGTCAAAATATCGCGAACGATATTGGCGTGAACATACTCACCATAATAGAAAGTCTTGTTTGACTCGTTAAACATCTTTTGGTCTTGCGATACAACATTCTTTTCCATTACATATACGGTCAAATTGAGCTTTTCGTCATTGGGCAATACGTTTTCGGCAATATCACCAAGTACATCGATTGTAATTTTTTGCTTATCCTCGGTAAATCGGGCATCGATATTAACCGATGCAAAAGTGGGCTTCTCTGCAATGGCTTTCCACATAGGCTCTACAACCTCGGGGAAAGGAGTACCATTGTGGAATGGAGTTTTGTCGAGATAAGCCAAATACTCCATGTGGTCCGAACGATTGACTGTAAGAGAGGGAATAAAGATTTTCGATGAGTCATTATCGGCCAACTGCAACATTTGCAACAAGGCTTCGTTGTCGCCCCACATATATTTGTCATCGACATGGTGCATAACCAAGTTGTATTGTTCGGCAAAACGTTGGAAGCCGGGCATGAAAAGTTTACGGAAGGCCGACACACACTTGTCTTGCTCCTCGCTCACAAACATCTCTAAAACAGGAAGTGACTGATATACACCTTCGAGTTCTTGGGGTACTGTTATCATTTCGTGTTGGATAGTGATAGGCTCTTTAAGGGGTGTGCCGTTTACCTCTACAACAGAAATATCATGATAGCCCGAGCCCAAAGAGTAGATGGGCACTTCAAGACGGTTTGTCAAGAAGTTGCCAATAGGCTCATTGAGGGGAATAAGGTTGCCGAGAGTATCGCCATTGAATGAGGTATTGACAGTAATAGAAGAAACATAATTTGAACCTACATTCTTGATAGTAATGTGCGACATAAGCTCGGTATCGCGCCATGTAACAGGATTGCCACGGAACGACAATACCTCAACCATATCATGGAAACGTCCATCGGGGTCACTTACCACAAGCATGATAGCAAGCGATTTCATGCCGGGATACATGTGCATATCTTCCCACTTCTCATTGCCATTGGCATCGGTAGAAACGCCATCATACAAGAAAATACTATTGGGAACGTTGTAGGGATATACATAGGGAATACTACATACACCTTTTTTAAGATTTGTATAGAAACCTACGCAAAGACGCTCAACATCATTGATGGGAACAGGATTGAGTTTGATTTCGTTCCAACCAAATACCACGTTGCCTTGACCCGAAGTATAGTCCTCGGCACTAAACTCATTTTCACGAACGAAGCATGTATATTTGGCATAAGAAGCGGGGTCGTCCCAACCTACATACATGGCAGTAATCATACCTCCTTGGTATTTCTCTACCACTTCGCGAGGCAACACAATACCGGCACCGATGCGGCTATCATAACCAAGCGACAGACCATCGCTTTCGTAAATTTGAGCTGTGACATCGCAGTGTCCCAAGAACATATCGTATGTTTCTTGTGTCGCTTGAGCCGGAGCTGCATTACGCTGCACGCCTTGATGTACATTCCATGCCTCTTGTGCATGAACAGACATTGCAAATACCAATGTTAGCATTGACAACATCATTCGCTGTGTAAAATTTTTCTTCATGTTTTTAGATATTAATTGGTTTTTACTTTTACATTGAGTGATGTTATAGGAGAACCTTTTTCTATACTTGTCACTCATTAATAGTGGTTTTATGGGTTATTATTGTCTTAATTTATTATTAAAATTATTAACACGACAAATATAAATACAATATTTCAAAATTTGCAATATAATTTTCATATTAATGCACTTTATGCAGATATTTAACTTTTATTTATTGATAATTTCTATTTACGACATCATTTAGATAGAATTCAATACTGCAATAAGAAACATTACTGATAGCTATTGTAAAAATAAATTACTATCTTTGTCTTGAAGTATAACATATACCCATAGAGATATGAATAAAAGAATATTGATAACCGGTGGAGCGGGATATATAGGCTCGCACACGGCAGTAGAATTGCAAAATGCAGGTTATGAGGTAATCATCGTCGATAATCTGTCAAACTCCAATATAAATGTTATCGATGGCATCACTCGCATTACGGGCATAAGACCGATGTTTGAGCAACTCGATTGTAATGACAAAGATGGTATGCGCAGTGTTCTTGCCAAGTACCCGGGCATTGAGGGCATTATCCATTTTGCCGCAAGTAAGGCGGTGGGTGAATCGGTACAAAAGCCCCTACTCTACTATCGCAACAATTTGGTATCGCTCATGAACTTGCTCGAACTCATGCCGGAGTTTGATGTCAAAGGCATTGTATTCTCTTCATCATGTACGGTGTATGGTCAGCCCGATATACTTCCGGTCGATGAGTCGGCACCTATCAAGCCCGCTTTGTCGCCCTATGGCAATACCAAGCAGATATGCGAGGAGATTGTAAACGACACAATATATGCAGGCGCTCCGTTCCGTGCTATCTTGTTGCGCTACTTCAATCCTATCGGTGCGCATCCCTCGGGCGAAATAGGTGAGCTACCCTTGGGTGTTCCTCAAAATCTCATTCCCTACCTCACACAGACCGCAATAGGCATACGTCAGGAATTGAGCGTTTTTGGCAACGACTATAACACTCCCGACGGCTCGTGCATACGCGACTATATCAATGTGGTTGATTTGGCCAAAGCTCACGTTATAGCCATGCAACGCATGATAGAGAAAAAATCGGACAAAAACATCGAGGTCTTTAATCTGGGTACAGGCCGAGGCGTATCGGTACTCGAACTCATCAATACATTTGAAAAAGCCACCGGTGTTCCTGTTCCTCACAAAATAGTGGGTCGCCGAGAGGGCGATATAGAGCAAGTGTGGGCCAATCCCGACCATGCCAACAATGTACTCGGATGGAAGGCGATGGAAACCCTCGAAGATACACTTGCATCGGCATGGAAATGGCAAGTAAAATTGCGCGAAAAAGGTATCATGTAATTTATAGTAAGAGGCTGCACCCGACGGTGCGGCCTCTTTAAGCAACTCTTAACGGAGCATCATTATCATATCAAAAAAAAGGCATAGGTATCATGCAAGTAGTGTACGAAGATAACCATATCATTATCGTCAATAAAACATGTCGTGAGATTGTACAAGGCGACAAGACCGGCGACACCCCATTGAGCGAGATTGTAAAGGAGTGGCTCAAAGAAAAGTACAATAAACCCGGCAATGTTTTTGTGGGCGTTACACATCGCCTTGATCGCCCTGTAAGCGGACTTGTTATCATGGCCAAGACCAGCAAAGCACTTTCTCGACTTAACGAAATGTTTCGTACCGGAAAGGTGAAAAAGACCTATTGGGCTATTGTCAAGAACAACCCGCCACAACCTCAAGGCACGCTCATTCACTACCTCACTCGCAACGAAAAGAGCAACAAATCTACTGCATACAACTCGCCTCGTAATGGAGCGCAACGAGCCGAACTTGACTATAAACTGATAGCCACAGGAAATACCTACCGCATGCTTGAGGTCGATCTCAAAACCGGTCGTCATCATCAGATACGTTGCCAGCTGTCGAAAATGGGCTGCCCTATCAAAGGCGACCTCAAATATGGAGCAGAACGCTCAAATCCCGACGGAGGCATATCTCTGCACGCTCGACGCGTACAATTTGAGCACCCTGTATCGCACATAACCATAGATATATCGGCCCCCGTACCCGACGATACTTTGTGGCAGGCACTCGCCAATGCCGTAGAATGACAACATATTATAAGATGTGCAAAATCATCACACATTGCATATTCATCGGGCAAATTTCAAGAAAAATGAAATTTTAACATCATTTTTATTGCTTTTTTCATTCTCAAGCGTTATCTTTGTACTACGATTGATGAGATAGACATCGGGTCGCACTCAAGTAGATTGGGAAACTCATCAAATTTTATGAAATACCGAGACAAGCTTTGCGTTCCAATGGCGGGCCACAACTCTCAGGAGTATGCACAGCACGGTGGATTACAAAGGAGCGGAAGCACTCAAATCCTGTCAGTCGGAGTTTCATCGCATCCTTCAGTGTGACCCTTATTATAGATGAGGTTGGTTTGATTTTTTACTCAATAACCAACCTCTTTTTTTGCATAATTACATACCATAAGATTGGTATTTCACTTGCTTTTCACTACCTTTGCAAGATATAGAAATTGATAAGAATGAAACGCAATCTCATCATATTCATAACACTATTCCTTGTTTACATAGGAGTGCATGCTCATCAAATAGATGAATATCAAGCATTACACTATGCCTACGAGCACATAGGACAGACAAAACACAATCATGCTCCGGCGCATGACAAACAACCGATACTGACCACAGCACATATAGCCCTTGACAACGACGGTAATAATACCTTATACGTATTCAACCGCAATGATGCTGGCTATATCATTGTTGCCGGTGATGATAACGCCGATAATGTTATTCTGGGTTATAGCGACGAGGGTTGCTTTGACATCGCTACTGCTCCGCAAGCATTATGTGCTTGGATAGAGATGTATGCACAAGAAATAGCCTTCGCCCGCAAGACCGGTGCACAAGACTCTACAACCACCTATCGCTCACAATTTGACAAAGATGTAGCTCCGCTTGTAACGGCTCGCTGGGGACAAGATGCACCTTACAACGCCTTGTGCCCCATTTACGACGGAAAGAACAGGAGCGCAACCGGTTGTGTAGCCACAGCTATGGCACAAATTATGTATCACCATCAATGGCCCATAAACGGAGTGGGGAAAAAAGAAGTTTATACAAACACCACCAAGGAGGTGATAGACTATGCCAATACGACATACGCATGGGACAAGATGTTGCCCATATACAGCTCTTTGAGTAGCGAAGAGGCGTGTAATGCAGTAGCCACACTTATGTATCACGCCGGGGTGTCGGTAGATATGATGTATGGCGATGTGAGCGGTGCGCAATCATCGGCAACAGCACAAGCATTGGCAACTTATTGGAACTATGACAAAGGGGTAATACATCGCGACCGTCAGTATTACTCTATTGCCGAGTGGGAAAGAATCATTATGGATGAGATAGATAACAACCGTCCCATTCTGTATCATGGACAATCGCCCGAAGGCGGACATGCTTTTGTGCTGGATGGTTATAACAGCAATGGTTATGTACACATAAATTGGGGATGGAATGGTATGAGCAACGGCTATTTTCTACTTCATGCCCTATCGCCCGAAAAACAAGGAACAGGCGGATTTGCCGGAGGTTACAACACAGGACAAGGTGCGGTATTTGGTATTCAGCCCAACAAGGGAAATAAATGCGCCATAGAGATAACAGCGCAAAAAGTTGCTATCACAAGTGGCATCAGCTACCCTACCGGCTCATCTATACCCTCTATCGTTACAGGTCTTGCCAATGCAGGATGGAACTCGGCTACATTTGCCATAGGCTATATGCTCTATGACATGCACGACAACCATGTAGAAACTATAAAAAGCAGCAACCTCACTATCAGCGGCAACAATACTGCCGGTACACGCAATGTTATTTTCTCTATACCCGACACATTGCAAGAGGGCACATACAAGATGTATCTGGCACATACCGATGCACAAGGATTGTGGAAACATGTTGCAATAAGCATGAATGAGCAGCCCTATCACATCATCACTATCAACAGTGGCAACGTGACGATAGAAGCCAACGACCAAGGACGGTTATGGGCTACCGAGGTAGTGTGCAACGAGGATAAGATATACTCCAATGGCTACACAACATTCAATGTCACAATGAGCAATACAACATCGACCGAGTACTATGGCTCCATATTCCTCTCTATTTACGAAAAATCAGGCCGATTTGAGCAACGTCGCAGCTCACCTATTGCCATTTCTATCCCTGCCGGCATGAATGTAGAAGTGACCATACCCCTCAAGGTTTCTTTGAACAAAGGCACTTACTGCCTCTATATTACAAATGACCAAAAAGAAAAATTGAGCGAGGCCTATGCAATAGATATTGAAGAAGCACCACTATATGCCGAACTCAAAGCAAGCAACTTTACCCTGACAAGTACTGCTAAAGATTGCCTTGAAGTATCCTACAAAATTACAAACAGTGGTGAGGAATACAAAGGAGCATTGCGTGCGTGGGTGCTCTTTGACAATCTTCAAGCAACATCGTCGTACGACAATACGCAAGATGTCATTATCAAGAAGAGCGAAACGATTGATTGCAGACAAACATGGAGTTTTGACGACGGCATTGTAGGCGAAAAATACATCTGTTCGTTGTGGTATTATGATAGTCGCAAAGGCTCTATGACACAATTTAATTGCGACAATATACCATTTACCCTTACAGAGCCTACCGGTCTGCACGATTTGGAGGCCTCGGCAATGCGCATCTATCCCAATCCGGCATCACATTATATAACAATAGAAAATCAAGAGAAAATAGAGTCTATATCTATATACAATGTGCAAGGAACACGCCTTATAGACAGCACAAATTCCACTATATATGTAGGCAATCTGCCTCAGGGTGTTTATTATGTTGTTATAAAAACAGGCAACCAATATAGGACCAAAAAATTATTAATCAAATAAAATATTGAAGTATGAAAAAGACAATCGCAACAATCTTTGCCATCGCTGCACTGCTTACCATCGCAGCTTGTCAATCGAGCAAAGAAACAAACAAAACAGAGAATATTGAAACAACACAAACAACAGTAGAAAACCCCATTGCCATGGCTATGCCCCGCATTATCATTTACAAGACAACTGCCGACTTCAGCAATCTTGTACCCATTGCTATGGATGATAGCAAAACACAAATCGTAAGCTACCCCGACCCTGCCGACGTAAAAGCCAACAAACGTCCTACCCTACTCGACAATGGCTACTTGCTCGACAACTTTGGCATTGGCAAGAATGTGGTATATACCGACTTTACCTACGAACAATACATCGCTCTCGAAACAGCACCCGATTTTGAAACCCTCAAACAACACATCTATGAGCTTAATCCTCTTGTAGAGTATTATGTGAGCGGTAGCGAATATCCCCGCACAGGCGAGGCTCGTACTATTGAAGCGCTTAACAATGTTATTGCCAACGGCATGAACGGATTTGAAAAAGTTTCACTATAATTTGAACATCATACATCATGAAAAAAACAGCACTTATTTTTGCCATTCTATCGCTCATGCTTGTGTCATGCGATGTAATAACAAGCATCAAAGATTATGACAAAAGCAAACTCGACATCACCGTGTATGCCAATGACACAGAAGTTGCGGGAGGTTTCACCTTCACAGCCGGCGAAGCATGGAGTACTTTTGTTGAGTATAACACCGAGAGCAAAGATTGGATAACTATCGACCCTGCCAACGGTGGTGCCGGAGAAGTAACCATGAATATAGGTCTTGAAGAAAACAACACCGGCGAAACACGCTCTGCCACTATACATATCGTTTGTGGCACCAGCAACCTCAATATAGACATTGAGCAAAAATCTACCGAAAACAAAGGTGATGACAATGGAGAAGATAATGGCGATAATGGCGATAATGGTGGCGATGAGCCATCACTAAGAGCACCTATATATATTATCGACCGCATTATACAGAACATTGATGAGAGTGGGCAGAGTGTTACTTACACATACAGTTTCGAGAGAGAAAATGAAACTCCCGACTCAAGAATAACAAAAGTGCGCATCGACGGACTTCCTCGCGAAGATGGTGCTGCAACGGTTTATGATGCTTACTTGGAGTATCGTATAGCGTATAACAATTATAATATCGAAATAGAATCGTATGCAAATGGCAATCTATACCAGACTATCATTGCTGAAACACAAGGACTATACATCGACCAATACAGCTATTCTGAAGGCATACAGATGGTAGAGAATTATGTTGATGGAAAAGATGGAAAAGTATATGATGGTACAGAGACTCACACATACTACTTCAATCGCCACGACCACAACGACCAACTGTACAGAACCGACTATGTATGCGAAACTGTATTTGAAGATTATGAGCAAGGCAATAGAATAGAAGAAGTATCTTACAACTTGGAATGGGAAAGAGCTAACATAAAAGGTAGTCAAGATCTGTTTAATCATCCCTACAACTTAACTCAACTTTCATGGAACCGCTATGAATATGAAGAATGTAGCGAAACCTTTAGCTATTCCGATTATAACGTTTCGCACATTTTACCCGAAATGATTCCAACAGCCCCTGGCAGCTTCATAGACATCAATCACATGATTTCTACATATTGGCTCGCAGGTATATATAATGCATACGGCGAGCAACAAGGCATACTCGGACTTATCGGTTTGATAGCTCCCCCAAGTTGCAACTTGATAAGCGAAATAAATTATATGTATGGCGAATGGAAAGGTAGCCCTCTTTATGTACAATATGAGTTCAGCGAAGACAACAAGCGAGTAGATTCATTCGTAATGTCAAGCAACAACTCGACTGCTACTGTAAATATTATATATAAAGAATACTAAGCCTTAAACAGATTTGACACAAAAGATGTTGCACCCGCTTGGATGCAACATCTTTTTTTATACCCCTTACTCTACAACCATACAATATGTTACAGAAAAAAAGTAGCCGTACCACAGAGATACAGCTACTTAATATTAAGATGTGTAATAAGTATTACTTGATGCGGAGGAAGCTCATACCGAAACGTTCGCAAGCTGCACGCTCCAACTCTTCGCGAGCCGAAGGCTCGGCAATGCGGATAAGTTCCTTGGCACGTTGAGCCAAGTCCTTACCGCGCAAGAATGCAATACCATACTCGGTAACGATGTATTGAGCTTGAGCGCGTGTAGTAACAACACCAGCTCCGGGCTTGAGTGTGGGAACAATCTTTGATACACCCTTACCCGATGCCGCCAACATGGCAATGAATGTCTTACCACCTTCCGATAGCGAGCCACCATACATAAAGTCATGTTGTCCGCCTACACCCGAGAACATACGAGTACCAATAGAATCGGCACAGATTTGACCGGTGAGGTCTATTTCAAGCGCCGAGTTAATGGCCATCACCTTAGGATTTTGCATGATGCGGAAGGGGAAATTGGACCAAGCAACATCCTTGATGATAATATCCTCGTTGTAGTTCATATAATCGTACAAGCGTTGTGAGCCAAGAGCCAAAGAAGCCAATGACTTTCCGGGAAGTACCGCCTTTTGTGTATTGTTGATAACACCACTTTGCAACAAAGGCACAACACCATCGGTCATAGCCTCGGTGTGCAAACCAAGATTTTTGTGCGAGGTGAGTTGTGTCAATACGGCATTGGGAATACCGCCTACACCTATTTGCAGAGTGGCTCCATCGGGAATTTGCTCGGCAATGTAGCGACCTATTTGTTGCTCTTTCTCGTTAGGATTGGCTATGGGCAAGGCAACAAGAGGTTCATCTACCTCAACACAAGCATCCAACTTTGATATATGGATGAGTGCATCACCATATGAGTAAGGCATCTGCTTGTTTACTTGGGCAATGACCACCTTGGCACACTCAACAGCCGATACTGTCAAGTCGGCCGATACACCATAGCTGCAATATCCATCTTTGTCGGGAAGCGACACATTAAGGAATACCACATCAAGAGGTATAAGACCTTGACGGAAAAACTCGGGTATCTCACCCAAGAAACCGGGAATACATTGACCTTCGCCACGAGCAATAGAGTCACGCACGCTATTGGCAATGAAAAGGCTCTTTACGATAAACGAGTCGCGATACTCGGGCACGCTATAAGGCGCTACACCGCGAGCTACACCAAAAGCCGAGTAAACCTCGACACCACGCAACTCTTCATGGCGGTCGGCAAGTGCTTGACACAATACCTCGGGTATAGATGTGCTACCTTGAATATATACTTTATCGTAAGATTTTACCAATTTCACCGCATCAGCGGCACTCATATATTTAGCTCCTGTCATATAATTACACATTATTTATTATTAGCATCAAAAATTCTCAAACGCTCATCGAGTACAGCATATTCGTTCTCGGTAATCTTTGAGGTACAAACACGGATACCCTCTTGACGGCTACCTGTCGATTTCAACGAAATGGCCGAAATACCATAACGCAAGAACTCGGCCAAGAGTTCGTTTCCGGTAAAGCCTTTGCGACCCATAGTGAAGAAGAATCCGTCACTGATGTCGGCATCGAGGTCTTTATCATATACGATATGGAAACCATTGCGTATGAATATCTCTTTTACACGCTCGGCACGCTCGGCATAGAGGCGAGTATCCTCGACAAAATTGAGTTTGCCATCGCAAGCAGCATCGTACATGGCAGCCAATGCGTATTGAGCCGAGTGACATACACCCGACGACAAAGCATAGGTTACGATGTACACCATGGCATCACCCGCTGTCTTCATGCCCCACTCCTCTTGCAGATAGTCGAAGCTGCGTTTGGCCAACTTGTCAGACATGGCTGTAACAGCAATACGCTCACCTGCATAGCTGAATATCTTAGAGCCCGAAAGCAAAAGGATATAGTTGTCGGTGTAATGAGCTACCGAAGGTTGGTAGGGAGCCTCAAAAGGAATGCCTTTGTTGGTGCGAACATCCATGCAAAGGTATGCCAAGTCTTCAAGAACGATTGTGTCGTATTTGGTAGCAAGTGTACCTATATACTCAAGCTCCTTCTCGGTAAGACATACCCATGAGGGATTGTTGGGGTTGGAGTAGATAACGGCAGCTATCTTGCCGGTAGCCAATATTTCATCAAGCTTGGCATACAATTTCTCACCACGATTGTCGTATATATCAAAGTCTATACGATTGTAGCCCAACATCTTTGCTTGCAAAGGTTGAACAGGGAAACCGGGATTGATAAAGAGAATTGTATCACGCTCCTTGTACAAGTGGCGACACAAGATAAACGAGCCTAACACACCCATCATAGAGCCCACCGAAGGCACACATCCCGAAGGTGCAACATCGACATTAAGGAAAGCCTTAACAAAGCGAGATGCCGCATTTTTCAGCTCGGGAATACCATTAATATCGGGATAGATATTGGCAACACCTCTGTCGAGCGCTGCTTTTTGAGCTTCTACACCTATTTTGCTGGCTGGAATACCGGGAGCACCTATTTCAAAGTGTATAAAAGATTGCTCGGTAGCCTCTTCAAGACGCTTTGACACGGCAACACATTGACGAATGGTTGCTTCTCCAATATGTTTTATATTGAGATCGGCCAAAATACCGTCTACTAACTCCTGATTGAAAGGTACATTCATGATTATTTGATATTTTGTTTGGCATACTCACATCCGGCACGCAATGCCTTGATGTTCATCTCTACTACATCATCGCCTTTACGGCCGAAGATGGTGCGGATACCCTCTTCAAGTTCCTCGATGTCGATACCCAAGAAAGGAGCAGCAGCACCCAACAATACAATATTGGCAGCACGAG
This sequence comes from Barnesiella sp., assembly GCA_045645425.1. Lineage (GTDB taxonomy): Bacteria > Bacteroidota > Bacteroidia > Bacteroidales > Barnesiellaceae_A > Barnesiella_A. The sequence continues at coordinate 24,657 of JAZRIS010000005.1, forward strand.
GCGAGGCTACTTGCTTGGCAATACCATCTACATCAATAGCTATCACGTGAGGAAGTGCAGCAAGAGCTTTGTTCAACTCCTCAACATCGGGATAGTTATCAATATTGATAAAAGGTGCAGTATTGGTAATAATCCAACCCTCTTTGTCGAGATAGGGCAAGTAGCGCAATGCTTCCATAGGCTCAAGAGAGATAACCAAATTGGCACCACCAAGAGGTATGAGGTCGGAACTGATAGGATCGGAACTGATACGAAGGTTTGATTGAACATCACCACCGCGTTGGCTCATACCATGAACCTCGGCTTGCTTGATGTAGAGTCCTTTATTGATGGCGGCTGCGCCTATAATGGTGGCAATAGAGAGGATACCTTGTCCTCCTACGCCCGAAAGTACTATATCGGTACGCATAGTTTATGATTTTTTATTGTGACGTCTTGCTGTTTGGATACACTCTCTACGAGGAATGATTACTGATACTCCATGGTAAGCAATCTCCTCACGAATGATTTGTTTCATCTCTTCCATGTTCTTGGCCAAAGGCACTACAACGCGAATGTGAGCAGGATCTACGCCCAAGCCTTGACATATTTGCTCAAGACGACCTGTACCGGCCGAGTCTTGTCCTCCGGTCATACCGGTTGTGAGGTTATCAGAGATAATCACGGTAATGTCGGCGTTTTCGTTTACTGCATCGAGCAAGCCTGTCATACCTGAGTGTGTGAATGTAGAGTCACCGATAACAGCAACAGCGGGATATTGGCCCGAATCAGAAGCACCCTTTGCCATTGTAATAGAAGCACCCATATCCACTACCGAGTGAATAGCACGGAAAGGAGGCATGAAACCAAGTGTATAGCAACCTATATCGCTGAATACACGTGCATTCTCAAACTCGGCAACTACCATATTGAGAGCAGTGTACATGTCGCGGTGGCCACAACCTTGGCACAATGCGGGGGGACGGGGTACTACAAGAGGCGAAGGATCAAATACTTGTGCACCTTCGATACCTATGGCCTTGCGAATGTTGTCGGGTGTGAGCTCACCTGTGCGGGGAACATCTCCTGTCAAACGGCCACATACAGCCACTTTATCATTGGCAATAACGCCGCGGAGTTGCTCCTCGATGAAGGGTTGGCCATCCTCAAGTACCAAAATTTTGTCACAAGTTGCAGCCAACTCGTCTATTTGTTTTTGAGGAAGAGGATATTGCGACACTTTCAACACATTGAAAGGCGCACCATTGGGATAGTGTTCCATGAGATAATTGTAACCAATACCCGATGCAACGATACCCATGCGGCTGTCGGCCTTTGTGTAGATGTTGTGTGCCGACTCTTCAGCCTCACGAACAAAATCTTTTTGGCGCTCTACCAACTCGGCATTGCGTACACGAGCTACGGCAGGCATCAATACCCATTGACGAGGATTGGAAGGATAGCTCATGGGGTTTTGCTCACGAACGGGACCTACCTTCACTACGGCACGAGAGTGGGCCAAACGAGTAACTACACGGAACAATACAGGAATTTTGTATCGCTCGGACAACTCAAAAGCCTCTCCTATCATGTCATAAGCCTCTTGTTGTGTAGAGGGCTCAAAGATGGGCACCATAGCAAACTTGCCATAAAAACGAGAATCTTGCTCGTTTTGCGATGAGTGCATCGAGGGGTCGTCAGCCGCTACAATAACAAGGCCACCATTAGTACCTGTCATAGCAGAATTGACAAAAGCATCGGCTGCAACATTCATACCCACGTGTTTCATACACACCAAGGCGCGTTTGCCCATGTAAGACATACCCAATGCAGCTTCCATCGCTGTCTTTTCGTTGGTAGACCAACGGCAATGAATACCGCGTTCTGCTGCTAAAGGATTACCTTGAATAAACTCTGTGATTTCAGTTGAAGGCGTACCGGGATAGGCATATACACCAGAAAGTCCGGCATTGATTGCTCCCAAGGCAATAGCCTCATCGCCTAAAAGTAACTTTGTGTTTTCCATATAATCTTGTTTTTATGAGTCGTTCACAAATGTAACTATTATTTTTATTCTACACAATATTATATAGCAATAACTTTTTTGAAATTTATCTGTTGATTTTATCGCAAGCATCCATATAATAACAAAATAAAACTATATAGCATACAAACACTACAAACACAAACTTATCACCTTGTAATTTATATCAATTATTATATTTTGAAAAAATGACAATATTCATGTTAAACAGATTAAAAATTATAATTAACCTTTGAAATAATACTACAAAAGTGCCATTCACATCGGTATTAAGGCAAATTGATTGCCATTGACACACATCGCAATATTGCATTTTCAAGCACAACAGCGCAAAAAGCCTCTCGGGAGTAAAATGCAGAAGATGTTTTTATGTACCACAATCTTTTGTTTGTATCTTTGCAAAAAAACAACCATATAAAATACCAACAATGGAACTGCCACAAGACCCCAATATGCTTTTCAGCTTTATCAATATGAAGTTGCGAGATTTTTACCCCTCGCTCACAGAACTGTGTGACGACCTCGATATCGATCAACAGGTAATTGAAAAAATTCTAAACGAAGCAGGATATGAATATAATGAAGAATTGAACAAATTCTGGTAACATTTTTTCGCACAGTTCGCAGCAACCTACTTGAGCAAAAGAGAATATATCAAATAAGCACGCTTAGACTTGCGAATATGGTATTAATTATAACAATCTTCACGCATTCGCAATATAAAATCGCAAAATAGAACAAATAGAGCTGTATGGCATGGCTATACTATTAAAAATATCCATCGCATGACTATTTTATATATTAGGTAAAACGGCTACCCCGAAAACCGACCAAGAGAACATTCTCATCACCCACCCCAATATGTACAATTAATATAATAGTATCGCATAAAACATTTACTCATGCGTCCCTCTCCACCTTGCCAACCTAACAACCTCAACACACATACCCAAAACATAAAAAAGATGCCAATCTCTCGATGGCATCTTTTCTTTGTTTTCTCCACACCTTCACAGGCAAACGAGTAAATCAATAAAACTTGAACGTTACTCTGAAACTAAACTTTACATTTACACAATATGAAAGGGAATTTCTTTTCGATAGCAAAGAAAACATCTCCAATCGAATTTTGCAAATCGGAGGTATATAAGAGGCAGCCATGATATTAAAAAGCGATATATGTGGTTAAAAAGCGTATTTTGGGGTGAATTTTGCATATAAAAATACACCCCAAAGAAAAACAAGGTGTAAAATTATGCCATGAAAGAAATAAATCATATCTTTGCAGATGTGCTTTCACCATCCAAAAAACGGCAATATGAAAGAAAAAAATATACTTACCAAGGAACTACCCGAGTACTTCTTTAAGAAAGCAAATATTGTAAAGATTATCATTTTTACAGCCATATACGCATCAATTTTTATCAATATATACAAACCCTTTGGCTCGGGTACATGGGATAGCAATCTCTCGGAATTGTACTTCTTCTTATACTCAAGCGTTATAGTACTTATAGGCTTTGTAGTTATTGCATTGAGTCGTATTGTTATGTACTTCTGGAACCAGCGACAGAAGATTATGTATATTCAGTATGTTGTGTGGATACTCATAGAGGTGTTATTCATGTCTTTATTTTTCACTATAATTATTATTTCAATAAGGCCTGAAGCCAACGCATGGAACACATTTAAAGAATCGTTTCACAGTACTACTCTCATTCTGCTACTCCCCTATTTTATTTTCCACCTATATCTCTCATTATCGGAGCGCAACAAGGAACTTGAAGAGCGAGAAGGTATAAAGCCGGTAGATAGTTCGGCACGGATGATTGAATTTTATGACGAGCGCAACGTACTGCGCCTGTCGGTCATGAAGTCTAAAGTGCTATACGTTGAAGCTGCCGACAATTATGTGTGTATATACTACAAAAAACAGAGCGGTGTGGCACGATTTATGCTTCGCAATACACTCAAAGCGATGGAAGAGTATCTGGCCGACGTGGATATTGTCAGATGTCATCGGTCGTACATGGTCAATCTCGAATATGTGAGCGTGATACGGCGAGAACGTAATGGCATTTTCTTGGAGTTGAGTATCCCGGAAGTTCCCGATATACCACTTTCGCATAAGTACCGCGACAAGGTAGATGTGTGGTTTAAGACCAATGAGCAATCATAATCTATGCCAATGATATATTCGCTGCACAAGTGACTATAAAATTCAATTTGATTATAGTCGCTTTTTGTTCAAATATCATTACCTTTGTATCAATAGCTATACGAAATATTCAACACAAGCAAGATGTTTTTCTTTGATAATGTAATAGGTCATGATACCATTAAAGCGAGCTTGATACGCTCGGTGAAGGATGGCAATATACCTCACGCTCAACTTTTTGCTGGAAAGGAAGGTGTGGGTAAATTTGCATTGGCTATGGCCTATGCTCGTTACATACACTGCACCAATCGTGGCACAGATGATGCGTGTGGGCAATGTCCCTCGTGCATGCAATACAATGCGCTATCGCACGCCGACTTGCACTTTGTATTTCCATTTGTTCGCAATAAGGACAAAAAGAAAATTCATTGTGATGATTTTCGCAGTACATGGGATGAGTTGGTGTCAAACAACGCATATTTTGGCATAGACGATTGGTTGCGTGCCATGAATGCCGAAAACAAGCAAGCCATTATTTATGCCGACGAGAGCGACGAAATATGGAGAAAGATGACGCTCAAGAGCTTCTCTTCTCCTTACAAAATTATGATTATCTGGTTGCCCGAGCGTATGAACATAGAATGTGCCAACAAACTGCTCAAGTTGTTTGAGGAGCCATCGCCCAACTCGGTGTTTATACTCTTAAGCAATGAGCCCGACCAACTTCTTCCTACAATACGCTCTCGTGTACAGCAAATTACACTACCCTCTCTCTCGCTCGATACTATTGCACATGCCTTGCAACAGCAATATGGCATTGGAGAAATGGATGCTCGATCGGTTGCACACCTCTCGGATGGTAGCTACCTCAAGGCGTGCAACAACCTATCGCTCAACGAAGATAACAAGTTATTCTTTGAACTCTTTGTAAACCTCATGCGCACGGCCTATGCCCGGAGAATAAAAGAGCTGAAAACATGGAGCGAAGAAACGGCCGAATTGGGGCGTGAACGATTGCGCAACTTCCTTGCTTACACATCGAGAATGGTGCGAGAGAACTATATCTACAACCTCTCGGAGCCGTCACTCAACTATATGACAAGCGAAGAGGCTCAATTTTCCAACCGATTTGCCCCATTCGTCAATGAACGCAATGTTCAAGAGATTATTTCGGCTCTCAACAGCGCCGAGAATGACATAGGGCAAAACGCCAACGCCAAGATTGTACTCTTTGACCTTGCCGTAAAAATGATATTGCTATTGAAGAATTGACGATATTACCTATCGGAATATTACACCGGGTATATACATCACTACTGCATTGTAACCGCAATAAAAAAGGGTCGAGGTGTGCCATTATGGACACCTCGACCCTTGTGTATAATGTCGTGTAGTACGTTATTCGCTCTTGAATGTTATGCCATCTTTGGGCGGATCTACAAACTCAAACTTCAATGTTCGTGCCAAACCTTCGCCCAACGTGTATGGAGCTTTGAAGCCGCTACTATGTGCCTTGGTTGCGTCAAACTCAGTTGTAGCGCAAAATTTCTTGACACGCACCGAGCTTATCGAGAGTTTCTTGCCTGTTATCCAAGCCAATAAATCGAAGCATTTGCCTCCCAACATGCCCAACCAATAGGGAAAATGTGTAGAGGGGATGTGCTTATCGAGCACTTTGCTCACGTGATCTACCAACTCATTCATCGTAAAGTCGGGCTTATCAATGTAGTTATATACGTTGTATCCCTCTACCTTATTGGTAATAAGGAACTTGATAAAAGCCACAATATTGCCGACATACGCCATCGACTTTTTATTGACGCCCTTGCCCACCATCAGGAATTTGCCTCCCGATATTTGCTTGAGCAAATTATATACATTGCCACGGTTGCGCTCGCCAAAGATGACAGTAGGACGTATGATGTTGATATTCCAGTCGGGATGAGTCTTGTGCCACTCTTGCAGCACTTGCTCAGCCTCCCATTTGCTCTTGCCATAATGATTGAATGGGTCGGTGGGATGCTCCTCGTTAGGATTATGCTTATTGAGTCCATACACAGCTACCGACGACGTAAAAACAATACGCTTCACGCCATTGGCCTCCATGGCCTGCAACACGTTGCGCATACCACCAACATTCACATCATAGTAGAGCGATGTAGGAGTAACATCATCGCGATGCTCGGCAGCAAGCAACACAACCACATCGGTATCGTGCAACTTCTCCTTCAACACATCCACCTCGCGCACATCGCCTATCTCGGTAACGTGAGGGAAGAAATGACTCTGCGCCTTATCAATATTGCGAAAGCTAAACACCTGAGGCTCTTCACTCAACAACCCCAACAATCTCGTGCCCACAAACCCCGAAGCACCAATAAGTGTGATATTCATAAAATCATCAATGGCTTACTTATGAACATAATTATTGATACTTTACATCTTGATTGCAATGTTTATTTTTGCATCAAAACAGACCGGTAAACATCAATATGAACATTGATAACATCACGAATATCAAACTTGCTAACAGCAAATTTGCGTGCATTTTCGCCCATATTGCGTCGCAAATTTCCATCATCAATGAGTCGCTTGAGAGCAGTAGCAAGCGATTGTGGGTCGCGAATGGGTATTATAAAGCCATTACAGCCATCAACTACGGTATCTCTACATCCGACAGAATCGGTAGTAACAACAGGCCTTCCAATAGCTTCGGCCTCAATAACCGACTTGGGCAAACCTTCACGATACCAAGAAGGGAATGCCATAATATGCGATTGCTTGAGCAAATCTAATATATCTTTGCGATGACCCAGCCATTGGATGTACTCTCCGTCACATTTTTCTTCGAGCATGGTTTGAGTAATGCCATTGGGGTTTGTGTCTAATCCGCCACAAAGCAAAAACCGGACCTTATCTTTATATTCTTCTTGCAAAATTTTTGCGGCATCAATCAAAACCATCGTGCCTTTATCTTCAACCATGCGAGCCGTAAAAATAATTTTTATCAAATCATCTGTTGGCTCCGGCGTATAATCATAGTTATCAAGGTTTATTCCACTTCCATTGGTAAATGCACATTGCTCCTCTTTAACTATCTTGGCATCCAAGAAAATAGCCTTATCGTCATTATTTTGGAAAATAACTTTTGTATTTCTACGTCTATGAGTAAGGCGCAACACCTTAAGGATAGAGCGAGTCATAAGCGAGTGCGCATGCTTATCATCAAAAAGCACACCCAGACCACAAACAGCACTCACCATAGCCTTTACACCTGCCAAACAGCAAGCTATACTTCCCCATAGCATAGTTTTGAGGCCTACAAGATGCACAATATCGGGTTTTTCCTTTACAAATAGCTTGTACAAGAAGAACAATGTCTTTATCTCGTCAATAATATTAGTGCCTGCCTTATTTATAGGTAAGTTGATAGTTTTCAACCCGGCCTCTCGTATCTTATACGAAACGCCGGTATCTTCACTTATTATAGTTACATCATAACCCTCCTCTTTGGCAGCAACACCAATAGGCAAACGATGACTCAAGAAGAAAAAATCTTGATTAACTACAATAAATAATTTTTTTTGCATAATCTAAATACAATTTATAATCTGTGTTATTTATACAAGAGCGATAATCTAACTATTTTATGCCCATCGGGAACAGCTTTTGACGATAATGGACGGAGTTTAAACTTCCATAAAATATTCATTAATTGGCACTTTAAATTTTAATATGTTTTCATAAAAAATCGAAAGCGCCACCCAAAATGTCAAAACCCGAAGGTTGTGTATTATCTACGAGATTTAAATTTAAAATTATTCCATACAACTTACTCACAAAGTTCTAAACATTATAATTGAGTATGTGTTTTTATTACCCTTACAGGATTTCCGACCGCTATCGATGTATTATCATATGTTTTATATGTCTAACAAAAGACTGTAATTTAATCTTATACAACAGATACCTACCGAGTTGTTTTAACCTAATCGCAAAACTATATGGAGCATATTTGTCAAAAAACTGTTTGGTCGTCAATAAATTAACATCAGAGAACAATCGTTCTCTACTATTATAGATTGATAAATTATTCTTTCGAACTATTCCTCGTAATTTTTCCGTTGTAGGATACTCGATATATCTAATTTTATCATTAATACCATCTAAAATATCTCGACCTTTTTTTGTCCAAATATATACTAATGTACTACCCTTATTATCATCAAATTGTCTATTTCCCGTTTCCCAAATATCTCCTAATGTAAAGTCACTTGGTCTATTCAATGTTTGATATTGGCATGAAAAACACGACCTACGACTAATCATTCCACTTAAAAATAAACGTAGCCATTCGTCAGATTCGGAACCTCTACGATATATACTTCTCCTCTGTTCCTTATAATACGCCGACGAGTAGTGGGCCATCGTACAATATAGAAATCCCCTCTTTTTGTCTCTAAATACTATTTCTTTAATTGGAGCATGAGGTGTACTCTTTAATTCAATATATTTTCTAAAAACAAGAGGAGATGGTACAGATTTACAGACTATATCTATCGTTATAAGGTTATCATAGCTTCGTCCTAAATACTTGCATAATCCATTAACTTGGCAAGGTGTTCCGCTAAAACAAACCAATCTACCTTGTGATAAATATCTCTTTGCCTCACTAAAACTATCACCTATCGAACTCTGAACATATTTAGAGTTTCTAAATTTTGCAAGTTCCTTGAGATTATCTACACCAATGTGACATACTTCAAAATCAGATGTCATCGTAGCTCCATATACAATACCATTTCGATTTATAACATATTCTGCAATGGCTGTAAAGGCTCCACCAGATGTTGATTGATATCTGATATCATCATCTTTATGTTGCATGGCAATTGTGAGTGGCAAGGAATTACCTGGTGTAGTCAATGGAGTAATTGCAGGGCATACAGTTTCGCACAAACCACATTCCATGCAAATTGTCGAATCAACTATAGGGTGCAAAAAACCTTCTTGATTTGGAAGCATTGCAATTGCTTTATGTGCGCACCTATTAGAGCATGCCGCACAACCACAACACATATCAAGTGGAGCTAAAGTAGGCATAATAAATTCCTCTTAATTATTTAATGCATTAATTAAAAAATCTAGTGATGATCTTCGCTTTTCCGAAACTAGCATCAGAACCTTATCAAAATCTATTTGATTCTTCATACATTCCAATACATCTTCATCACCATTTAGCATTCTGCTTTGTAGCCCAGTAAATTCTAAGAGCGTATACAACCTATCGTTGGCAGAAAATTTACTACTATCAGGCCACCTACGAAAACCAAAAAATTTTATAGAGTTAAGAATGCAGAAAACAATGCAATGGAAAGAGTCCGTACATACATATTTTGCATGTCGAATAAGATTAATGAATTCCGAAGGCCCTACATCAAATGGTTTCTCATCTACTACTTCCTCATCATAAGGTATATATGTGGCACCATGAAGTAATCCTATAATTTTATAACCGGTTTCTTTGCTTAATCGTTTTACAAAGTCACGCTGTTGAGGATTATCACCCATTAAATACATAAGTATATAATCACCTTGGGCAATAGGTTTTTCTTCTTGTATGTGCATCCACTCTTCTGCGGTTAGCAACATTGTTGGATCACATACAACGGTCGCATCACGACCACTGATTTGCTTCACTATATCTGCTCCAGTATTTTCCCTAACACTGATATGCTGTAATCTAGATAGGAATTTTTTAGTATGATTATGAAGTTGTGAAGGAAGCTCCGAAACCCCAAAACTTGTAGAGAAAGATATCTTTTTTATATGATCTGGAACGAACTCCAAAGTAAAGAATCCTCCGACTATATTAGATGGCCTCCAATTTTGATCACTACCAACTAATGCAACATCCATTAAGGCAGCTTGTTCCGACAATTCACGCCAAGAATGTGTGATAGGCAACATCTTATTCCAACGACGATTAAAATTAGAATATGCAAGTTTTCGAACTTTCATATCTTGAGCATACTGATCTGTAGATGCTGATGCAGACTTTCTTGATCTACTAATCAAATTTGCCAGAAGATATTTAAGTTCAATAGGATCAAAAAGTCGGCTGGCATAATATGCTAGCTTTTTAAAATGAATAGACTTATGTATACCTTTTATCTCAAAGATACGCGCCTCGTATCCGAGTTTTTCCAACACATATTGCGTTGCATATGTTTGTAGGGCACTGCCAAAATTTTCTTTGTATGTGACAGCCGCTATACCAATCTTTTTTTTATCCATATTTATTCGTTTAATAATTTGTCAAAAAGTGATTCTAGTACACTAATGGATGTTTTAATATTATATTGTGTTTTCCCAATGATTGCATTGTATTTACATCTTTCTTTTGATCTCTTTCTTATAGCAGTTTCTGCCCATTCATGAGCGGATTGTGTCAAACTTTTTCTACACACTAAATCCGATAAATCAACTTCTGATGTTATTGTGTCGCTCATCGTTATAGGTAATCCGGCAGACTGGCATTCTAGAATTGAAACTGGAAATCCTTCAAAAATAGATGGGAAGATAAATATGTCCATTGCCATCATATATTCGTGCACATTATTGACTACGCCTGCAAATATGATATTATCCAGCACTCCGCATTTTTTCGCATATTCCTTCACATCTTCCATCAAAGATCCAGCACCACAACAAAGCAATTTTACATTCGATTTCATATGAGAAATCTCTGTGAAAATATCAATGAGGAATTTGTGATTTTTAGGCCGAGAGAATGTTCCTACATGACCACACAATAACACCGAATCATCAATATTTAATTGGCGCCTTATTTCATTCCGAATATTTGAGTTGAAGAGATATTTGTCAACATTAATCGCATTTGGTATGAGATAATAGTTCTTATAGTCATGATAAGATGTTCCATATAACCTTTTTGCTGCTATCTCCGAACACGCAAACCAGTAGTCAGCAAATTTTCCAACATTTTTAGCAAATATTTTCTTTACAAACCTTTCTACTATTCCTCCTCTGTAACCCGCACTATGACTATGCGCTATGGTTTTAATTCCCAAGGACTTAGCCTCTTTTAAAAAGATTGATGCAGAATTAGTTGCATGTGCATATACAATATCATATGAATTCTCTAATAAGAACTTGCGCCATGCTCTTTTAAAGGTACAATAATTGTATAACTTAAAGTATGGCAAAATATAAAACTTGCAGCCATATTTTCGACACTCATTTTCAATTCCATTCTGTTCTGCGTAGAAGTTGATAGCAATATCTATCTGAAATTTATTCAGATCTATATTTTGCAGTACATTAAGGATAAAAGCCTGAACACCACCCATTCGGGTATTGCCCATTACCATTAATATTTTAATTTTTTTATCATTAGTGGTAGCCATACCTTTATAATTTTTTAATTTTCAAGTAGCTTAATATATTTTTCCACAAAGGCTTCTTTAGAGAACAAAGTTTCTGAAATAACTCTGCTGCTTTTACCCCACTCTAATAATTTAGATTTAGGCATCTCTATCATTTGCTTTAGGACTGTGTATATAGAGCTAACATCTTGCGGATCAAACATAAGTGCATTTACATTCTCCTGAACAATATGAGGGTTGTCGCACACCTTGCTGCATGTAATGGGTTTGCCACAACTCATAGCCTCACAAATAACATTGGGGAAGCCCTCATAGTTGCTCGGCAAGCAGAATATATCACAAGCCTGATAACGTTTTACAATATCCTTGGTGGCAGGATGAAACTCTATCATGTCATCGATAGATAACTGTTTTATTTTCTCCTCACAACGTTTGCCATATTCTTCCTCACCGGGCTGTACATTGCCATACCATTCAAAATGTACTTTATCGGTATAACCGTCTTGCTTGAGCAAATTTATAGCCTCAAGATAATTAAGTATATTCTTTTGCGATGCAACACGTGCAACAGTTAAGATGGTTACCTTATCATTGGCAGTTGTGGCAGAAGGAATAAAGTGCGATGTATCGGTAAAATTAGTTATAGTTACAACTTTGTTGTTGAGTGCGGGAAAGTTTCGTTTAACAAAATCTTCTTGCGCATGTGCGTTGGGTACTACAAAATCGGCAAGGCGATAAAACAAGAACTTTAGCTTGTCTTTCTTTCTTACATGTTGATTAGTATTTCTCTCTGAAACAATTAATCGGAACTTCGCGCCAAATAATTTCAACAAACATGCTATAATACAAGGGCCATCTTTATATGCAATAACCCAATCATATCCGCCAACGCTCTTAATCTGTTTGCTTACGGCATTTAGCTTTGACCACTTATTATCTTTCGCTTCAAGTGTGATTATATTGAGGTCTGACTCTTTGGCAAGTTCTTGATAGCCATATTGACTGTGATAAGTAGCTAAATCAACATTATACCCTTTCTCTTTGAGAAAAAGAGCCAAACCAATCATCTGCCTTTCCGCTCCGCCACCTATGCGCAGAGTATCTATCAAACATAGTATTTTTTTCATTCTACAATATTGTTTATATATTCTTCTGTAGCATTATCTCTATGTTTTATGATGCAAGGATTACCATAGACAACGCTATGCGAGGGGACATCGCAATTTACATAGCTATTGGGGGCTATCAACTCATCATCGCCAATAACAATATTGCCAACAACAACAGCATTAATACCAACCCACACTTTATTGCCCAATCTTGGGGCTCCTCTCCCCCCAGTTTTCCTGACCAATAAGGCAACCTTTATGTAGATTGCAGTTATTACCTATCTTAACACCGGGCATTACTACTAGACGAAAACAGCAGAGAAGTTGAATTTTCACTCACAATTATATAATTTTGAGCAATATAGTTTGTCGGGTGCTAAATTTTTAATTTTTTCTTATTTTATTCAACAAAATGCTCAAACCTTCAATTCTAAAAACATAGCATAAAGCACCATATACTACTACACCTGCAACGATTTGAATAGAAAGCACAAAGATATTTGCCAAATGTAACGAGCCGAGGGCATATACAACGCAAGACATCATTAACGATATAATGACAACTTTCCATATATCGGCAAACTGTTCAAATAAGCCATATCCAACTAACCTCTTTGTAACTAAAGAAATAATCACAAAATCTATCCACGAACTTATAGCATAACCTACTGCAATGGATAATACCGAATTGAAGCAGAATACCGAAATCATAAGTACAATAAGCATTGCTATGCGGCGCACCAATTCCAATTTCATATAAACGTCACTTCGCCCTATGGCTTTTATTGCCACCAAACACGACGACACCATAGGTAACGAAGCACAACCTATACAGATACATTGCATATACACTACACATGGTAGCCATTTGGCAGTAAGTAACAGTTCTATAAAGGGATGGGCTACTGCAGCCAATCCAAACATCAATGGCATTATAATCAATGCACCCATCGATATTGTTCTGCGCAACGTCATCCTTATTTTGCTCATATCGTCTTGTTCCTTGGCCATTACCGGGAACATCACCGATTGTATAGCATTGTCGATAGTGTGTGATATGATATCGGGGAATTGTTGTCCTCTGTTGTAATAACCCAAGTCGGCAGGAGAATACACCTTACCAATAATCAAGGCTCTTATGTCATTATAAATACTGCACAAGAAGCCCGATACTAACATCTTCCATCCGTAGGAAAATAGAGTTTTTGCACGAGTAATAGAAAAAATCCAAATAGGATGCCATCTTGTTACCAAGGACAATAGTATAAATAATAATAACGCCGATAAGAAATAGTAATTTATCAATGCCCATATACCAAGTCCTGCATAGGCCATAGCAATACCCGCTGTACCTGATAGAATTGATACAATAAGATTGCACCACATCATCTGCTTAAATCGCATCTCTCGTTGCATCTTTGCTATGAGTACGGCATTGCCTGCATGAACCATAAGAGAGAATGAATATACTCGTAAGGGCAACACAATAGCATCATCATTATAGTATTTGCCTATATAAGGAGCACACAACCACAAAATAACAATGACAATAGAAGCGATAGCAAAACTTATATAGAATACCGTCGAATAATCTTCGTTTGTCGTATTTTTGTCTTGTACCAGTGCTGTGTTCAATCCACTATCTATAAGGACAATAGATAGATTGATAAAAACCATAATCAACGCTATTTGTCCAAACTCGGTAGGTGACAAAAGACGCGCCAAAATAATGCTGATAATAAGGCCAAGACCTTTTACCAACAATCGTTCGGAGAACTTATATATCAATGACGAAAGAACCTTACCTTGTGACATGGGTGTTTATATTATTCCAATTTAAGCACAAAACAATATAGATAAAAGATAAAGATAAGAGTTCTTTTCCTCCGCTGATAAGCTGACCAGCCATGGTAGTAAATAACAAGGCGCACAACGGTATATATGCAAACAAATTTCTTTTACCTGAATATTTCTTTGAAATTAGTATCATTTGAATAATCATAATAGTAAAAAGAATTATACCTACAAAGCCCCAAGTAACCCATATCTCTTGTATTCCATTGTGACAAACTCCTATATTTCTACCATATATTTCTACTAATTTAGTACCATATCCTTGCAATCCAATACCCCAAAAACAATACTCAAAAGATGAAAATATATGATTGTGATAAAACTCCATCAAGAATGCCCTACCATTGGTTATATCATCAGTATCATTGCGTTCAGCAAAATTTTGAATAATTGAGGGGGCATATACAAACAGGCCATAAATAAAGACTACAAAAATAACAAGTAATAAAAAAATATTTTTTACCCTCTGACCTGCCGTACCCGGAGTAAATAAGATAAACGAAAGGAATAAAAATGAACAAACTACAACAAATGTTCTCGAAAGTGTCATTGCTCCAAGAAAAATAAGAACAATCAACATTACAATGTCCAATAACTTATATTCCTTACGGGCAATTAATATCAATAATGAGGCTATTGCCATATTACAAATAAATCCCATTCCATTGGCATTGAAGTTTAGGCCATAGGCTGTTCCGTCTTCTGTGGTATCTTGTCCAAATCTATCACCGGTTGTGCTTTCAGCAAGCATCTCAAAAAAGCCACCAAAACCACTATTAACCTTTATATAAATAATTATCAGTGAAACGCCAATTACTGAAAACGCCAATGAACGCGATATAAGTTTATAGTCTATATTATTCAACTTTAACGACGTTACAAACCCTAATATCAGCAATTCTGCAAAAGCTCTCAAAAATTCATTGTAAGAAAAAGCGGCATATAATCCATGCAATAACTCCCATATCATCATAAGAGCAATCACAATCACAACGTTTGATATAGATAGCTGTTTGCGAAACCTTATAATTCCAATAATTAAGTATAGCAATAGTGCATACTTATATTGAAATGCTGTTCCCAAGGGGATAAATGTGAGCAACATGGCTAAATATTGAGATGGATTACCCAATAAGGCCGGGATTGTAGATACGACGAGGAGCAATACAACCGGAAGATTTATATTCAACCCCAGTCGAGCAAATACAATCATAAGCATTGCTCCTAACGAAATCCACACCACACTCTGTTTGCTATTCTTCAACATTGATATATGTTTAGATAAATTATTTTAACCTTTTAACTCCTGAGTTTTATATAACTTGATATAGTTTTATCACGCACATCTACGATTGTTTTATACGACACTTCTATTTCTTGATATATATGTTTTATATTAGTTATATCAATATGGAGCATAAACGATTTAAACTATTTTCTTCGGAACAATAGTTCATTATTTTGTCCCGAGCGGCATCTGTCATTGTAATACGATCTTGATATGACATACTCATTACTTTCTCGATTGTAGTTACTAATGCGTCCTTATCTCCTACAGGAATCATAAAGCCATTAATGTTGTTATCTATCAAATCACGAGGACCGGTCTTACAATCGGTTGTAATGCAGATCAAACGCGAAGCCATTGCTTCGATTAGTGCATTGGGCAGTCCTTCATAATCCGAAGTCATCAAGAATATATCATTTTTCCTATATTCTTCTTCAATGCAAGAAGACGGTCCCATAAGAAAAATTTTTTCTTGCATTGAATGTGCGTTAATCAGATTTTGAATTGTTTGAGTATAATCAGGCGTACCTTTACCAAAAATTCTCAATTTAATATTCGGATATTTCTTTGCTACACTTGCAAATGCATCTATCATCATAGGATAGTTCTTTTGAGGAACAATCCTGCCTACAGCAATAAAGTTTATGACGTCTTGAGAAATATCTTCTCTGTAACAATGTTTATATACTTGCGATACTGGATTGGGCACTAACACACATTTATTTTGGAGTCGTTGAGAGAAGAAACTTTTTTGGTCTGTTGCTTGAATAATTATTGAATGAGATGTATTATAGGCTTGCATAACTAAAAAGCGTTCAAGACTATTTAATCTTCTTATTAAACTCCACGGACTTTGGCGAATTGTGTCTATTCGCTTTGATTTTAAGCCAACAGAAGCCAACATTATCATAATTTGACTTTTTGATAAAAAGGGTATGATATAATCAGGCTCTGTTTTTTTTATTATACTCCTTATAGTTGTACAACGCTGAAATAACGACATCGATAAATATTCTTCTATCGTTTTTGCACAAGTACAAATATCTATATCTTCAGAAATAAAATATTCATCTTTGTAACGAGCAAAAACCAATATTGATACTTTATAGCCTCGTTTTTGTAGTTGATTAGCCCAAACACTTACCACCCTTTCTGCGCCACCTCTAGTAAGCGAGCCAATTGCAAATAAAATTTTCTTTGGGGGATTTATTATCATTTTTTTTGCAAATAATTGGAATCAAACATTATTATAATCATTCCTTATTTAACATCAATCTAAGGGTAACTTTATCCACTCTCCTAAAATTTGATTATATTTTTCTGGTGTAAATTGACAAAATCCTGACCCTTCAAAAAACGTCAGCTCGCCAACAAACACCTTACCTTTTATTTCATAAAAATCTACTCTTAAATGGAACGTATCTTTAGCTAAATACTTACAGATATCGATCATTTTAGATAAATTTTTAGGCAAATCGGGAGTTCTAATACTATTATTGGGGTAATTAACATCTTGTATTTCTAAATGCTTTCCACTGAGATCAAAGAAATCTTGTTTTGTTTTCAAACTACCACCTTTATCAGATGTAATATAAAAAATTCTAGGAACACCATTAAAGCAATAAAATTTAAAATCGCGCAAATATGGCATTGTTTCATCATACAAAAGAGGTTCGACAATTATCCGATGCTTTACCCCTTTATATGGCCACTCCCTTGAGTGCTCTGAATAATCTTTAACAGGAAGGTCTAAACGTAGTTTTTTCCTAACCTCTGTTAAATCCAATGTCGATTTATCTTTGCATATAAAATATGTTCCGCTATCATGTGTATTTTTTATAACAAATTGATTAGGCAACGAAGCAAAGTCAATATCCTCAAATCTATCCCATACACCTATTGTTGGTACAACATATTCATCACCAACACGATCTGCAATAAATTTTTTTGATTCATATTTATCTACCATTTGATGATATATGGGCTTTCTATCATTCAATTTTAGCCATTGCAATTTTTCTTGAAATGTTTTAGGATTTTCTAAATCAAGCTTTTTATGGAACTTTGAACGATAGGCCAATTTTAAATATTTTTCATCGGACCATTTCCTAAAAAAACCTCTCGCATCCAATATTTTGAAACGATAGGCAGAATCGGATATAAAACGTATAAATTTTCTCATTTTAAAATAGAATTATAGTACAAAATTTATTATTAAAACGGAACACTGTCTTTTAAAACTATTCTCTTCAGAGCAATATGTCATGATTTATGCAATTTTATATGGGATTTTTTTAACAGCAGAGTTAAACGCCAGAATCAAATCAACCCCAAATTGCAAATATTTACAATTTATTCAATCTTATTACAACAATTTACGGCCTAACTTGGTGCTGCGCATAAGCACAGTGAGTAGATAGGAGCCTATTAATGCTACAATAAGCCCTACCCATGGTAGAAGGTATGGGCCTACAACAAGAGGAAGAGTTGTCTTGTAATACAGCCACATAAGTATAAATTGATGAAAAATATATACACCATATCCATAACTACCTAAATCAACTATCCATTTACTTAATGAGTGTGTTTTCATATACTTTGAAGCCGTGAGATATAGGGCTAATATGCCCTCAAGAGCAAGAAATGCTTTGAGGAATTTATTTGTAACCTTTATTAAAGCATTAAAAAATTGTTGATTGTCAGCATGCATTGTATTCAGCAAACTTATGAGCGAGAATATTGTAATTGTAAATATTACAAACAACACCCATAAAAGTGCGATATTTCTTGCTGTCGCATAGCTCTTTATAGCCTCCTTATATTTCCAGAACTGACTACCTAAATAGAAGAAGAACAAATAATATGCTGCTTGATTTAACTGAAAAGGTAATGGAAGTATAGATAGTGTAATAATGGCAAAGAGAATCAATAAAATAATACCATTATTTAACTTAGAATTATTTATGAGCGGGTATGATAAAATAAAGCACCAAAAAAGGCATGGTAGGTACCACAAGTGTCCTATTCCGGAAATAATTCGGAACGGAGATGTACCAACTGAAAACATAAAGTAATACAGCGTACCAAATATAATACTCGGAATAATCAAACGCTGAAATTTGGAAATAACCAGCTGTTTTAATGACGAGAATTTATGATTTATTAACAACTGGGGGGCGAAAACGTAGCCTGAAACGAAAACAAAACCCTCTAACCTAAATGCTCGTGAAAAGAGGGCAATCCATTTATAAATAACATTAGAAGTAACTCCATCCGGAATACTCCATGCACCAGAATTATAGCAAAAGGCATGATAAGAAACCAGAAGAACAAGTAATATAGGCCTTATAAATGATATTTCGTATAGCCACTCTTTCTTTTTAATTAAAGCACTCATTCGTTTTAGTTATAGTTTATTTACTTATATCGCCCAAAAGGTTTTATAAGAAATAGCCAATTTGTAGATAATAAATATAAAACAAAGAAATATACTTAAAACATAATAGGAAAGCTCCCCGAAACTTTGCTTAATTACTATGTTTCAGGATATTACATCGTTTGTCGCGATTATACTCGGTTGCATATAACCTATGAGCGAGTGTAGTTTTTGCCATACACTGCTTGTGTAAACTTGTATGCATAAGTACGCTTTCGGTACAAAGTTAATTATTTTATCTTTTGGTTGTATATATATTGTATAAAATTATTGACCCGAAACGAAAAAAATCGTTTGCTTGTGTGGTGAAGTATATCGACACTTTTGCTTCGCACTGCAGAGGAGCAAATACTTGCTTCAACGCTACAGAGGCGTGCGGTTTTCGCCCGTCGTAGTATAGAGTATTTTCAATATATTATTCTTTATTTTATTTGTTTATACGAGGCATTTGGCTATCTTTGCCGTGTAATAGTTGCAACGTATGAATAGAATTAAGCCTACATACTACCCTATCTTGCGCATTGTGCTCACGCTCATTGCGGGTGTATTTATGATTGTGGCACCGGGCAGGGTGCTCACTTATATTGCTTATGTTGTGGGGGTGTTGTTGATGGTGCCGGGCTTGGTGCTACTTGTGCGTTATGCGATGGTAAGATGGCAGCGCAACCAACGCTATCGCCGCAATCATGCTGTGCCATTTCCTGTATTGGCTCTCTTGTGTACTGTTGCCGGGTTGTCTATTATTGTTTTCTCGCAAGAGATTGTCGAGATGTTGTCGTTGGTGCTTGCCGTGGGGTTGCTTATAGCCGGCATCTACGAGATTGTGATGATAGCCGGCTCGTCGTGTCGCCATATACCTACATTCTATATTGTGCCGGTTGTGCTCACTCTGTTGGGTGTGTTTGTTCTCATCAATCCGCTCTATTTGCTACCCCACGTTATAGTAGTCTTGTTTGGTGTGGGTGCTGTCATGTATAGCATTTGCGAGATTATTTATATAACTCGCATCAATAGGTAAGAGGCTAACCAAAGGGATGTGAGGAGCGGTGCTCTTCGATCATTTCAAATATGAGTTGCAATACTTGCGGGATGACTTGTTGCACCTCGGGCGAGAGTTGCATGCCCAACGTGGGGTGGTTATTGACACTGATGGCCAACATATCTATTTGAGGCGAGGCATCGTATTCTTGCATAGCTTCTATCATGTCTTGCACGCCTTGTTGGTGGGTGTGTAATTGCGGTGGGTAATCGCCGGGAAAGCGAGTAGAAAGGCGGCGCACTGTTCCCACGGGATAGCCATCTATGGAGGCATCGACGAGAATGAGCCTATTGTAGCCCTGCATGATGTTTATGAGAGTTTTATCTCCCACTCCACCATCTACAATATCTACTCCGTCGGGCAATGCAAATGACTTGAGAAGATGCACGATGTGAATACCTACTCCGGCATCGTTGAGTACGAGATTGCCGATGCCTAATATCAAAATATTTTTCATTATCTGTGGTTTTACATTCTTTTTTGGGCACGCCATACTATTATACTATAACATAGCATGATAATACAAACGACACAAAAGGGATAATTGTTCAGGCACTTTCTCATCGAGCGTATGCGAGCGATAAAGCCCTCGAAGCGTTGGGTGATGTCGTCGTCGTATCCCATGCGGATAGTGACACGGTCGCCCGGATTGAAGATGATGCCCCGCTCTTGTATTACCGTGCCGTCGGTGTTGTCTTGTCGGAGGTATGGCGTGAGCGGCAGGGTAATCTCGGCCGTATCGACAAGGTTGCTTACCGAGTGCTTGATGCTGACAGCCGACGGCTTGATAGAGCGGATTATTGGCTCGTTGTTCTCCATGGAGTTGATGGAGAGGGTACATTTCATGATGAACATAGTCAGATAAGTTTTTGATGATGGAGACGTTTAATTGCATCCTTGCGAGAGAAGGCCATGATGGTGTGGCCTTTGACTGTAAATCGGCGCAAGGGTTTGGGAGGTTTAACAACGATGGGCGGGTTGTATCCACGAGGTAAGACGGCAAAGCGAGACATCTTGCGAGGAGAACGAGTTCTCCATGGGTGGTAGAAAAAGTCAAAAAAAGTTGGAAACTTCATAATAAAAAGAATTTAAGGGGTTAATAAAAGTTTGTGGTTGAAGGCCCAAAGGGGCTAAAAGGCCTTGAATGAGATAATTTTTGTGCTTGTTTATTGATTTTTTGCTTAAATATTTGGTTGTTGGTAAATATTGGTTGTATATTTGCATAGGCGAAAGCCCCGGGGAGACGTCAGTACGTCGCCCCCCCAACGAGAAAGAGTAATCTTTCTCGTTTATTTTTTATATAGCCGGCGAAGTTTGGCGGTATCATATCGTTTGATTTCTTTGTTGTGGAATCTGATAATAATAGTTTTTATAGTTCTTGCCCTGCCACCTTGTAGTGCGGCTTTTAGGCCAAGTGCTATTTCTTTCATTGGATAGTCTTGAGTTAGATATATTATCGCTTCGGCAACTTCTTGTTCAGAAGCTCTCTTGATAGCCGCCTGAATAGCATTTTTGCCATTTGCTGAGAGGGGTGATTTGATGTCGGCATAAGCTTGCGTCTTTAAGTTGAAGGCATCGGGGTTTTTCTTTCTGTGCTCATTAGATACAGGCAATAGTCGGTATTGCTCACCATGATATTTAGCCAACTCCTCAACCGCAGTCATATTGCTTTTTTGCTCGCCCTTGTTTTGCTTTCCCTTTGTGGGGTATTCTACATATCCACCACTTTTATAAGTTTTACGCTCATAGACCTCTTCGGTTATAGCATCTTGCACGAGAAGACATGTACTACAATCCTTTTTTCCTTTACTTACCAAGCACATGAGTTTCTTGCCCATATTGGCAAATGGGCACTCTGTGCAGTTCTTGGGGAAGTAAGGGTGGCGGTCGTTGAAGATGACGCCGTCGGTACCGGGATTGTTGTCAAGTCCCGGTGCAGGCGAGTTAGCAGCATCGCCGATGGGTATAGTAGGTATATCCGTTGGCGGGAGGTCGGTTTGGCGCAGGTTGCACAGGCAGTTCCAGCGGTCGCCCGGGCGGTGTTGCGACCAGAAGGGGTCATTGACCGGACGGACAGTAAACCAGAAGATACGGTGATCCTCGCCCGGATGTAAGGCAGTAGATTGCACCCACTCCAGATTGGGGAATACATCCGCTTCATCGACGAACTGCTGCCACTTGGTAGCCAAGCGTGAGCGTTGTACCGCTGTGGCGTATTCGGTGCGTAGGAATTATTAAATTCTTAGATATTACATTTGTTACTTCTATCTCCTTTGAGTATCTTTGCAAGGGATAATCAATTATTCCGTATCTGATTGATACACAAATAGCGATGCTATGGTAGAAAGTTGTTGGTAACGATTTGGCGACTTCGAGATTGCACCAATTTTCTGCATTATGCTTTGTCAAACAACTCTGATACAAAAGTAGCCAAACTTCTTGATTAAGCAAAAAGTTTGGCTACTTTTTAAACTATATCTTATTAATAATCCATTTTCCAGAGTTTCCGCCTTCACGAATCAATATGCCTTTTTCTCGTAATAGGTCTGTTATCTTTCTAACTTGGCGTTCACTGATTTTCAACCGTCTAGAAAGTTCTGCTCTTGAAATTGAGGGAGTTTCCTTTATTACCTCCAATAGTTTCTCTTCGTCCGTTGGAACGCTTTGGAACGCTGTTGGATCATCGTTGGAACGCTTTGGAACGCTTCCTTCGTTGTCTGATCGCCAAATGACAACTCTAAAATCTTCTTCTTGATAGAATTCTGGTGACTTCAACCCATATTCACAACATTTGTTTATGATATCTTCTGTTCCTGTACCCACCTTCTCAATATAACCATTCCAATACATTGGGTCGGCAAGTAGCGGATTAGCAGGTAAAGACTTATGAGGACCATGCAATTTCTGCACTGTCAATCCATATGGCAATGTGCCAGGATTCCAAACCTCCAATCTGTCACGAAACAACATTACCTGAACGCTGGCATTACTTGTATAATCTCTATGACATACAGCATTTACTATGGCTTCTTTGACAGCATCAATAGGCAATTCAGGACGTGTTGGTATATCCGCTTTTTCTCCTTCAGCACGTGTCCCAACCCAATTATTGATACGGCTCATCACAAAACTCGTGGCTTGGTCAACAAGTTCAAACACATCGCCTCTGTATATCTGATATGCAGGCATCGGCTTTTCCACAACATTTCCATAGAACTGCACACATTTAACTTCAGATGTAATGAAATATTTTTGTGGTTTCTTCCCAAATAGCAGCACTGCCGCATTTGCCAACCTTCCTTTGTCATCGATTAAATCAAGATGCGTGAGCAATGAGACTGGCGATGTTTCTACAGGAAGAGGAAAATTGCGCTTTGAACGTGCCATGTGAATAAAATTCTTCATCTTATCCTCATCCAAATCTTCCAATGTCGCTCCATTGTCATTAGACGCATCGAATGGTCGCCAACGGATATATTCCTTTTCCTCCAAATAGCGAATTAACGAAGCATATACAGACGTTCGCAACCCATCAATATCCACAAAGGTTTTACGTACAATATCTCGTTCGACTTTTCGGATTAAAGCAGTCTCTTTCGGATGTCTTTTCTCCTCTCCAATGCTCTTTATGTATATTAGACGGCTTTTATGAAGCTTTGCAGCTAAATCATACTCGCGTTCTGTCGGAGAAACACCCTCCTCATCCTCATATCCATAAAGATTGCCATATAGTCCCAAATAAATATCGCAAAGTTCCACTTCCTTCAAATAGACGTGGCTTGTCGGATATTCATTAGCAGGCACTTCTTCAAATATAAATGGCTCAAAGAATTTACCCAACAGGACATCTGTTCGGATATAATGACAAAGCATAGCTCGTTCTTCGGCAAACTCACTTTGAACACTACTTATGAATATTTTTATGCGTTTCATACAATATTGTTGTTCATTTTAAATAATCCTTGTACTCAGTTCTTAATTTCTGCCCAATCTCTGCAATTATATATACTTGATTATCTATAGCGTCGGCTAACATGTGAGACGCTTTTACTCTTTGTTCATGCAATGCTATACATAATTGCTCTGCAAATTCAGAAGGCTCAATAGTTGCGATTTTATGACCAATTTCAGCAACGAGAGTAAGTAACTTATTTATGTGGTCCATAGATTCTCTACCATGATATTTCTTTTCAATATCAGAAAAATCATAGTATAGATAAATGGAATTCAAACGGTTTTCTGCTTCTTGAAACAACTTGTTTGATTTCATACAAGCGACTTGTATCTTTTGTACCGTGATAGGATTGCAATCCTTATCATATTCTTTTAATGCCGTTTGAAGCATATAATACATATCAAGAGTTTCTTGATACCACGACATAGCCTTTTCAACTACTTCTAACTTGCGTTGAAATACCTTGGAACGAAGTTCTCGTTTATGTTTAACTCTTTCAGAGATAGCATTAATGATGGCTTGTATTATTATAGTGGCTAATGAGCCTATTAAACCTGCAGTAATATATTGTTCCATATTTCTATTATACTATTTTACTAAAGGTTTCTATAAAATCATTTGATAAGAATTCCGAATACTCAGAAATAACATTATCCAACATATAGTTCTTTAATATATTTTCATCATTCTTCCCTCTCTTCACAGAATTAAGTTGAGGCCATTTATTCATAATCTTTTGTTCTAGTTCATGCCCTTGAATCGCAAAATAAGATTTTGATATTTGGTATTTTTTACCATTTTGCGTTATATATTCAACTCTTTCGTCAATCGTTAGGTTTAATTGAGCAGCTATATAATCTATGATAATTTGCACTGAAGCATCATCCAAATTATTCAGCTTAGTAAATGTATATTCTGCAACTCCCATATCAGATGTTTTAACTATCTTCTCTCGCACTAATAGGAATGCAACAAATATTGGATCAAATATATAGTTATCAATTGCATATCTTTTTTGTCCTCCGATAACATATACATATCCCATATCAGCATTATGATTATCATAATCAACTAATCCATAAACCAAATCATTGCCCAATCCCCTAAGAGAAGTTACAATATTTTTTACATCTTCACAATTAGACCCATTTCTATTATGTGGCGGTAGAAACTGAGGGCTAATAGGCAACTCTACCTTCAACAATCTTATAATGCGTTCATAGTAACCAACATCATTAAGATTTTCAACAAAAATTTGCCTACGACTTTCTGTAGATACCCTAAGATTCTCAAGATCATTGGTTAAAAGGTTTAGAGCAAATCGTTTTGATACTTTTACAGGATACCCTAAGTTTCTATCCATTTGATAAATGTCAAATTCGTCCCCTAATGCTATTGTTGTTGGATTATGAGTTGTCATTATAACTTTAACACAAGCCTTTTCTACAATCGATTTTTTTACCGCTTCAACCAAGACCTTTGAATATTCCGGATGTAATGGTGCATCAGGCTCATCTAACAATAGGACATCAGGTCTAAACTCGTTTTCTGATGTGTTATATATTGCAAGAGCAAGAGACATCAAAACTTTTTCTCCTGTAGATAAATCATTAACTTGAATCTCAATATTTCTTTCATCATCTCTTAAGCATAAATGAAAGTCTGCCTCTTTACTCTGCCCTTCAGGATTATTGACTCTATAAGGGAGGCGTGCATTTGTCAACATCTCATTAATTAAAGTCCAAGGTTTAGGACCATATTTTAGTACAAATTCGTCGTCTGTTAAAACATCATAATGTTCACCAAATTTTTCGTTCCTATAAATACGATAATTATTATCTTCTAATCGTGTATGATATAACTTAAATATTGCAGCAAATTGGCTTGAAAAAACTTCATTCGGATTTAATATTGATATATCGTAGTTTTTATCAAAGAAATCCTCATTAATTAATTCAACATTTTCATTATTTAAAGTCATAAAATGCATAAACAATCTTTTTGTAGAATCATTACCTCCTATACGTTGTAAAATGTCAAGCATAGTAAGTCGAGGATTTTTCTCCCTTATCCTGCTATATTCTGCCTTTAGATGGTTTATTTGACTCCAAATTTGCTTCTTATTACTTGTCAATGTTAAATATTGGCAATCAGATTCCACCTTGGGGTTTAAACCATTAAAAGGAATATATTTAATATTCGCAATATTCTTGTCATCGCAAGAAACGGTCACGATTTCTTGTTTTGATATAGCTTCCAATAGATGACTCTTTCCACTACCATTTTTTCCTGTTAACATACAAAAGTCTGGCAACTCAAAAGTTGGAAGAGATCGTAGAGATTTATATTCCTTTTTTATTGTAATTTTCATCATTCGAGGTACTATTATTATTTATTATTTCAGTACTATTTCCTTTTTTATTCTGTATCGCTTTTTTTGTCGCAGCTATTCTCTTATCTGCATATTCAGCAACATTTTTCAATGTAAGTTTTTTGATTGCATTGATAAATGTTTCCATAAAATCGAAGTCAATTTTATCCTTCTTTACCGGTAGAAGAATTGACTTGTTCTTTACCACATTCCAACCACCTAATTTATTTTTGTAAGAATATATAGGCAAATCTGTAAACTTATTGATACACATAACCATAAACAGATATTGGTTTTGTGATATGTGCATAGATTTATCTTTCCATCGGATAGCATAAGCATCGGATAAAACAGTGAAATCATTCGATTGGAAATATGCTCGATAAACATCGCTATTAGATGGGATGCTTATAACATCTTTTAAAATTGTAGCACCTTCTTTGGGAGCATAATAATTCAGCCCTTGATTTTTAAAACTTGAAGTTAAACAAGGTAGAACAAAATTATCTGTAGTTTCTTCCGGTAGTTCTTTGGCTTTATACGGCAATTTAATGGTAGAAATCTTTTCAAATAGTTCTTCCATTTTAAATTCACGCCATAGCACATTATTTTCTTCAATTACAGCTAATGAATCCTGTTCTTCTTTTGTTAATTCATAATTATCAAACCCTGTAACCTTTAAGTATGCTTTCAGCTCCTTTATACGCTCCGCTTTCAGCTCCGCTATAAAGGAGCTGATAAAATCAAAGTCGATTCTGTCGTTTTTTACAGGAAGCATCATTTTGAATTGAAGGCTTTGAGAACTTCTTAATTTCTTTCCGTATGAGAACCTTCCTAATAAAGCCTTTTGCATAGCAACAGCAAAAAACAACATTGCATCTTTGGAATATTCCACATCATCATTCCAATACACACCAGTATCATCCCCTGCTCCAAAATCATAATCACGATAAAATGTATTACCAAAAATATCGACAGTAATAGAGTTTTTAGGGAAAGAAGCAACAGGGTTTGAAATATAGTTAATAACACCAGTGTTAGTAATACCAGCCATAACAAATGGAATATTACCTGGGAGTTGGTCTTCTTTTTTCAAACGCCGACCTTGTTCAATTCGATTGAATATCTGCTGAAATTCATATTCTCCCCACTCAACATCAGAAAGTTTTTTGTCAAGTGGGGAATCTATTTTCCCAAGCTATCCTCCTCTTTAGCCTGCTGTTTTAATAAGGCAGATACTTCCCATGCAAGAAAATTTGCAACTGTTTTCTTGAATTCTGTTAACGTAGGTATTGCATCATTGGGCTTAGATTGATTCCAATCAGCTCCATTCTTAGGGTCAATAGTTCCCTCATAATATTCTTTGTCGGTTAAATAACACAGCTTATTCTTACCAAATCGAACAAGGTTTACTACTTCTTCGTAACGCTCTTTGGCATTATCGGTATCTCTCAAATTGCAACTTGCCTTTTTACGATTAGAACGAGTATAACCATCATTTGAAAA
This sequence comes from Barnesiella sp., assembly GCA_045645425.1. Lineage (GTDB taxonomy): Bacteria > Bacteroidota > Bacteroidia > Bacteroidales > Barnesiellaceae_A > Barnesiella_A. The sequence goes on from JAZRIS010000005.1 coordinate 52,805, forward strand.
ATCAATAAACTTTACTATATCGTCTTTCTTGTGTGCTTCATTAACTCTAAAAACATATATATGAGTTTGTACACTTGCCTTACCAATAAAAAGGTCGATAGGCATTTTGATACTAGCCAATAAAGTATTCTTCTCTAATATACTTTTGTTATATTCTATTGCATTTCCTGAACCTGCTGAGTTTTGAATAATGATGGCTGCATATCATCTATTCATCATCCCCAAAGCCTTTTTAACGAAATTCATACCATTTCCCGCAGCCGAATAAGGCGGATTAAGCACAAAAGCATTCGCCGGAAAATCTTCATCTATATTGCCAAAGCCATATTTACCATCAAAGTCTGTCAATGAATCCTTATTGAGAATATTTGAACTACCATCTCCCATAAGAATCATATTGAGAATAGCCAGCATATACACACTTGGTAATAATTCGATGCCAAGCAGTTGTTCAGCCTTGATTTTTGCTTGCTTTTTTGATAATTCTTCGGGGGAGTTAATGCTGTTTTTCGCATCAATAAGCATCTCATTCATTGCGGCTACCAATAGTCCGGCTGAACCTGTCGCAAAATCCCAAACATAAGAATCTTTATCTACACGAGCCAGCTTGACCAACAATGTGGCAACATACGAAGGTGTCAGAACAACATCGTTGAGTTTGTCTTGTGAAAATCCAAGCCAACCATACATTTCATTGAATAATTTGCCGGTAAAGTCGGTCGTTAATCCAATTTTATAATAAATGCCTAAGTCATCTACAATTTTCGTAAACACTCGTTTTAGCTGACTTTCTCCATTTTCTGCTTTATTGATGTTTTCAGAGGTAAGGGTATTTTGCAAAGTGCGAATTATCAAGTCTTTTTTGGCTTGCGGTAATTGTTTTTCTTTAAGAAAAGCCTTGATTTTACGAAGTATAATATCCCCATCGGTATTGCCTTCTTCTTCCAAAGATTTTAGTTCATCCTTTTCAAGAGGTGCGACTTTTCCAGGAATACCCAATGTCGCTATGATAGATGCTGCAACCAAATATACTCGATCATTTTCGCCGAGTCCTTTTTCATGCTGATAGATGTCGTTGTTTAATTTGGTCAGACTTGCAGTAATTTCTTGCTCTCTTTTTTCTTTAAGCTTATCCAATTCTTCTTGAGTTAAACTTAAAGCCTCTACTTGTTCTATAAATGAATCAAAATTATCAGGAGCTAAAAATGAGAAATCGGAAAACTCTCCAACCTTCTGACCTGCACCCAAATTCTTTTTTGATACATAATAAACTCCTATTTGATGCTGAATTTTTCCAAACTCATCTTTATGACCTGTCATACCAATAGCTATAATATCGGTATAACTTGTATGGTGAAGCAAAGCGTTGGCATAATGTACAGCACCATTGACAGCATAGGAATTGATATGCTTGAAATTAGACTCGTTCTTAGCAGTTTTATTCTCAACTTGATTAGAAGAGTCAAGCTTAACCAATTTATCCTTGTAACCTTTGTATTCTATTAGGATAGGATAATAGTTAAATCTACTATCTTGAAGCAATAATTTGGCATCAGGACGATTTGCGCCATTACCTCCATTCTTAGAAAAGTAGTCGTGCAATGCTTTATCTATCTCTGTGTTCAGAGACTCTTGTTCCAATTTATAATCTAACTTATAAGATTTTAACCAACCATTCGCAAGGTCTGCAATATTAGGCTCTATTGATTGAACTTTCTTCTTAGCCATAATTACTTTGTTTTATTTATCAAATCTTGTACATCAACCTCCAATAAGGTTGCAATTTTCACCAATGTAGCCAAATCAGGCTGTGCAACATTTGAGCACCATTTAGATACGGTTGACGGATTTTTTCCTAATTGTTCTGCCAACCATTTGCCTGTGCGTTTCTTTTCTACAAGCACTATTTTAAGACGATTTATATCCTCCATTACAATCAATCTATTGAATTTAACGCAAAGGTATTTATTTTG